>JAFGQY010000014.1 GCA_016935395.1 Parachlamydiales bacterium
ACCTATATAAATGTTAAAAATAATTGATACAAACAAAAATTCAGCTCAAAAAAATATGCTAATAGATCAAAATCTATTAGACAATCTATCAAATGATCCGATTTTACATTTTTATGATTGGGAGGAAACCAGCCTAACCTATGGATATTTTATCGATATTGAAAAGTTTTTAGATTTAAAAAAAGCTAAAGAAAAAAAATTATCAATTGCTAAAAGACCTACGGGTGGAGGGATAGTATTTCATATATGGGATATAGCATTTTCTTTTTTGATGCCAAAAAATAATAAAAACTTTTTTTTAGATCCTTTAAAAAACTATCAATTTGTAAATGAAATAACACTAAGTTCGATAAAAAACTTTTTTTTGAATGATAGTGAACTTTTAAAAGAAGAAAAAGTTAATGAAGATATTAACTTTTTTGATAGTTTTTGTATGGCAAAACCTACAAAATATGATATTGTCTATAAAGGTAAAAAAATACTGGGAGCTGCTCAAAGAAGAAAGAAGCTGGGATATTTACATCAGGCAAGCATATGCCTAGTTGAGCCCGATATTACTTATTTAGAAGAGGTTTTGTTAGAAAAAAATATTGCCAAAGCTATTAAAAACAGCTCATTTGCTATTTTCGATAAAGGTAATATAGAAGAGAAAAGAGATATTGTTAAAAAAAGTCTTATCGAAAATTTTTCAAAAATATTATCTTAAAAATTTCCAATTTTTCAAAATCTGTGTATACTAAGCTTTAAAATGAAATTTTAGGATCATATTTTTATGTCGAAAATGAAAACAGCAATTACTCCTACAAGAGAGGAAGATTATCCAGAGTGGTATCAACAAGTTGTTAAATCTGCAGATTTAGCCGAGCATTCTCCCGTTAGAGGCTGTATGGTTATAAAACCTTGGGGATATGGAATTTGGGAGAATATTCAAAGAGTCTTAAATGATAAAATCAAAAAAACGGGACATAAAAATGCCTATTTTCCTCTATTTGTGCCGCTTTCATTTTTGGAAAAAGAGGCTCAGCATGTTGAAGGTTTTGCTAAAGAGTGCGCTGTAGTAACTCATCATAGACTTGAGAAAAAAGATGGAAAATTAGTGCCTGCTGAAGATTCTAAATTAGAAGAACCTTTAGTTGTTAGACCGACTTCTGAAATGATAATAGGGGAAATGTTTTCAAAATGGATTGAATCATATAGAGATCTACCTCTATTGATTAATCAATGGGCAAATATTGTTCGTTGGGAAATGAGAACAAGACTTTTTTTAAGAACAACCGAGTTTTTATGGCAAGAAGGTCATACAGCTCATCAAACGGAAGCAGAAGCAGAAGCTGAAGTTTTTAAAATGCTTAACGTCTACAAAGACTTTATGGAAAAATACTTAGCTATACCTGTAATTCTTGGTAAAAAAACCGAAGACGAAAAATTCCCTGGCGCTGTCGATACTTACTGCTTTGAAGCGATGATGCAGGATAAAAAAGCAATTCAAGGTGGAACTTCACACTATTTGGGGCAAAACTTTTCCAAATCATCCGATATTAAATTTTCTGATGAAGATGGTAAAATAAAATATGTTTATACAACATCTTGGGGCGTAACAACAAGGCTTATCGGAGCTATTGTGATGGTCCACTCGGATGATGATGGATTGATCCTGCCTCCAAAAATTGCTCCAACTCAAATAGTAATATTGCCTGTTATCCACAAAGAAGAAACCAGAAAAGAAATTTTTTCCATTTGCGAGAAACTTAAAGATGACCTTGAAAACATAAAATATCACGGTTTAAATATGGTAGTGGATATCGATACTAAAGATATTAGAGGGGGAGAGAAAAAATGGTCGTGGATAAAAAAGGGAGTACCTATAATTGTTGAAATAGGCTTAAAAGATATTCAAAACGATTCAGTATTTTTTTTAAGACGAGATAATTTTGAGAAAAAAAGTTTAAAAACCAATGAATTTCTTACTAATATTGTGCCTATATTAGATGATATGCAAACAAAATTGTTTGAAAAAGCAAAAAAACAATTAGAAGATAATACTAAAAATATTGATAATTTAGATGATTTTGTTAAATTTTTTACACCTAAAAATGATAAGGAAATTCATGGCGGTTTTGCATTAAGCCATTACTGCTTAAATGATAAAGAAATGGAAAAAGTAAAGAAAGATCTGTCTGTAACTGTAAGATGTTTGCCTTTAAATCAGGATACTAAAGAAGGTGAATGTATTTTTTGTAAAAAGAAAACTAAACATAAGGCTATTTTTGCCAAAGCCTACTAGTAAGGAGCTAAATTAAAATGCTAAAATTTTTTAGAAAGAATCAACGTGTTTTTTTCATATTTGTTGCCTTTTTCATAATTGTAACTTTTTCGTTTTTTGGAACTCAAAAAGTAGCCGGCTCTTCGACTTTTAGCAAGAAAAAAGATAAACAGATTGCAACTTCCATAAATGGAAAAAAAATTAATTTATCTGATGTTGAGCTTATGTCCTATTTTCTTACAACAGACGCAGAAGATATCAACTCTTCAAACCAAAGTAGCTTTGCGATTAACCTTTTAAATGATGGCGTTATTAAAAATGACTTTTTGAGATCTGATTTAGCTAAAGTCTTTATACAAAATTACTTTGATGTATTCAAACCATTTTTAGAAAAAAATCATGAAAAAATAAAAAGATACGTTCCTTTTAGACATTTTTATGATTCAAATATTTCAATAAAAAATATTTGGGATAAGTTTAACCCAAAAATTTCTGAAAAATTAGAAGTATTAAAAAAAGAAACTCTCATTAATGAAAATTATCTATCATTGCTTATCGATCTTTATGTTGAGCAGTCAAAAGTCCCGGCAGAACTTGCAAGAAGAATGATGGTCTATCAAGAAAGACATACACAAAATATTCAACCTGACATCAGACTTTATCAAGATGATTTAAATATGTTTGGTTTTAAAAATACATTTGAGTGGTTTTCAAAAGATTTTGTCGATCTAATTAGTCAGTTTATCATAAATGTAGCTTCTTTAGCTGAAGAAAAAGGATATTCGGTTACAAAACAAGAAGCTTTGGATGATTTAATTAATAATTTAAATGTTTCTTTAAAACAGTTAAATATCACCGGCGCAACAAATGATTATTTTTCAAAGCAGCTTCAATCACTTGGTTTAAACGAAAAAAATGCAGTAGATATCTGGCAAAAAGTATTACTTTTTAGAAAATATTATAAAGATGTATCTGATAATGTTTTGATGGATAATTTAGCTCAAAAAGATTTTAATTTATTTTCATCTAAAGAAGCTAATATTATTCATTTTAGCTTAAAAGATAGCCTTCAAATCAATAATTTAGATGATCTAATGAAATTAGAAATGTATCTTTTAGCTACAACAGACAAGAAAAATCCTTTGGATCTTCCAAATGAATTTTTAAAAACTGAAGAAATTGAAAAAAATTATCCTGAACTGATTGAAAAAAGATATTCAATAAAATTAAAACATACAAATCTTCAAAAAGCAGCTTTGAAAATAAAAGTTCAAGATATGTATTCTTGGCAACTGGAAGATGCAAATTGGATGAAATTGAAAGATAAATTTTTCTTTATATCAAATGCTATTACAAAAGAAGAAAAATTAAAAATTTTAGATAAACTTGACTTTGCTAAAAAAGATCAGGTGGATTCTTTTTCAAGGCTTGAAATGCTAAAAGACAAAAAAGAGTTAATAGATACCTCTTTAGCTGAAGCTACTGAAAATGAATTGGATTTAAATATTAACTTGAAAAATCCAAAACTGCCTTTAAATTCTTTAAAAAATCCGGATGAATTTGTTGAACTAATTTCAACAAATGATTCTATTGAAAAATACACTCAGGATAATGAGAATTTTTATTCAGTAGTTGTAATGAAAAGAGACAGCGAAAAATATTTGATTAGTTTTGAAAGAGCAAGAAAAGAAAAAATTATAGATGATAGTTTAAATAACTATCTTAAATCAAAATATGAAGATTTTAAAATAACTCACGCAGATAAATTCAAAAATTCGCAAGGTGAGTTTCTTTCATTTGATAATGCTAAAACAAAAGTATTTTCTTTAGCTTTTCAAGATGTTTTTGATGAAATTAAATCTAAGTGCAATATAAAAAGCAGCAATTTAAACGATCTTGCAAAATATAGACTTTTTTCTTATGTAAATGATCTTAAAAATAACATTCAAAATGACTTAAACTATCTAAGTAATATTAACGATCAGTGGAGACTTATAAAAGAGGCTAAAACTATTCAAAGATCAAAAGAGCAAAGCGATCTTCAAAAAATTGCTTTTTCTTTAAAAGAAAATAGTTTTTCAAATATTGAATTGAAAAATAATGCAAATATTGAATTTGTTTATTTAAAAGATTTTCAAGATGCAAAAATAATGGAAGATGAAGTGAATCAAGCTAAAAAAGCCATTAGCTTAGAGATGCATGAGATTATTACTAAAAAGCTTTTGAAACAGATTATGAATAATAACTCAATTGTTTTGCCAATCAAAGAAACAAAAAAAGATGTTTGATAATATATCGAGTATTAAAGCATTAAATTTTTTGGATTTGAAAATTAGTGTAAATAAAATTACTTCGCTATCTATGCTTATTAATAAAAATAATTTGTTGCCATCTTTTGAAAAATTTCTTAATCAAGAAAAATTTGCTGATGTTTATATGGCCTTTTCAAAAGATGGGATCTATTTTTATTTTGAGGTATCACATCCTTTTTCTAAAATAAACTTTGAAGAATATAGAAGAGGAGATAGCGTAGAAATATTTATAGATACAAGGTCTTTAAAAACTCAAGGATATATTACGAAATTTTGTCACCATTTTGTTTTTTTTCCTGAAGAAAAAAAGGGACATCAAGCAAAAGAAGTGACTAAATTTAGAATCGATGATATGCATAAAATTGCTGATCCCAATGATTTTATAGTATCTTCTAAAATTAAACCACAATCTTATTTTATTGAGGCTTTTTTACCAAATAAAGTTCTTTTTGGTTTTAATTTGAATGAGAGAAATAATATATCTTTTTGCTACAGGATTAATAGATATTTGCAACCTGCCCAGACTTTTAATATTTCACTTGATGAACATATTATTGAAAAAAGTCCACATCTTTGGGCTGAAATTAGTTTAAAAGATTAAATTTTCCTTTCTCTTTTCTATGTTTATTTAATATTATTGCTTTAAGGTCAATTTGGAGGTAATTTATGAAGTTTTCTTCTACTCATGAATGGGGAGAAATTAATAATGACATTGTAACTGTAGGAATTACAAATTTTGGTAGAATGCATTTAGGCGAAGTTGTGAATCTGACTCTTCCTAAAATTCATGAAAAAGTTAAAGCTAACCAGGAAGTTTGTGTTGTCGAGTCAAATAAAGCTGCGGTTGATGTTCATAGTCCTGTTTCCGGTAAAATAGTGGAGACTAATAATAAGATTTTAAAAGATTTAGAAATTTTAAATAAATCACCTGAAGAAGAAGGGTGGCTTTTTAAAGTAAAAGTTAAAAATTTGGATGAATTTAATAAATTGATGAGTTTAGAAGAATATGAGAAAAAAATTTCTAAATGATTATTTAGATCTAAATTCTATGTTTTAGTAAAATATATCTTTTGAAAATTTTATAGTCTTTATGCAAAAAAAAAATAAGAAAACAAAAAAAAAGCCTTTTAATTATAAAAAACTTCTGATTTTTATTTTTTGCTTTATAATTGTTATTTTTTCAGCTAAACCAATTTTTAATTGGTCATTAACATCTTTAATTAAAATATCTTCTAAAAAATTAACAAATCATAACATATCTTTTAAAACTTATAAAATTCGTAATAAGACAATAATATTAAAAGATGTATTTTTTTTTGATAAAAATAGAACTTTAGCTCATACAGATGAAATTGATCTTTTAATAAATTATAAGATAATTAAACCGAAAATTACGGCAGATATTTTAGTAAAAAATCCCAACATATCTCTTTTTAAAAAAGATGATCTGAAATTAAAAATACACCCTGCAAATAAGTCAAAAATTTTTAGCTATACACTAAAGATCGAAAACGGACAGATAAATCTTTTAAATAAAGAAAATGAAAAAAAAATTGTCTATTTTGATTTTTTGAAAAAAGATGCTTTTTTATCAAAATTTCAAATTAGCTTTGATAAAGAAAAAATAATACCAATCGACATCAACAGGATAAATAAAAAGATCAGTTTTAGAACAACTTTGGATGAGATAGAGGTTTTTCATTTAAATGATCTTTTAAGTTTTTTTAATAAAAAAATATTTGAAGAGATTGATGGACAAGCAAATGGTCTAATGGTAGTTGATATCGAAAATGATAAGCTGACAAATTTTTATGCTAATTTAGATTTAGTAAAGCTAAAAGCTAAAAATTTAAATACAGACTTAACATGTGAAATGGACAAATTGCATTTCGAATTAGAATACCCGGATTGTAACAATGAAATTTTTGATTCTATTTATTTAGATTTCTTGAAAAATGATATTTTAAAATCTACTAGACTCAGAGCTGAAGTTGATAATTTAAGTGTTATTTCACCAAATAAAACAGTTTTGACAGATATTTCCGGGTTTTTATCTTTTAATCCGGGGTTTGGATTTAAAATGAATTTTTTGGGGAAAGGGGAGAATTTCAAAAAGTTCAATTTTGAGATTTTCTCAAAAGCATTTTTTTCTTCTTCCGATTCAAACTGGCTAGATTTAAATTTTTCATTCGATGATCTTTCAAATAAAATATCTTTAAAAACAAAACAAATTGAAAAAGATGATTACTTGTTATCTGTACAATTTGATAATTTAATGCCTCATATAGCTTCGGCTTTTCAAGATGTTTTATCAAAAGTATTTCCAGAAGTTAAAAAAGCTAAATTTTTAAATGGAGAAATAAATTTAATAGCTGATGCAAAATTTTCAAAGGTTGGTTTTGAACAAGTAAATTTATCTGATTTAAAACTTAATAACTTTGAATTTGAAATTTTTAAAAATTTTAAAGGGTTTATCTCGAAGCTTGAAGATAAAAGTTCTTTTAATTTAAAACATGAAAATTTTTGGGATAAATTTTTTTCAGATTTAAAGATTTACTCAGCTTATTTTGATATTAATGGTAATAAAATAACAGATTTTAATACCCAAATGCTTATTGCTGACGGAAATTTTCAGTCATCTTATGCCTCTTTATTTATTAACAATATGAAAAGTGAAATTACATTTGATGGCAATATAGAGAATTTTAATATGCTTTCTAAAACAAAAGGCAAGCTGAAACATTTTAAAGATGATTTTTCAGTTATTATGACCTGTTTAAGAAGAAATCAAAAATATCAATGTAGCGGTAATGTCCAAATTGAAGATAATCAGGATGCTGTTTTTGAATTTGCATTAAATAAAGCTTTTGTTTTTAACTTTCAGGATTTTAAAAATTCTATTAGCTCATTTTGGATAAGAGCTGAAAAAGTTAAGTTACATAAGTGGCCCAAAATTTTTGATTATAATTTAGATATTGATGGGCTTGCTAATCTTTTTGTTTTTTATAAAAATGAAAAACTTACCTGTCAGATTAAAGGTGAAAATTTAAAATATAAAAATGATTATATTGACGTTTCAATAAAAAATATCGGGAATATAAATAATCATATATTTGAAGATAAAAAGTGCATTGAAGCCATTTATCAAAATAATAAACTTTTTACATATTTTCCTAAATTCGAGGGTAGTTGCAAACTATCTAAATATGATTTGTTGTTTGATCTAAAAGATAGTAAAATTGATGTAATGGATAATGTTCTATATGCGAAATTACCAAACTGCAGCGCTTTAGATGTAAATTTAGATGGAAATGTTTGTTTTGATTTTAGAAAAAAATGCCCACTTCTAAAAATCACAGTTAATGAATTCAACTCTTCAATCAAATCTTTTCAGAACTTCTCTAAAAAATTTGATTTTTCTTCTGACTTACCATTAGAGGGATCAATTTTTGGAAAAAGTGAAATTTCATTGGCTTTTTCAGACAAGCTTCAAACTTCTTGGAATATTGAATTAAATATTAAAGATGCTTTCTATCAGGTAAATAAATTTTCTAAATTGGAAAATATTTTTGCTAAAGCCAGGTATAGCTCTTTTGATGATAAATTTGAAATTATTGATAAATTTACTGCAGATTTAAACCTAAATAATAAGATTTTAAAATTAAATTGCCCAATTTTTATTAAAAAAAATCAAAATTATTCTTTTGATATGAGATTAGAAAAAAATATTTTTGATATTTTTAGAATAAAAGGAAAGCTTTTAAAAATTGATAATAAGTATCAATTAAAATTAAGTAAAAAATCACACTTTTTCTCTGAAGATTTAACTAATCTTGATTTAGTTTTAAATGAAAATTTTTCAATAGATCAGTTGAATTTTAAACAAAATGAAAGTTTTTATTCTTTCTTTTCAAAATTGCAGTTTTTAATAGATTTGAACTTTTTGGATTTTAAAAATTTAAATTTAGACTTTTTGAAAAATTCATATACAAATGGCGATATTAAATATCAAATTTTTCTCGATGATACGAAAAAATTAACATTTGAATTTTTATCTAAAAAATTAAAAATTTTAAATTCTAATTTTGAGCGTTTTTACTTGAAAGCCTATAAAGATAATTCACAGATTTTAGTTGAAAAAATTCATTTGGATGATTTTGATGGAAATATTGCTTTAGATATCAAAGATGATTTTTGTAAATTTCAAAATATTGAGATAAAGAAAAAAGAAGCCCTATTTTTAAAAATGAAGGGCAACTATCTATTTTCTGATGCGAAATTTAACATGGTAATTGATGATG
>JAFGQY010000015.1 GCA_016935395.1 Parachlamydiales bacterium
CTTTGGGTTGAATTATGAAATATTTTAAATTTTTTATTTTTCTTTTAATATTTTCATCAATATCTCTTTTTTCCAATGAAAATCCTATAGCAATAAAAAGCACAGTCCGGATTAAGAATACCTATGCATTGATTTTGGAGGATGATTCAATTTGGGTGCTTTTTAATTTTTGTTATAGAGCTCAAACCTGGAGTGAATGGTGGCATAGCATTGATGTTATAAAGGATGAAAAATATTCATGGAGAAAAGATCAGTGGTATGTAAATGATCTTGTAACTATTGAAAATAAGAACAATTATCCTTTTTGTTTAGACAGTTTAAGCGAAAATAGCAAAATTGCTTTTGATCATTATCAATTTCATATTAACAATCTAAACTCACAGAAATGCGCATTTGCAAGACCAATTAGTCTGGAGAATCTTTTAAAAGAGCTGCACAATTATGCAATAGAGCAATATAATTTGGGATATAGTAATGGACATTATGATGGACATTCTAGAGGTTATTCAAAGGGACATTCTGACGGTTATAATAAAGGATCATCAAATTATTAAGTTAAATGAAAAATAAATTTTTTAATGGTAACTTATGAGTTTTAATCATCCAGCTATGAAATTAGAAGGAGACTTGCCTCTTGTTTATACAGCAATGTCTAAAAGTCTTTTCTATTATAGAATGCATATTTCAAAATTTGTATTTGATAATAAAAAAGTTCCTTTAAATCCTTTCATGCTACATGAATATTTTTTATTAGATACAGTTGATAGAAATCTAATCAGAAAATCTAATAATACCTTAGTAAAAAAAGCAGATGAGATTTGGGTTTTTGGAGAAATTTCTGATGGCGTTTTAGCCGAAATTTTAATAGCTAAAAAGCTTAATAAAACTGTGAGATTTTTCAAAATCAATAAATCTATAAGGATTTTTGAGATTTCGAGTAAAGAAATAATTTTTGAAAATGACATCAAAGATAAAGACAAAGAATCTGTTTTTAGCTATAATTCTTATTAAGAGGGTAAAAATCTATTATGGATGAACAAGTTAGATCTAACGGAAAGCTTCAAACAATAAAAGAGGAAATATTTAACAGTATTACTCACGGTCTGGGTGTTTTATTAAGTATTTTTGCTTTGATTTTTTTAGTTTTTCAAGCAGTTAGATATGGAACCACTAGACATGTAGTTAGTAGCGCGATATTTGGCTCAGCTTTGATTTTTATGTATTTAAATTCTACTTTGTACCATGCGATCTATCATGAAACCACAAAAAAGATTTTTAGAAGACTAGACCATATTAGCATATATTTACTTATAGCAGGAACATATATGCCGATAGCCTTATTGGTTTTAAAAGGACCTTTTGGTTGGACAATGTTTGGTCTCGAGTGGGGACTTTGTTTAATTGGGGTTATATTTAAAGCTGTTTTTGGTCCTAAATTAAGTATTCTTTCTGCCATATTTTATCTATTTATGGGATGGGCTGCTGTAATAGCTATCAAACCTCTTTTGCAAGCTCTTTCGCTGCAAGGTATTGTTTTTTTGTTTTTAGGAGGTCTTTTTTATACTTTAGGAATAATCTTTTTTGCTTTAGATAAGAAAGTTCCCTATTTTCATACAATATGGCATGTTTTTGTTCTTTTAGGTAGCTTTAGCCATTTTTTATTGGTTTTGTTATACGTTCTTCCATATTTTAATTAAAAATTTGATCTTATAAAAAAAATGGTTTTACTAAGTTTTTTTCAAATCTAATTGCTTTTTTTCAAGTAATTTTGAAAGCTCATTTTCTGTAAATTTAATGGGATTTAGAAAAAATAGTATACCAACTCTTATCGTTCTAATAACAATTATTGGTATAAAAGTTATAGCTGTAGCCAAAGGTCCTATTGTTAACTGTAAAACTCCTCGAAGGGGATTGCAGTGGTTACTAACAAAAATTCCAAAAAGATTTGTAGAACCTTTGATAATACATTCAAAAAAAAATGAGATAGTTTGAGCTAAACTGATAATGCTATCTGATAGCATTACTATTGGAGTTATTATTCTAATAGCAGATGTTTTTTTTGAGAGGGTATTTAAAGATGAATACATTGGATAGAACATATTTTCATCAATAAACTTTGCTGATTGTGTAATATTTTCTAAATCTGCAACTTTCATAAAAATTCCTAATTTTTTAAAAAAAATGAAATTGTATTTCTATTGTCTCAATTTTTAAAAGAAATTTATGAAATTTTTTGATAATTTCATTTAATTAACCTAAGATACTTCACCTAATTTGGAGATATTATGATGGTTAAGAAATTTATGTTCTTTATTTTATTTATTTTTACTTTTTCAACTGTTTTTGCTCATGATTGGAATTGGGAGCAAATAAATACTGATGATCTTTATAAAAGTTTCCCGGAAAATTTTTTATGGGGAAGTGCAACCGCTGAATATCAAAATTCAGGATCAGCTACATGTTTTAATAATAATTGGGCCGATTGGGAAAATACTAAAAATGAAGACGAAACTACAAAAATTTTACAAAATCAAAAATCAAACTCTGCAACCGATCACTACAATCTTTATAAAGAAGATATTAAATTGATGAAGGATTTTAATCTAAATTCTTATCGTTTTTCAGTTGAATGGAGTCTTTTGGAGCCAGAAGAAGGAATCTTTGATTTAGACGCTTTGAAACATTATGAAGATCTTATAGATGAGCTTATATTAAATAATATTACTCCAATGATTACTCTTCATCATTTTACAAATCCAAAGTGGTTTCAAGAAAAAGGCTCATTTGAAAAAGAAGAAAATATTCAATATTTTGAAAGATTTGCAAAATTTGTTTTTGAAAAACTCTCTTCAAAAGTAAAACTTTGGTGTACTATCAACGAACCTGCCATTTATGCATTTACCGGATATGTTATGGGAATGTTTCCTCCAGGAGAGAAAGATTTGCAAAAAGCAGCAGAAGTTTTAAAAAATCTACTTTTAGCTCACACAAATGTTTATAAATCATTAAAACAGATGCCTAATGGTAAAAATGTACAAATTGGACTTGTTCACAATCTTTTGAAATTTGAACAGTATTCTTGGTGGAATCTTTTGGAAACTATTCCTGTTCATTACCTTAACATGATCACTACTGATTCGGTAATGGGATTTTTAAAGACAAAAAAGTTTTATTTCTATATTCCCACTCAAGCATATGTGGCTTTTGAAATAGATGATGAAAAGATTTTGGATTTTGTTGGGCTAAACTATTATTCACATCCACTTTTAGCAATGCAAACTAGTATTTATGAACCTTTTATATCAACATGTTTGGAAAATGAAGTAATGAGTGATTGTCATTATAGATTTCATCCAGAAGGTATTTATAAAGCAATTGAAGAGATATCATCATTAAATGTTCCTATTTATATAACAGAAAATGGAATAGCCGATAGAGAAGATAAGAATAGAGATGTTTTTATTAAAAGGTATCTCTATTCCCTTTCAAAAGCTATTGAAGATGGATATGATGTTAGAGGCTATTTTTATTGGACTTTAGTGGATAATTTTGAATGGAATGAAGGGTTTTTACAAAAATTCGGCCTTTTTGAATTTGATCATGATACAAAAATCAGGACTCTTAAACCCGGCGCTATAGCTTATAAAAAAATTATTGAAAATTGGCAAAATCAAAATTTAAAAAATTAAATTTTTATTGATTTTTTGATGCTAGTATTTTCATAATATAAATTTATTTTTATAAATGGAGATTTTTATGAGATATTTGGTATCATTTTTTTTATTTTTTTTATCTATTTTTAATTTAAATGCTAAGGAGACAACAGTGGCAAAAGAGCAAATAGTTTGTTTAGAAACAACTCAGGGAACTATCGAGATAAAACTTTTTGAAAATATTGCACCTAAAGCTTGTGAAAACTTTTTATCATTAGTAAAAAAACATTATTACGATGGTATTATCTTTCATAGAGTGATTAAAGATTTTATGATTCAAACTGGCGATCCAACCGGAACTGGCAGAGGTGGACAATCTATTTGGGGTAAACCCTTTGAAGATGAAGTAAGAGCAGATGTCGCTTTTGATAAAGTAGGTATTGTTGCTATGGCAAATGCAGGACCTAGAACAAATGGATCTCAGTTTTTTATAACAACTGCTAAAACTCCTTGGCTAAATATGAACCACACTATTTTTGGGGAAGTAATTAAAGGAATGGATGTAGTTCAAAAAATTGAAAATGTTAAAACTGGTTTGATGGATAAACCTGAAAAAACTCAGAAAATTATAAAAGCTTATATTAAGGAATAGACCGCATTTGACGGTCTTTTTTTATATATTCGAATGTTAAAAAATTTTAGGTATTGTATGAATGGTCCAGATCCCAATAAAACATATCCGTTTGAAGATTTACCATATGATCCGAAAACTATTAAAAGAACAGCATTTTTAAAAAACTTGATCACTAGAAGTAATATCATAGTAGGCGATTATTCTTATTATGATGATCCAAGTGGCTGCGAAGATTTTGAGAATAAAAATGTTTTGTATCATTATGATTTTTCTAAAGAAAAGCTAATTATTAAAAAGTTTGTTGCAATAGCTTCAGATGTTAAATTTTTAATGAGCGCAAATCATAAAATTGATGGTTTTTCAACATTTCCATTTATGATATTTGCTCATGGCTGGGAAAAGGATATGGACATGAGTGTTTTTCCATATAAAGGGGATACCGTAATTAAAGATGATGTTTGGATCGGATATGGAGCAACAATAATGCCGGGTGTAACTATTGGGCAAGGAGCTATAATAGCTTCAAAAGCTGTCGTTACTAAAGATGTTGATCCATACACAATTGTTGGCGGAAATCCTGCTAAATTAATTAGAAAAAGATTTGATGATAAAACTATAGAGGATCTTTTGAAAATCAGATGGTGGGATTGGCCGATAGACAAGATAACCAAAAACATCAAAAATATCATCGGAGCTGATTTAACAAAATTAAAAGAAGCTAAATAGAATTTGAGAGAAATATGTCTGAGGAGAAACCAATAGTATCAAAACAAGAAACTTTTGATCTTTTAGAAATTAGAACTGGGAAAATAATAGAATTAGAAGATGTAGATGTTTTTGATAAAAAAGCTTATAAAATAAAAATTGATTTTGGAAAGTTTGGAATTAAACAAAGTATAGGTCGATTTACAAACCATACAAAAGAAGAGCTTTTGGGAAAAATAATTTTAGCTGTTTTGAATTTTGGTGAGAAAAAAGTTGGAGATTACACTTCTGATGTATTAGTGCTAGGAGTACAATATCCCCAAAAAGAAAGTGGTGAAGCTACAATAATAACTCCCATAATTAATTCTAAAATTGGGAAAAAGCTTTTCTGATTTTCTAAGAATTTTCTACAAAATATTTTTGAATATATTTAAAAATAGATTTTTTATTTTTTAAAAAGAGTCAGAACCTGAAAATAATACATGTTATTGGCAGTTTTAATAAAAGAAAGACATTAGAATGCCTTTATTATGCTAGTGTCTGGGACAAGGCTTGTGAGGTTTACAAGGTTTATTATTTGGACAATGATATTTATGTCTCATTTTAAAGCTTTTACAATTACAACAATTATGTGCGCAAATAAAAGACATAGATAAAAGGCCTAAAAAAATTAAAAATATTGATTTTCTCATTATATTACCTCTTTAAGATTATAGTTTAAAAAACAGTTTTTTATTTTTTCTTTCATAATTTTATTTTTTTTACAATTTCTTCAAAAAATATTTCGAATTGAGGATAAAGAACTGTTAATGGTTTTTGTAAGATGTTTGATTGGATAATTTCTTTGCTAAAAGGGATTTTTCCAATAATTGGAATTTCATTTTCTTTTGCAAATTGTTCGATTTTTTTTGAAAAATTTTCGCTTAAATCATATTTATTAATAATAATTCTTTTAGGTATTTTAAAATGATTGGCAACATAAAAAAGCCTTTTTAAATCATTCAAAGCGGTTGGCATAGGTTCAGTTACTGCTATCAAATAATCGGTATTTACAATTGATGCTATTACAGGGCATCCAATTCCAGCAGCTGCATCAATTATTATAAAATCATTTAAAAAGTTATTATCATAATATTTTCGAACTGCTGATACCACTTCTCCTGACGCTTTTTCACCAATTTTCAACTCACCGGTAATCAAGTCTATATTATTCGTTTTAATATGATAAATAGATCCAATTTCTTTTTGGTCTGATATTATTGCATTATGTGGGCATGAAATAAAACAGGCGTTACAACCGATGCATAATTCTTCAGTAAAAATTGGAAATTTATCTTTAATACATAATATTGCATTGTACCTACATGATTGGGAGCATTTTCCACATTTTTTACATTTTTCTACATCAAATGACGGTTTGAATTGATATATATTTTTTATCTTTGTGCCTTGCACATTCAATAAAATATGATCATTGGGACATTCAACATCTAAATCGAGAAGCGCTGATGATGATTTTTTAGATAAAAAATAAGCAAGAGAACTCGCTATAGTAGATTTTCCGGTTCCTCCTTTTCCTGCTGCAATAGTTATTTTCATTTATGATCCTTGCAAGCATTTTCTTGATTAGCTTCAACAAGTTTTTTTTGCTTCCAATTATGAAAAATTTCTGATGCAAAAATTGAAGTGTGATCTAGATATACAGATATATTGGATGCATTACATAATGATAAAGCTTTTGGTCCTAGATTTTTACATAGCAAATATGTGATGTTATTGTCAGCTAATATTTCAGGTGGTGATTTTGTTCCTGAATTATGAAAACTATTATTCTCAATACTTTCAATGATAATTCCATTTTCATTTAAGACTAAATAGAATTCGCATCTTCCAAAATGCTCTGCAATTTTAGATTGTAATCCTACAGACTTATTTATTGGTATAGCGATTTTAATCATAATAAACCTAACTCTTTGTGATTTAAATAATGGTCGATAGCTTTTTTAGCTTTTCCTGTAGCTTGTATAATATGAATATTTATTTTTTTTAATAAATCAGAAGCTTTCGGTCCGATTATATCGCAAATTACGACATTAACATTTTTTTTAGCTATCATCTGCGTTGTTAAAATTCCAACAGCTTTTGTTGAATTACAATGAATATTATCAATAATTTCATAATTTTTCATTTTCCCATCTTGAATATTAGCAATCAAAAAAAATGAACTTCTACCAAAGTTTGATTCGATTTCCGAATCAATACTGTTATTTTTTAGCGGTATTGCAATTATTAAATTTTTTAAATCATTGACCATTTTATAATGACCTCCTTCAATTTTAATAGCTTTTCCTGAAATTAAAGCATTAGCAAGTTTTTTGTTTGCATTTTCAACTAATCTATGAAATGTTGATTGTGAAATTTCCATTTTATTTGCACTTTGCTTTTGAGGTAAAGATAAGTGATAATTAAGCCTTAAAGCTTCTACTTCATCATATGATAAAGTGATTATTTGTAGATCTTTTGTCCGAACTCCAGCAGGTTTGAAAAAAGTAACAGTTGGTAAATGAGAAATTTTTCTAATATTTTTTGGTCTTGGCATAATTACTTAGTATTTAAATTTAATTGAATTATAATTCATAACAATAATTATTGCAATATATAAAAAATTTTAAAAATAAAAAAATATTTATATTCTTTAGGGATAGTTTTTCTAATTTTTTGAATGTATTTAAAAATTAATTTTTTATAGACTTTTTATTTTTTAAAATGAGTCAGAAAAGGAATTTTATATGTCTAGCATTTCAAAAGTAAGTCAAAGTTCATTTTTACAAAAATTCGATAAATGCTTTGAAGTTAAAAATGAAAAAAATTTAAAAGTATATCGGTTTGCATTAATTGTAATTGGTCTTATATCTTTAGCGATTTTAGCAACACCATATTTTGCATATTTAGCGCCGCTTCCATTAATTGGAGCTGCGGGTCTTTTGATTCTTGCATATAAAAAGCTGCATATTTCGAATGTAAAAGAGAAAAAAGTTAAATATCCTTACAAAAATCTTAATTTTAATAAAAGCCACGAAGAAGCCTTAAGAACAATGCTAACCTTACTTTCTCAAGATAGCTATATGCAAATAATTAAAAATACATCCAAAATTTATAGAGCTCAAAGAGCTCTTGCTAGATCTCATACATTAAGGCAGCTAGGTTTTATTTTTTCTGATAAAGACTTAAAAGGTAAATTTATAAAAATAGTTAATAATGAAGATTCTAGCCTAGCATATGTTAAGAAAAAATTTATTGATGGATATGCAAAAGGATTTGAAGCATATCATAGAAAAGGAAGAATAGTTAACTATCTAAGTGATTTTGTAAATGATGTTTATTCTAATAAGAATGTTTCATTTTTCAAAAAAAGAGCTCTTGTTAATGCTCTTTACAAAAAGTCAATAGAAAATAAAAATTCTAGTGCGAAATGGCAGGAATTTATCGAGCTTGTTATTAAAGATTCAACAAAATAGCTCTATACTTAGAGACAAGTTTTTTTAGAGAAAATGTCGAGTATGGTCTCGTCCATTTTTTCCATTCCCATTTCGTGTAGTTTGCTTAAGTTTTTAAGAGTATCTTTCAACGAATTTGCAGTTATTCCTTCGCCACATATTTTTTGATTTTCTTTAGCTAAAAGAGCGGACTCAATTGCTATCATAACGCTTGTTGAAATTTTTAATGCGCAAGAAGATTTTGCTCCATCGCAAATAAGTCCAGATAGATTAGCTAATACAAAGTTTATTGATGCCAGTATTTGATCTTGATTTAAACCTAATAAGTAAGCTATTGCAGCAGCTGATGCAGCTGCTGCCGCAACAGAACATCCACACATAGGGGTTAAAAGGCCTGTATTGGATTTAATATAAACTAGTGTTAAAAGGCCAAAAGCCAACGCTTTTTCTAAAGATTTTTTCTTTTCGAAGGGAAGAAGCTTGTAGCATTGGCCAATAGATATAAAAAAAGTAATCCCGTGATTGCCTGATCCCGTGCAACCAATAATAGGAACCTTTTCACCTGTCATTCTCGCAAGAGAAGCTAAAGTTGCGGTATTTTTAATAGAATAGATGATAGATGTTAAAGATGTGCTAGTTTCTGAGAAAAGTTTTTCTATAGATAAAGCCATAGGACTTTTCAATTTTTTTGCCAAATCAGCGGCTTTTAGGTTAATATTAACATAATCTTTTAAATATTCTATTTCGTGATCATTTATTTCTTCTATAATATCAATAAGATCTTTTATGGAGATATCTTCAATCTTGTTGGGTTTTGTTGTTTTCTGTTTTAAAATTTTCTTTTCAAAAATTTTTTGATCGTTAACTTGTATTAAGCAGATGTTGCTATGAGATTTTTCAATTATACAGACAGCTTTTTCTTTTTTTGTAAAAAGCTCTGCTTTGATGAATAAATGAGAAATATCTTTTTTGTTATTCACTTCAATTTGCTTTTCAGATAAAAACTTTTCAGCTTTTAAAATGTCTTGTTTTTCAGTATTGTCAAAAATAGATAGTCCCTTATCGGGTTTTTTTAATAATGAAAGGGCTACAGCAAATTTTATTCCTTTTTTATCTGTTCCATATATACCTACTGCGCTAGAATTTTTTAGAACATTTTTATCTAAAGTTAAAATTATTTTTTCAATATCATCTGATAAATGCTTCTTTGCGGTTGCAACGCAAAGGCCTATGGCAGCAGGTTCTGTGCAACCAAGTGTTTCAAAAGCGGCTTCTTTTATAGTTTTCAAAGCTGTGTTTTTATTCATAAATAAGCTCTTTTTTGATTTACTGGACTTATAATATCACATATACCAAAGAAAAAAAAATCAAAAAAACATTATTGCATAATAATTATTTTGATTAGATTATTAAATAATGAAATTA
>JAFGQY010000016.1 GCA_016935395.1 Parachlamydiales bacterium
AAATATTTATTTTTTAAAGCAAGTTATTGACATTAAAGGTGGATTGATTGATTATTATAGCATTTTATAACTCAATTTAAAAAATAATATGGCAAAAGAAGAAACGATTAAATTAGATGGAACAGTGGAAGAGCTTCTGCCTAATATGAGCTTTAGAATAACTTTAGAAAACGGGCTTACCGTTTTTGCTCATCTTTGCGGAAAGATGAGAATGAGAAATATTAGAGTATATGTTGGTGATAAGGTTACTATTGAAATGTCACCTTATGATTTGACAAAAGCGAGAATTATTTATCGCCATAAATAAGTTATTATTGATTTTATTTATTTAAAAGACTAAGCTTAGATGCTTTCAAAAATTAAAATGGTTTTTTTTATTCAAAAAAAAGGCCCAGATAGCTCAGGGGTAGAGCACTTGCATGGTAAGCAAGCGGCCGTAGGTTCAATTCCTATTCTGGGCAAGAAAGAAAAAAAAAATATCAAAAATTATTGCAGCCTAACGGAGGACAATAACGATGGCTAAAGAATCATTTAAAAGAACAAAACCACACATTAACATCGGAACTATAGGGCACGTTGACCATGGCAAGACCACACTTACGGCCGCTATAACAAAAGTGTTAGCTGAATCAGGTGGTGCAAATTATAGAGATTACGCTTCTATTGATAATACACCAGAAGAAAAAGCACGTGGAATTACAATTAATTCATCTCACGTTGAGTATGAAACACCAAATCGTCACTATGCGCACGTTGACTGTCCAGGTCACGCCGATTATGTTAAAAACATGATTACCGGTGCGGCTCAAATGGACGGAGCTATTTTAGTAGTAGCTGCAACTGATGGACCTATGCCTCAAACAAAAGAACATATTCTTTTAGCGAGACAGGTTGGAGTTCCTTCAATTGTTGTATTCTTAAATAAAATGGATCAAATAGGAAAAGGCGACGAAGAGTTAGTTGAGCTAGTTGAAATGGAGCTTCAAGAACTACTAAATGAAAAAGGTTACAAGGATGTACCTATTGTTAGAGGTTCAGCTTTAAAAGCTTTAGAAGGCGATGCTGAAAACGTTGCAAGCATTAAAGAACTAATTAAAGTTATGGATGAAAAAATTCCTGAACCACAAAGGGAAATTGACAAGCCATTTTTGATGCCTATTGAGGACGTTTTTTCAATTTCAGGACGTGGAACTGTAGTTACAGGTCGTGTTGAAAGAGGAATTATCAAATTAAACGACAAACTTCAAATAGTAGGACTTAGAGAAACAAGAGAGGCAGTAGCAACTGGTCTTGAAATGTTTAATAAATTGCTAGACGAAGCTAGAGCTGGTGAAAACGTTGGTGTTCTTCTTCGTGGAATTGAGAAAAAAGATGTAGAAAGAGGAATGGTATTAGTAGCTCCAGGAACATGCACTCCGCATAAAAAGTTTAAAGGAGCAATCTACGTTCTTACAAAAGAAGAAGGTGGAAGACATAAACCGTTCTTTACCGGATATAGACCACAATTCTTCTTTAGAACAACTGATGTAACCGGAACAGTAACTCTTCCAGAAGGAACAGAGATGGTTATGCCTGGTGATAACGTTGAAATCACAGGAGAACTAATGGTTCCAGTAGCGATGGAAGAAGGTATACGTTTTGCGATACGTGAAGGTGGTAGAACAATTGGAGCTGGTACAGTATCAAAAATAATTGAATAAGCGGCGAAAAAACTCGCGCGGGGTGTGTAGCTCAGCTGGTAGAGCAGCGGTCTCCAAAGCCGCAGGTCGGGGGTTCGATCCCCTCCGCACTCGTAAAATAAAGGAAAGATAAAAATGGCATCACAATCTAAGTTAGTAGATTACAGTGAAAAGAAAAAGAAGCTAAACTATTTTAGACAAGTTCAAGCTGAATTAAAAAAGGTTAGCTGGACTAGTAAATCGGAGCTTGTTGTCTATACCAAGATTGTACTTTTATCGACGTTAATTTTTGCTTTATCAATATATATAGCTGATTTAGGGGTTAGATCAGTTTTAAATTTTATTAATATTATTGCACGTTTCATCATTGGTTAATTTATGAATAAATGGTATGTTTTACAAGTTTTATCGGGTCATGAAAACAAGGTAAAAAAAACATTAGAAGAAAATTTGAAAAATAGTGGAATGGATCAATATATTGAAGAGATTTTAGTTCCAACTGAAAATGTACAAGAAGTGAAAAAGGGACAACAAAAAGTAACGGAAAAAAAACTTTGGCCTGGATATATACTTATTAAAATGAATTTAACAGATGATGCATGGTCATTTGTAAAAAATATTAATAGCGTTATTGATTTTTTAGGTGGTGATAAACCAACTCCTTTAACTGAAGCGGAAGTAAAAGAGATTCTTCAAGAATTGGAAGAAAAGAAAAAAGGAGTTGTTCAAAAACATAAATTTGAAGTTGGTGATACTGTTAAAATAACTGAAGGTGTATTCGTTAACTTTATTGGTTCAGTTACAGAAATAAATATAGATAAAGGTAAAATTAGTGTTTTAGTATCAATTTTTGGAAGAGACACAAGAGTTGATGATCTAGAGTTTTGGCAAGTCGAACATGTAACTCAAGAAGGGGAAAAATAAAAAATGGCAAAGAAAAAAGTTACAAAAATAATAAAATTACAAATTCCAGCAGGAAAAGCAAATCCTGCGCCTCCGATTGGTCCAGCGCTTGGTTCTGCCGGAGTAAATATTATGCAATTTTGTCAACAGTTTAATGCGAAGACGCAAAAACAAGCTGGAGATGTACTTCCAGTAATTATTGAAGTTTATCAGGATAGATCATTTTCATTTATTACACTTCAGCCTCCAGTATCAAGATTAATTCTGCAGGAGATGAAATTAGAATCCGGCTCAAAAATGCCCAATAGAGACAAAGTTGGGTTTTTAACAGAAGAGCAAGTTAAAAGAATTGCTGAAAGAAAAATGCCAGACATGAGAGCTGCTTCAATTGAAGCTGCAATGCAAATGGTAATAGGAACAGCAAATTCTATGGGAGTAGAAATAAAATGAGACAAACAAAAAGAATAAAAAAAATTAAAAGTATTTTTATTGAAACTAACAAGACTTATTCTATTGATGAAGCTTTGGAAATGCTCAATAAATGCCCAAAACTTAAATTTGATGAATCTGTTGATATTTCTGTAAAACTTGGTGTTGATCCTAAAAAAGCTGATCAACAAGTTAGAGGAACTGTTTCTCTTCCCAATGGAACAGGTAAGACTATTAGAGTTTTAGTATTTGCTAATGAAGACAAAGCTAAAGAAGCATTAAAAGCTGGAGCAGATTTTGCAGGATCAGATGAATATTTTGAAAAAGTTAAAAATGGTTGGTTGGATTTTGATGCAGTTATAGCAACTCCAGATATGATGAGAGAAGTTGGAAAATTAGGAAAAGTATTAGGACCTAGAGGTCTTATGCCAACTCCTAAATCTGGTACAGTTACAAATGATATTTCAAAAGCGATTAATGAAATCAAAGCTGGAAAGGTTGAATATAAAGTTGATAAAAATGGTGTTATTAATAACATGGTTGGAAAACTTTCATTCGATGTTATAAAGCTTAAAGAAAATATCAAAACAATTATTGATGCAATACTAAAAGCTAAACCATCATCTGCAAAAGGTACATATGTGAAGAATTTTGTGATTTCTTCAACAATGGGACCTGGTATTAAAATTGATTTACAAACAATAGCCTAGAGGTAAGAAAATATGAGACGTGAAAAGACATATCTTTTAGATGAAATAAAAGGAAAAATTGAAAGCTCAAAGGCTCTTATTGTTGCAAAATACGGAAATGTAACACCTCATGAAGCTTGGGATTTTAGAAGTAATCTAAGAGAAAATAATGCGGATCTTGAGGTTGTTAAGAAAAGAATTTTTTTAAAGGCATTAGAAAGCCTTGGATATAAATATTCATTAGACGAATTAGAAGGTCATATAGCAGTGATTTTTGTAAAAGATGAATCGGTTAATGCTATTAAGACAATCTTTAACTTTCAAAAAAACACTGAGAAACTTGAAGTTCTCAAGGGGGAAATTGAAGGAAAGTCTTATGGAAAAGATGAAATGATAATGCTTTCTAAACTTCCATCATTAAACGAGCTAAGAGCAGAATTCTTAGGATTATTAGAAGCTCCGATGGCTCAAGTACTGAGTGTTATGGAAAGCCTTTTAACAAGTGTTATTTATGTAATTGATGAAAAGAAAAAAATTGAAAATAAAGGGGAATAATCGTGGCCACAACAAATATTGAAGAGTTAGTTGAAACTCTAAGTAAACTTCCAGCAATTGAACTTGCTAAACTAAAAGAAGCCTTAGAAAGTAAATGGGGCGTTAAAGCAGCAGCTGCAGCACCACAACTAGTGGCAGCAGCTCCAGCGGCAGATGCAGGCGAAGCTCAAGAAGAATCAACAGAATTTAAAGTTACATTATTAGAAGCTCCAGCTGATAAAAAAATATCAGTTATTAAAGTAGTAAGAGAAGTCACAGGTCTAGGTCTTAAAGAAGCAAAAGAACTAGTTGAAGGAGCTCCAAAAGTATTAAAAGAAACTGCTCCAAAAGCTGAAGCTGAAGAGATTGTTAAAAAGATCGCTGCTGCTGGTGGAAAAGCATCATCTAAAGGTCTTTAATTATTAGTTTTTTGAGCAAAAGTATTTATTGTACTTTTGCTCATTAGATATTTTTTGTGATGTAAATATAGCAACTTATTTTAAGTTGTTCAATTTTATCTAAGGAGTTAAGTGAAATGCTAAAAAAAGCGCCTGAGCGGGTAAGCTTTAAAAAAAAGGAAGAAATTATAGATCTTCCTAATTTGATTGAAATTCAAATTAAATCATACAATCAATTTTTACAAAAAGACAAACTGCCGCATGAAAGAGAAAACGTTGGAATTGAAGAAGTATTTAGAGAAGTTTTTCCAGTCAAATCTTACGATGAAAAAACTATTTTAGAATATATTTCATATGATCTTGGTGTTCCAAAATATACTCCAGAAGAATGTATCAGAAGGGGCATTACATACAATGCTACTTTGAAAGTATTATTTAGACTTACTGATGAGACCGGAATAAAAGAAGAAGAAGTTTATATGGGAACTATTCCTCTTATGACTGTCCAAGGTACATTTGTAGTAAATGGAGCAGAAAGGGTAGTAGTTTCACAGCTTCACAGATCACCTGGAATTGCATTTGAAAAAGATAGACATCCAAAAGGAACCACACTTTATTCATTTAGAGTAATTCCGTATAGGGGAAGTTGGCTTGAAGCTTCATTTGACAACAATGATTTAATTTATATTTACATAGATAGAAAAAAAAGAAGAAGAAAAGTTTTAGCAACGTCATTTATTAGAACACTTGGGTATTCATCTGATGCAGATATTATTGAAGAATTTTTTGAAACTAGAAGAATAAAAATCAAATCAGAAAGTGATTTTGTTAAGCTAGCTGGAAGTGTTTTAGCTGAAGATGTTGTTGATGAAGAGACAGGACTTGTGTTTGGAAAAGCTGCTGAAAAACTTACAACCGCAATGCTAAAAAGAATGCTTGATGAAAAAATCACATCAATAAGAATAGCTGAAGATGCTGATGAAACTCATCCGATTATTAAAATGCTAGCAAAGGATCCTACAGACTCTTATGAAGCAGCTTTGAAGGATTTTTACAGAAAGATTAGACCTGGTGAGCCAGCTACATTATCAAATGCTAGATCTGCGATAATGAGACTCTTTTTTGATCCTAGAAGATATAATCTTGGAAGAGTTGGAAGATATAAGCTTAATTTAAAATTGGGTCTGCCTATTGATGATGAGATTTTAGAAACAGTTACACTTAGAAAAGAAGATGTAATAGAAGCTTTAAGATATTTAATTAGATTGAAAAAAGGTGATGAAAACGTAAGCATTGATGATATTGATCACTTAGGAAATAGAAGAGTTAGATCAGTTGGAGAGCTAGTTCAAAATCAATGTAGAATTGGTCTTGCAAGAATGGAAAAAATTGTAAAAGAGAGAATGAATTTATTTGATTTTTCTGCTGATACAATGACTCCAGGTAAAATAGTTTCTGCAAAGGGTTTAGCAGGTGTTTTAAAAGACTTTTTTGGTAGATCTCAATTATCTCAGTTTATGGATCAAACAAATCCGGTATCTGAGTTAACACACAAAAGAAGACTTTCTTGCTTGGGACCTGGGGGATTGAATAGAGAAAGAGCCGGTTTCGAAGTTCGTGACGTTCATCCATCACACTATGGAAGAATATGTCCTATTGAAACACCAGAGGGTCCAAATATTGGACTTATTACTTCTCTTTCTTCTTATGGAAAGATTAATGAGTTTGGGTTTATTGAAACGCCGTATCGCATAATTAGAGATAATGTTGTTACTGAAGAAATCGAATACATGACTGCTGATTTAGAAGAGAAGTGTGTAATTGCTCAGGCTTCAGCTCCTTTGGATGAATTTAATATGTTTAAAGAGCCAATATGTTGGGTTAGACATAAGGGTGAATCTTTAGAAGTAGATTCTAAAACAGCGACACATATGGACGTATCTCCAAAGCAGTTGGTTTCTATTGTAGCGGGTATTATTCCATTTTTAGAGCATGATGATGCTAACCGTGCACTTATGGGATCTAACATGCAAAGGCAAGCTGTTCCTTTGATGATAACAAGTGCTCCAGTTGTAGGAACGGGACTTGAAGCTAGATCTGCAAGAGATTCAGGTGCTGTAATTGTTGCAGAAGAAGATGGAATTGTAGATTACGTAGATGGATTTAAAATTGTGATTTCTCCTAAGGATAATCCAACAAACAAAAGAACATACGAGTTAAGGAAGTTTTTGCGTTCAAATTCAGGTTCTTGTATGAACCAAACTCCTATATGCGATGTTGGAGATAAAATAAAAGCAGGTGATGTAATCGCTGATGGACCTGCTACAGATAAAGGTGAGCTTGCTCTAGGTAAAAACGTACTGGTTGCATTTATGCCATGGTGCGGATACAACTACGAGGATGCTATAATTATCTCGGAAAAATTAATTAAAGAAGATACTTACACATCAATACATCTTGAAGAGTTTGAGCTTACTGCAAGAGATACAAAACTTGGAAAAGAAGAGATAACAAAAGATATTCCAAATGTTTCTGAAGAAGCATTAGCAAATCTTGGTGAAGATGGAATTATAAGAATTGGTGCTGAAGTTAAAACAGGCGATATTCTTGTAGGTAAAATTACTCCTAAAACTGAAACAGAACTTTCACCCGAAGAAAGATTGCTTAGAGCAATTTTCGGGGAAAAAGCTGCTGATGTAAAAGACGCATCTTTAACCTGCCCTCCAGGCACTGAAGGTGTTGTTATGGATGTTAAAGTATTTTCCAGAAGAGACAAGCTTTCTAAAACCGATGATGAGTTAGTTGAAGAAGCAACCAGATTAAAAGATGTTCACCATGAATATAAGCAAAAAGAAATGGAAATCCAAATGGAACTCCATGAAAAACTGGGTGCATTATTCTTAAATGAAGAATGTCCAGCTCCTATAATGCATAGAAAAACAGGTGAGATTATAATCAATAAAGATCAAGTAGTTACTCAAGATCTGCTTGAAACTCTTGAAATGGAAAAAATTGAAGATCTAATAATGGAAGATAATGAGGTCTTTAATGAATTCAAAAAAATTATTCGTGAATATGATAATGCTATTCAAGTTTTACAAAGTAAGCATAAATTAGAAGTGGAATTTTTGAAAAAAGGCGATATTGATTTAGATCCTGGTGTTATTAGACAGGTAAAAGTGTATGTTGCTACTAAAAGAAAGCTTCAAGTTGGTGATAAAATGGCTGGAAGGCATGGTAACAAAGGTGTTGTTGCTAAGCTGGTTCTTGAAGCCGATATGCCATATCTCTCTAATGGAAAAACTGTAGAGATTATCTTAAATCCACTTGGTGTTCCATCAAGGATGAATATGGGGCAACTTTTAGAAACACACTTAGGTTATGCTGCTAAAAAAGCTGGAATATATATAAAAACGCCAGTATTTGAAGGATTTCCAGAAGCGAAAATTTGGGAAATGATGAAAGAGCAAGGGTTACCTGAAAATGGTAAGTTTGTTCTTTATGATGGTCGAACAGGAGAGAGGTTTGACAATCACGTTGTAGTCGGATACATCTACATGTTGAAACTTTCTCACTTAGTAGCGGATAAAATTCATGCTAGAGCAATTGGTCCATATTCTCTTGTCACACAACAGCCACTTGGTGGTAAAGCTCAAATGGGTGGACAAAGATTTGGAGAGATGGAGGTGTGGGCTCTTGAAGCCTATGGTGCAGCGCATCTACTTCAAGAAATGCTTACAGTTAAATCAGATGACGTAGACGGAAGAACTCGTATTTATGAATCGATTGTAAAAGGTGATAATTCTTTAGTAGCAGGAACACCTGCGTCATTTAACGTATTAATGAAAGAAATGCAAGGACTGTGCCTAGATGTTAGAGCAGAGTCAATAGCAGAAGAATAAAAAAAAAGTTATATATTTGGAGATGACCATGTTTGAAAGCGAGGATTTCGGTGATTCTCAATTTGATAAGTTATCAATTAAGATAGCTTCAGAAGATGTAATCAAAAATGTTTGGTCTAGGGGTGAAATAAAAAAACCTGAAACTATTAACTACAGAACATTTAAACCTGAAAAGGGTGGTCTTTTTTGTGAAAAGATTTTTGGTCCAACAAAAGATTGGGAATGTGCTTGTGGTAAATATAAAAAGATAAAGCATAAAGGAATTGTTTGTGATAGATGTGGAGTCGAAGTTACAATATCAAAAGTTAGACGAGAAAGAATGGCTCACATTGACTTGGCTGTGCCGGTTGTTCATATCTGGTTTTTCAAAACAATGCCATCTAAAATTGGAAATATTTTAGGATTATCAATTTCTGAATTAGAAAGAGTAATCTATTATGAAGAGTATATTGTTACTGATCCAAAAGAAACAGATTTAGAAAAAAAACAGCTTTTAAATGACAACGAATTTAGGGAAGCTCAAGAAAAATGGGGACCTCATTCATTTGAAGCAAGAATGGGTGGAGAGGCCATTTTTGAACTTTTGAAGAGTGAAGATTTACCAGGACTTGTCATTGAACTTAAAGAAAAACTGAGAAAAACAAAATCTATTCAAGCTAGGGTAAAAATAGCTAAAAGATTAAAAATAATTGAAGGTTTAGCTTCTTCTCCAAATTCTGCTGAATGGATGGTTCTTTCTTGCGTTCCTGTTATACCACCAGATTTAAGACCTCTTGTACCGTTAGATGGCGGTAGATTTGCAACTTCCGATTTAAATGATTTATATAGACGTGTTATCAATAGAAACAACAGATTAAAATCGATTTTAAAGTTAAAAACACCTGATGTTATCATTAGAAATGAAAAAAGAATGCTTCAAGAAGCGGTTGATGCTCTTTTTGATAATGGTAGACATGGCCATCCTGTTATGGGAGCTGGCAACAGACCTTTAAAATCCTTATCTGAAATGCTTAAAGGAAAACAGGGAAGATTTAGACAAAACTTGCTTGGTAAAAGGGTAGATTATTCTGGAAGATCTGTAATTGTTATTGGACCAGAGCTTAATTTTAATCAATGCGGACTTCCAAAACAGATGGCTTTAGAACTTTTTGAGCCATTTATTGTTAAAAAATTAAAAGAGCTGGATTATGTTTATACAATAAGGTCGGCAAAAAAATTAATTCAAAAACAAGCCCCGGAAGTTTGGGATGTTTTAGAGGAAATTATTAAAGGACATCCGGTACTTTTAAACCGTGCGCCAACACTTCACAGATTGGGTATTCAAGCTTTTGAACCAGTATTAATAGAAGGTAAAGCTATTAGAATTCACCCTCTTGTAACTCCAGCTTTTAATGCTGACTTTGACGGTGACCAAATGGCCGTTCACATACCACTATCAATCGAAGCTCAATTAGAAGCAAAACTTTTAATGATGTCACCTGATAATATTTTCCTTCCTTCTTCTGGAAAACCGGTTGCACTTCCAACTCAGGATATGATTTTAGGTCTTTATTATTTGATGTTAGATCCAATGTATGATCCTGAAAAACATTCTAAAAAAGTTAAAATATTTTCAAACACACGTGAAGTTTTAGCTGCCTTAGGATGTGGTCTAAGTTACAACAGGTTTTTAAATGATTTTAAAGATAAAAGAGAAGAAACCGATGACAACGGAAGAGGCCTTTTTATCCATGAAAGAATAAAAGTTCTTATAGATGGCGGAATAATTGATACAACTCCAGGAAGAGTAGTGTTTAACACTATTGTCCCAGAGCAGTTGGGATTTCAAAACTATGCACTGAGAAAGAAAAGACTTTCTGAACTTGTTTTGGAGTGCTATAAAAAAATTGGTCTTGAAGCTACTGTTAAATTTTTAGATAACATGAAAAATCTAGGATTTGCTGAAGCTACAAAAGCATCACTTTCTATGGGTGTAACTGATGTCAAAATTCCAGCTAATAAGAAAAAAATTATTGAAGAGTCTTATAAAAAAGTCCTAAAAGTTAAAAAGCAATTTGAAGATGGTATTATTACTGAAGGTGAAAGACACTCTAAAATTATTTCTTTCTGGACAGAAGTATCAGATAGATTATCTGAAGAACTTTATAAGTTAATAGCTGAAATCGAAAATAGAGAGTTTAATCCACTTTATTTGATGATGGATTCCGGTGCTAGAGGTAATAGATCTCAGGTAAAACAGCTTGGAGCTATGAGGGGATTGATGGCAAAACCATCAGGCGAAATTATTGAGTCTCCAATTATTGCTAACTTTAGAGAAGGTCTGACAGTTCTTGAGTACTTTATTTCTACTCACGGAGCTAGAAAAGGTCTTGCTGATACAGCTTTAAAAACAGCCGATTCTGGATATTTAACCAGAAGACTTGTTGACGTATCTCAAGATGTTATAGTTACAAATCTTGATTGCTCAACAATAAATGGTATTGAAGTTTCAGCAATAAAACAGGGACAAGAAGAACTTTTAGCTTTAAAAGATAGAATATTTGGTAGAACGGTTTGTGATGATATTTATCAGCCCGGTGATAGCACAAAATTGCTTGCAAAAGCGGGTGATATTTTAACTGTACTACAAGCTGAAAGCATTGATGATGCAGGTATTGAAAAAGTAAAAATCAGATCACCTTTGACATGCGAATCTACAAAGGGTATCTGCGCAAAATGTTATGGTCTTAACTTAGCTACAGGAAATTTAGTAGGCCTTGGAGAAGCAATAGGTATCATCGCAGCTCAGTCAATCGGTGAGCCGGGAACACAGCTTACTATGAGAACCTTCCATATTGGTGGTATCGCATCAGCTTCTATTAGTCCTCAACTTATTGCCGGCAAAGATGGTATTTTAGTTTATAAAGAGCTGAGAGTTGTCGAAAATGAAGAAGGACATTTCTTAGCTTTAAATAAAAATGGAACATTAAATATCGTAAGAGATGAAGGCAGAACACTAGAAGAATATAAAAAGCTTCTAAGTACAAAATCAATTGAGCCTCTACAAACAATAAATATTGAGCTTGGTACGAAAATTCTTTTCAAAGATGGATCAAAAGTAGCTATAGGTGAAAAAATTGCTGAACTCGAACAGCACAACTCACCTATTATTTGTGAAAGAAAAGGATATACCAAATTTGAAGATCTAGTAGAAGGTATTTCAACTCAAAAAGAACTTAATAAGCAAACAGGTCAGCTTGAATATAGAGTAAAACAACACAGAGGAGAACTCCATCCTCAAATTGTGATATATCAAGATAAAGATTATAAAGAACTTATTGGTACTTATGCAATTCCTGCTGGAGCTCTAATTTCAGTAAAAGAATCTGAAATGGTAAAACCTGGTCAAATTTTAGCAAAATTACCTCGTGGTGCAATCAAAACAAAAGATATAACCGGAGGTCTACCCAGAGTTGCAGAATTGTTTGAAGCTAGAAGACCTAAAGAAGCTGCTGAAATTGCTAAAATTGATGGCACAGTAGACTTTAAAGCAGTTCAAAAAAATAAACGCATACTTGTTGTAAGAGATGAAGAAACAGGTATGGAAGAAGAGCATTTAATCCCTCTAACAAAACATTTGATTGTTCAAAAGGGAGACAATGTTGTTAAAGGACAACAGTTGACTGAAGGACTTATTGTATCTCAAGAGATTTTAGAGATATGCGGAGTTAGAGAACTTCAAAAATATCTGGTTAACGAAGTTCAAGAGGTATATAGACTTCAAGGTGTTGATATCAACGATAAGCACATTGAAATTATCTCTAGACAAATGCTTCAAAAAGTTCGTGTTACCGATCCGGGAGATACAACTTTCTTATATGGTGAAGATATAGATAAAAAAGCTTTCCATAAAATGAATAGAAAAACTATGGACGAAGGTGGAAAGCCAGCTTCTGCGATGCCGGTTCTACTTGGTATTACAAAAGCTTCTCTTGGTTCAGAATCATTTGTTTCTGCAGCTTCATTCCAAGAAACAACTAAAATCCTAACAGGTGCTGCTACTGAAGGTGCTGTTGATTATTTAACTGACTTTAAATCTAACCTAATTATGGGACATATGATTCCAGGTGGTACAGGATTTGAATATCATCAAAAAGTATCAAAATTTATTGATCTTCTTGAAAAAGAAGGTGAATTGTTCATATTTGATGATACTGTTGATCTTAAAAAGTTAGAAGAAATGACTGTATAAAAAATAAAGACCGAAAATTTATTTGAAGAAATTTTCGGTCTTTTTATTCTTGTAAAAATAATTTAATTTCTTAGTGATTCTTGAGCCAGTCTCATTCCCATCCCAACAACTCCCATTGCAAACATTGCGGGGCCAATGCCTCTAAACGATCCTCTAAATCCTTGTTTTTTTAATGCTTGCATAAGAGTCAAAGGTAATTCATTTCTAATAGAGCAAGATTGTATTGTAATATTAGCAACAGATAATGGATATGATCCCAAACTTGCAGACATGCCAGCAAGACCGCTTGCAGCAACTCTTTGGGTTTTTGATAATTTTTTATCTTCTACAAGGGCATTTATTGATGCATAAATTGAATACCAAGCTGCTCCACTTAAAAAATATTGTGAAGAACCGTTAATTTTTGGGTTAAATAAAGTCATAGCGGTTTTAGCTTTAAATATATCCAATGTTTTTAATTGACCTGTTTTAATCATCATACTAGCCATTCTCAAGGGAGCTGTTATTGTATCGACCAAAGTTCCGCAAAGAGCTTCTAGATATTTCTCTTGCTTACCAGATAAATCAAATGGTTGATTATTCAATACGTAAGCTGTAGTAAATTGATTAATAGAATCTTTTATTATTCCAGCAGCTACAGATTGGGGAAGTCCTAAGTAAGATGAGTGTAAAAATCCAAGTTCTCTAACTAATTTATCTCTGGTAGCAGCAACTATTTGATTTGATGCATTAAATAACGGATAAGAAATTGTTCTTTTCAAGGCTATTACTGTTAAAGCCCGTACTTTTCTTTTTATTTCTTTTGTTGCTTCTTGTAAGTTTTTTGAAACATTATCGACATCTTCTGTTTTTACGAAAACTCCTTGTCCTTGTACATTGTAAAATTCAAGCTGGGCTTTTAAAAATTTTGAAGAAACTTCTTGAGCAGTTTTTACAATAGCCAGACCAAGATCTCGAGGTGAAAATGCTATTGTAGGTGTATACTTTGGAGTTCTTGAATCTAAAGAGAACATAGCTGTTGGGATTTGAACTTCTTTCAAACCAATGACTCTATTTGCTAATTGACTTATTTTAGCGCATCTTGGAAGTTCTTGCTTTGCAGCCATTTGAGCTATTCTTAAAACTACCGGGGCTCTTCTTATTGCAATACTCATTTTATCCTCGTTATTTTATAATTATTAATTAATTAAATAATAATTATTATTATAACATTAGTAATAATTATTTTAAATTAATTAATTAATATTTTATAAAGACGTATATTGCTGAGCGTAAATAGCTTATTATAGTTGAAAATATGGTATGATAATTAGCTACTTAAGAAATAATGAAAAAAAAGTACTTAATAATAAGTAGGTTAAATAAATAAACGCTTTAAAAGATTCAGATCTTTTTCAAAAAGCCTTATTCCTTCACAGAGTTTTTCTGTTGCCATAGGATCTTGATTTAACATGTATCTGAAAGTTTTCTCATCAATGTTGATTTTTTCAATATTGATTTGTTTTGTTTTTTGTGGATCCAGTTTTCTTTTTATTTGAATAGAAGAGTTATGAAGCTCTTCTAAAAGATTGGGGGAGATAGTTATAAAATCACAGCCGGCAAGTTCAATAATCTCATCAGTATTTCTAAAGCTGGCTCCCATAATAACGGTATTATAGTCAAATTTTTTGTAATAGTTAAAAATATCTGTTACGGATTTAACGCCCGGATCTTCTGAAGGAGGATAAAACTGTTTGTTTTCAGCCTTTTTATACCAGTCTAAAATTCTACCCACAAAAGGGGATATTAAAGTGGCTTTTACTTCAGCTGCAGCAATGGCTTGCGGCATAGAAAATAAAAGTGTCATATTACAATGGATATTTTCTTTTTCTAAAACTTTTGCAGCTTGAATACCTTCCCATGTAGTTGCAAGTTTTATCAAAATTCTTTCTCTAGAGATATTCTCTTTTTCAAAAAGAGAAATAAAACGCTTGGCTATTTCAATGCTTTTATTTGTATCAAAAGAGTATTTAGCATCAACTTCAATTGAAACTCTTCCGGGAACATTTTTCAAAATCTCTTTACCAAAATTAACAAAAACCTTTTCTACAAATGCATCCGTATCATTATTTTTACTTTTAGCATATTTTTTAGCATCTTCTATCAAATGTTTATATTGATCCATTTGAGAAGCTTTTAAAATTAATGATGGATTTGTAGTTGCATCCTGAGGCTTATACTTCGAGATAAGTTCAAAATCTGATGTGTCGGCAACTATGGTTGAATATTTTTTTAACTCATCTAAAGAAGATGTTTTTTCTTTTGTTAAATTTGGCATGATTAAAACTTATCCTTGTTATTTATCTTTTGCTACAAGAGTTATTCCAACGGCTGCTATTACAATTGTGATTATAGCTACAGCCCAGGGTCTCCAGTTTTTGCTTTCGTAAATGGAAGAGGATTCTTTAGCAGCTTGTGGAACTTCTTTAGCTTCAGCATAAGCTAAAGATGAAAAACAGAAACTTAAGAGTGTAATTAATGCAAATATTTTTTTTCTCATTTTATTTCCTTTATAATTTTTTCAAGTAAAAGATATTGAAAGTATTTTCCGTAATTTTGAAATTTTTTATCCAGATATTTTTCAAAAGAAGTTAGATTTTTTTCTAAAGCTTTTTTTGAGATGTTTTTTGATAAATAAATAGTATCACTATAGTTTTTTAAAAGATCATTTTTCAGATCTTTATCTTCAATTAAATCAAATAAATTATCTACAAGCTGAAATGACAAAAATATCTCCATGAAATTTTTAAAATTATTGAGAAATTTTGTTTTTTCACAGGCTGCGGTCATTACATAAACATAACCATCTTTTACAAAAATCATTTGAAGCATTTTTAAATTAATGCCATTAACTTTTTTATTTATCTGACATAGGTTAGCTATAGTTTTATCTATTTGAATTTCATCTAAAATATCATATGTTACATTGATATCTTCTTCATGTATTTCTTTAGCAGCCTTTGTGTAATCTTTTAAAGATGCTGAAGTTTTTTCACAAGCTAGATTGATTGAAGATTTGAATTTAGCTTTTTCCTTTTTTATAAACCCGACTTTAATAAGGTTTGTATATGCTTTCGGATTTGCAAGCTCCCATTCATTTTTGACTTTGAAAAAAACAGTTTTTTCATTTGGAAAAATTGAAAGGGCAAAAAAGATAAATAATAAATATAATTTTTTTTTAATCATTGTGAGAATGTACTAGAACAGCTATTAAGGTAAACCCAGTAGCTAATAATACTCCCCAAAAAACCATAGATAACGCGGTCGCATTAAATGAACTTGCTGCTGCAGCTTCTGCTCTAACTCTTTGAGATTCGCCTTCTTGCGCTTGCAGATTTATGCTAGTAAAACAAAAACAAAACATCAAAAGAACAGTTATTAATTTTTTTTTCATATAAAACTTTTTTCCAACTTTAAAAAAGTACTTACTTTTAAAAATACTGAATCAGTTTTACTTAAAAACTAAGTTTTTTAGCAAATGGAATTTTTTAAAAATTTTCAAATAAATGAAATTTTCAATGCATTTATTAAAAGATGATGAGAGGATTAAAAAAAAATAAAATTATTTTTTATATCTTTTACTTAAACAATTTTGTTGAAGGTCTATTTGATGGAAAATAATTTTTTCTATATAATCTCAAGCTAGCTAAACACATTAAGGTAAAATATGATAGAAATTGAAAAAGGTGAAGAAAAAATCCAAAAAATATGTGACGCAATAAGACAAGAAACTCTTGAGCCAGCAAGAGAACAAGCCAGAGAAATTATTGAAAATGCTCATATTGAAGCCGATGAAATTATTAAAAAAGCAAAAAAAGAAAAAGATAGAATTATAGATGAGGGAAAAAAGGAAATTGTTAAAGAAAAAAAGGTATTTGATTCCTCTCTTAATATTGCTGCTAGACAGGCATTTGAAGATTTAAAACAGAAAATTGAAAATGAACTTTTTTCAAAAAATCTAGATGAAATTATTAAAAATCAAACAAAAAATCCTGCTATTATTGCTAAAATTATCACGACAATTCTATCTGCTATAGAAAAAGAGGGACTTGATGTTGACATTAGCGCTTATCTTGCAAAAGATATTGATGCAAAAGCTGTAAATATTCTTTTAGTAAATGAAATTGTAGATAAGCTTAAAGAAAAAGAAGCTGTTTTATCTGATTTTGACTCCGGTGTTAAAATAAAGCTTCATGATCTTCAAATAACAATTGATTTATCAAAAGATGCTCTTAAAAATCTAATAGCTGAATACATTAGGGCAGATTTTAGAAATGTAATTTTTAACATATAGCAAACAAAAAACATGAATAAGTATTACTATTTAGGCTCTGCTCTTTGCAAAGTAAGTTTGTTTTCTAAGCCTGATATTTCTTTTGAAGAATATAAAAATATGCTTGAGATAAATTTATCAAAAAGTGATTTTGAAAAGTTTACGTTATTTCAAAGATATATCGATATCACCAATCTCAGACTTTTATGGCTTAATAAAGAAATAGATCCCAGAGGTAATTTTTCTTCTAATGAACTTGAAGAGCTAATACTTACTAAAAGTGTTTTTCCACAATTTTGTTTAGAGTTTTTAGAAAAATATGAAAACATACAGGATAGGCTTAAAAATTTTAGCTTTTTAATTGCCTCTTTTTTCAATATGGCAATTAATGAAAATACGGGCTTTATTAAGTTTTATTTTAAATTTGAAAGAGAGCTTAGATTGATTTTGACAGCTATTAGAGCTAAAAAATATAAAAAAGATTTTTTAAAAGAGCTGCAGTTTGAGGATTTTCATGATGATTTTGTAGCTTTTATTCTAGCCCAAAAAGATCAGGAAACTTTTGAGATTCCTAAAGAATATGAAGATCTAAAAAATATCTTTAAACAAAATGAGGATGATCCTGAAAAACTAAATACGGCTCTTTTGGAATATAAATTCAATAAAATTGAAAATTTTTTAGAAGAAAAACCTTTTACAATTGATCAGATTTTATCATTTGCTGCACTTTTGATCATTGCAGAAGATTATAATAAGTTAAATATAGAAGAAGGCTTTAAAATAGCCGAAAATTTATGAGAGAATAAAAATGGAAAAAAATGCAACAGGATCAGTTATAAAAGCGTTTGGAAATTTATTGCACGTAGAATTTCAAGGGAATATTAAGCAAGGTGAAGTATCTTATGTAAAAGTTAATGATAAGCAATTTTCATCTGAAGTAATAGAAATTTCTGACAATATTGCGAAAATACAGGTATTTGAAGATACATCAGGTATAAAACTTAATACTCCAGTCGAGTTTTCAAAGCATCTGCTTGATGCAGAACTCGGACCCGGACTTTTAACTTCAATTTTTGATGGTCTTCAAAATCCTTTAGAAAAAATAGCAGAAAAAGCAGGCTATTTTTTATCTAGAGGTCTTTACATTCCTTCGCTTGATAGAGAGAAACTTTGGGATTTCAAGCCGCTTGTAAAAGTTGGAGATATTGTAAAAAGAGCTGACTTTTTGGGAAGCGTAAAAGAGAGCCATTTTGATCATAAAATTATGGTTCCACTAAAATATTTCAATACTTTTGAAATTACCTGGGTAGCAAAAAGCGGTGCATATAATATTGAAACAACTATAGCAAAAGCTAAAAATGAAAATGGTGTTGAAATTGAATTTTCTATGCTTCAAAAATGGCCAGTTAAAACTCCGCTTTTTGAAGGTAAAAGGACATCTTTATCAGAAATTTTATCAACTGGAATGAGAGTATTAGATATCCCTTTTCCTGTTTTAAAAGGTGGAACTTTTTGTACGCCCGGACCTTTTGGAGCCGGTAAAACGGTATTGCAGCATCACCTGGCTAAATATTCTGATGTAGATATTGTTATTGTTGCAGCATGTGGAGAAAGAGCTGGTGAGGTTGTTGAAATTTTAAGAGAATTTCCAAGGTTGATTGATAACAGAACAAATGAACCTCTAATTAATAGAACAGTTATTATATGCAATACTTCATCAATGCCGGTTGCTGCTAGGGAAGCTTCAGTTTATATGGCAGTTACCATTGCTGAATACTATCGTCAAATGGGATTAAATATTCTGGTTTTAGCAGATTCAACATCAAGATGGGCTCAAGCTATGAGGGAAATGTCGGGAAGACTGGAAGAAATTCCAGGAGAAGAAGCTTTTCCGGCTTATTTATCTTCAAGGATTGCCGCTTTTTATGAAAGAGCCGGTAGCGTTATTTTAAAAAATAATAAAATCGGAAGTTTGACAATCGGTGGAGCTGTATCACCTGCCGGTGGTAACTTTGAAGAGCCTGTAACACAGGCAACACTTAATGTTGTAGGTTCTTTTTGGGGACTTTCAAGAGAAAGATCCGATGCTAGAAGATATCCAGCGATAGATCCACTAATTTCATGGACAAAATATTTAGATATAGCAGCAAGCGAAATGAATAAGTTCAGTGACAGATGGAAAGAAAAAATTAAAAAGGCTAACGAAATTACAAAATATGGAAATGAAATTTTAAAAAGAATGGAAGTTGTAGGTGAAGAGGGCATTTCTATTGCAGATATGACCGTCTATTTAAAAGCAGAGCTATATGATATATGCTTTTTACAGCAAAACTCATTCGATCCGATAGATCAATATTGTCCAATTAAAAGAACTATTGAAATATTTGATCTGATTTATAAAATTTTTGAAAAAGATTTTAAATTTGATAATCATGATGAAATAAGATCATACTTTTTAAATCTTCAAAATGATTTAAAAAACTTGAATTATTTAGCTTACGATTCTTTTGAATATAAAGAGCTTTTGAAAAAAATTATTGAAAAACTAAACATTTAGGAAAATTTTTTATGCTTAAAGTATACGATCGCATTATTGATATGAGAGGAAGTTTGATTACTGTTCAAGCGCAAAATATATCACTAGGTGAAATTGCAAAAATTTTTAAAAGTGACGGGACTATAACTTACGGGTCTGTACTTCGCTTTGAGGAAGATTTAGTTACGCTGCAGGTTTTTGAAAATGTTAGAGGAATTTCAACAGGCGACAAGGTTAGTTTTTTAAATAAACAGATGCAGGCCACTTTTTCCGATTCGCTGCTTGGCAGATGTTTTTCAGGAACAGGATCTCCAATTGATACAGGACCTGAAGTGATTGGAGAAAAAATTGATATCAATACCCCATCTTTTAATCCGACAAAAAGAATAATACCAAGAGATATTATTAGAACAAATATCCCAATGATTGACCTTTTTAACTGCCTTGTTAAATCACAAAAAATACCAATTTTCTCAATAGCCGGAGAACCCTATAATCAGCTTTTAATGAGAATCGCAAATCAAACAGATGCTGATATTGTAATAATTGGTGGAATGGGACTCAGATTTGATGATTATCAAGCATTTATTCAAAATGCTGAAAAATCTGCAAGCTTTGATAAAACTATTATGTATATTCATCTGGCTATTGATCCTGCTGTTGAATGTCTTTTAGTGCCAGATATGGCACTTGCAACAGCTGAAAAATTTGCTTTAGAGGGAAAAAATGTTTTAGTTCTTTTGACAGATATGACAGCTTTTGCAGATTCTATTAAAGAAATATCAATTACAATGGATCAGATACCTTCAAATAGAGGATATCCTGGATCATTGTATTCCGATCTTGCAAAAAGGTATGAAAAAGCTGTAGATATTGATAAAAGCGGATCTATTACAATTGTGTCCGTAACTACTATGCCAGGCGGTGACGTTACTCATCCGATACCGGATAATACCGGATATATCACAGAAGGGCAATTTTATTTGCATGATTCTATGATAGATCCTTTTGGATCTCTTTCAAGACTAAAACAAAATGTTATTGGTAAAGTTACAAGAGAAGATCATTCTGATCTTGCAAACACTATGATTAGATTATTTGCAGATTCAAAAAAAGCTAAAGAGAGACAATCTATGGGATTTAAACTGTCTCATTGGGATGAAAAGCTTTTAAGGTACCATGACTTTTTTGTTGAAAGAATGATGAAACTTGAAGTAAATATTACTTTAGAAGAAGCCTTAGATCTCGGCTGGACTACCTTAGCTGAATGTTTTAGACAAGAAGAAGTTGCCATGAAAAAATCTTTAATAGATCAATACTGGCCAAAAGAGAAAGCTTATGACTAATCTGAAGATGACGAAAAATTCGTTAAGAGCTGAGCAGCATATTTTAAAGCAGCTTGAAACATATCTTCCAACACTTCAGCTTAAAAAAAATTTACTCCTATTAGAAGTTGCGCAAGTGAAAAATAGACTTGAGAGACTTTCAAAGGATTTAGAAAAAAGAAAAGAGGACATTTATAAATTTTCTCATCTTCTCACAGATAAATATCAGATAGATCCTCTAAAATATACTACAGTCAAACATGTCCAAAGATCTTATGAAAATATCGCAGGAGTAGATGTTCCCATTTTTCAAAAAGTAATTTTTGAAGATCTTGACTATTCTTTATTTGATACTCCGGCTTGGTTTGAATCTGCAATTGAGAAAATCAGATTTATGATCATCGAAAAAGAGAAGATCAATATTGATATGGAAAAAAAACATTTTCTTGAAAAAGAATTAAAAGATGTTTCTATAAGAGTAAATCTGTTTGAAAAAATTTTAATCCCAAGAACTTTAAAAAATATAAAAAAAATTAAAATCTTTTTATCTGACCAGGAATTAACCGCCATATCTCAGGCTAAAGTTGCAAAGCTAAAAAAGGTAAAAGTATGATAATTAAAGTAAAAAAACTTTTGTTTTTTGGAATAAAAGATCAGGTGGATATCTTTTTTTCAGCTGCACAAGAAAAGGGATTTATAGAGTTTATTGGACCATCTAAAAAAATTAAAATTTTATCCGACAATGTAAAAAATTATATCTTTGCTATAAAAATTTTAAAAAAACAACCAAATGTTAAACAACTAGATACTCCGGTTTCAACAAAAACCATTGTAAAAAAAGTTATTCATTTAAATGATTCTTTAGAAAGACTTTTTGAAGATAAAAGGCTTGTTGAAGCAGAAATAGCTAGAATTGCACCTTTTGGGGATTTTTCTTTAAATGAGTTAAAAAGCCTCGAAGACAGTATTTTTAGATACTTTCAGTTCTTTGCAATAAAAAAATCTAAAAGGGAAAAAATTAAGCTTCCAGAAGAGCTTATCTACGTAAATAACGATCACGATTTGGATTATTTTATATCAATCAATAAAGAGAAAAAAATATACCCTAAAATGATAGAAATCATTATCGATCAGCCTTTAAATGTCTTGAAAGAAAAAAAAGAGATTATTGAAAAACAGATTTTAAAAACTGAAAAAGAGATTAAGGAATTTGCAGTCTATTTAAATGCCATAAAACATAATCTTTTAAAAGAGTTTAATATTTTTAATTTGGAAAAAGCGAAAAAAGAGGCTTCTTTTCCAATTGAAGACTCTCTTTTTTCTATCGAAGCTTGGGTGCCTGTAAATAAAATGAATGATTTGAAAATGTTTTTAAAAACTTTCAATATTGATTTTACTGAAATTAGAATTGAAAAAAAAGATAGAGTACCGACTTACATGCTTAATAAAAAAGCATCTAAAATAGGGGAAGACCTTGTAAATATTTATGATGTTCCTTCCATAAAAGATAAAGATCCATCTTTGTGGGTTTTGAGTTTCTTTGCACTTTTCTTTGCAATAATTGTTTCAGATGCAGGATATGGGCTTGTTTTTTTAGTTATAGCTTTAGCTTTAAGATTTATTTTTAAAAAGGTAAAACCTGTTATAGCTAGATTCTTTAATCTTTTTTTAATAATTTCTATTGTAACCATTATTTGGGGAGCCTTGACTGGCTCATTTTTTGGATTTGGTGTTGATCCAAAAAGTTCTTTAGATAAATTAACATTTATAAATTATCTGGCTGAAAAAAAGGCTGAATATCATTTAAAGCAAAAAGATGATGTTTATGATTCTTATAAAATAAAATATCCAAAACTGGCAGTTGCTAAAAGTGGAAAAGATTTTATCGAAACAGCTATAAAAAAAGATAATTCAAAAATAACATTCGAAGCGTTGGATACTTTTAAAAGCAATATCTTGATGGAATTTTCACTTATTTTAGGCATTATTCATATTTCTTTTTCTTTGATGAGATACTTTTTTAGAAATTGGCCTTCTGTTGGATGGGTAGTTTTTATGATTGGAGGCTATCTTTTTTTTCCAAAAATTTTAAATGCTACAACGATTTTAAATTTTTTAAATATAATGGATAAACCTTCAGCATATCAATATGGTGAAATACTTATTTTTGCAGGAATTGCCATTTCTTTAATATTAGCAGTTTTACAAAAGAAAATTATGGGGATTTTAGAAATTACTATTGTAGTTCAAGTCTTTGCCGATGTTTTATCTTATCTTCGTTTATATGCTCTGGGTCTTGCCGGAATGATTATGGCAACGACTTTTAATGATATCGGATCAAGTATGGGACTTTCATTTGGTTTTATTATTATAATTTTTGGCCATTTAATAAATATAACACTTAACACAATGAGTGGGATAATTCATGGTCTGCGTTTGAATTTTATTGAATGGTATCACTATTCATTTGAAGGTGACGGAAAATTGTTTGATCCTTTAAGATTACTAAAATAAAAAAAAAGTTTGAGGTTTTTATGGATTTTAATATGTTTGGTCCCGGGATTGTTTTAGGACTTGGCTGTTTGGGTAGCTCTATTGGTTGCGGAATTGCCGGAATGGCATCACATGGCGTTATGACACATACTGATGAAGGACATGGTAAATTTATTGGTCTATCAGCTATGCCGGCTTCTCAATCAATCTATGGTTTTGTATTGATGATTTTAATGAAAAATTCTATTTTAGCAGGAACTGTTTCTGCGATGTCTGCTATTGGTATTGCACTATTTGCTGGCCTTGCAATTATGATATCATCAATTTATCAGGGGAAAGCTGCAGCTACTGCAATACAAGCTTCAGCAAAACAGCCGGCTATTTTTGGAAAATGTGCAGCGGCACTTGGTATTATTGAGTCGTTTGCTCTATTTGCATTTGTTTTTGCTATTTTACTTTTATAGTATTTTATGAGAAAAGAAACTGATACGCTGGGTGATGTTAATATTGATTCAAAAAATCTTTGGGGAGCTCAAACCCAAAGAAGTTTTTTGAATTTTTCAATTGGACATGAAAAGATTCCAATGGAAGTGATTTATGCTTTAGCTATGGTGAAAAAAGCATCTGCTATTGCAAATTATAAACTTAAACTTCTATCTAAAGAGAAAAAAGATCTTATAGTAATAATTGTAGAAGAGATTTTATCTAAAAAACATGATGAGCAATTTCCATTATATGTTTGGCAGACAGGATCCGGCACTCATACAAACATGAATCTTAATGAAGTAATTTCAAATATTGCATCAAAAAAAACTAAAAATAAAATCGGATCAAAAATACCTCTGAATCCTAATGATGATGTTAATATGGGTCAGTCTTCTAACGACGTATTCCCAATAGCATCAAATATAGCTTCTTATTCACTTGTAGAAAAAGAGTTAATACCTAACTTGGAAAAATTAAAAGAAGGGTTTGAAGCCAAGGTTATTGAGTTTAGTGATATCATTAAAGTTGGAAGAACTCATTTGATGGACGCTGTTCCATTAACATTATCTCAAGAATTTTCAGCTTACCTGCAGAGCATAAAAGAGAATATGTCAAATATAAAAAAGGCCAAAGAATATCTTTTGTATTTGCCCCTTGGAGCAACAGCTGTAGGAACCGGACTTAATGCCCATGAAGACTTTGCAAAATTATCACTTATAGAGCTTTGTAAAATGACGGGGATTGATTTTAAACTTTCTAAAAACAACTTTCATTCTCTAGCTTTTGCAGACTCTTTACTATTTTTTCATTCAACCTTGAAAAATTTAGCGGTCTCTTTTTATAAAATAGCAGCGGATATTTCTTTGTCGGCTTCCGGTCCAAATTGTGGTATTTCTGAGCTTATATTGCCCGCAAATGAACCCGGATCGTCTATTATGCCGGGCAAAGTAAATCCGACGCAATTAGAAGCCATGAAAATGATTTCTATGCAGGTTATTTCAAATGATAGTGGTATAACACTATCTTCTATGAGTTCAAATTTTCAGTTAAATACAGCAAGACCTTTGATTATTTTTAATGCACTTCAATCTATTCATCTTTTAAGCGATATATCAAAAAACTTTTTAACTCTATGCTTAAATGACATTAAACCAAATATGGAAGTTATTAATAGACATCTGGATAAAAATTTAATGATTGCTACAGCTCTTAATCAAAAAATCGGATATGAAAAAACAGCCAAAATTGTTCAAAAGGCTCAAAAAGAAAATATTTCACTAAAAAAGGCTGCAAAAGAGCTTGATTTTATTAATGAAATGGATTTTGATGAAATAATTAATTTAAAAAAAATGGTTAAACCTCATGGATAAAATTGCTAAATTTATTGATCATACTCTTTTGAAAAAAGATTTAAAAAAAGAAGATATCAAAAAACTTTGCGAAGAAGCTATTAAATATGGATTTAAAGGTGTTTGTATTTATCCGGAATATTTAAAAATTGCAAAACAGTATTTAAACGAAAAAGGGCCAATTTTAATAAGCGTTGTAGATTTTCCGACAGGTGATAAATCTCCCGATGAAAAAGCTATTGAAGCTAAAAAAGTAAAAGATGATGGGGCTGAGGAAATTGATATGGTGATTGATGTTTTAGCTTTAAAAGATAAAAACTATAAAAAGGTTTTTGAAGGCATTTCAAAAGTTGTAAAAGCTGTAAGTCCGATTCCTGTAAAAGTTATTATCGAAACCTGTTATTTGAACTATAATGAAAAAGTTATTGCTGCAACTTTATCAAAACTGGCCGGTGCTAAATTTGTAAAAACTTCTACCGGATTTGCTAAATCAGGTGCAACTTCCCAAGATGTTTTTCTACTAAAACAGGTAGTAGGTGATGATGTTGAAGTAAAAGCATCAGGCGGCATTAAAAATTTTGAAGATGCAAATATGATGATTCAGGCAGGAGCTACAAGGCTCGGCACTTCATGTTCTGTAAAAATTATCTCTGAAAAATAAAAAAATATTCATATAAATTATAATTTTTTTTATTATAATTTATATCTCAAACATATTTTTGAGTGTGTTTTCCCATAAAAATATAATAAAAGTAATTAGGAGAAATAAAATGAATGGTATTCAAAGAGTATATATTCCTCAAGAACATGTTAAAGAGTTTGATTTAGCAATAAAAGGAAGTGATAAAGAAGTTGGCATTTTCGAAAAAGATGACGGGAAAGTTTTTTTTGTTTCTAAAGTATTTATCCATTCTGATTTTTATGGTCCATATCAAATAACTCATGTCTGTTCATTTCCACCTGAAATCAGGAGTGTCACTTCTTCAACACAATTATTTGTAGATTTTTCACACAATCCACCAAAAATTTTTAAAAAACCATCATCGTGCTCAATTTTATAAATTGATTTTTATTTATATAAATCAACTTCTTGATAAAAACTTATTTTTAAACTAAAAGTAATATTTATTAGGACGTTGTATGAGTTTATTAAATTTTTTTGAAGTTCGAATTGAAAATACTAATGCATGTTTTTATAAATGTAAAATGTGTCCCCGTGAAAAGCTCAATCGCAAAATTGGAGTAATGTCTAAAGATGATTTTATTGTGATTATGAAAAGGTTAAAAGACTTTAATGGAAGTTTTCATTTACATGGGTTTGGAGAGCCACTACTTGATAGAGGATTGATAGAAAAAGTTAAAATAGCAAAAAAGTTTCATCCAAAATCCAGTGTAGGTCTTATCTCAACCTTAGGTGTTAAAGTAGAAAAAGAGTATTTCCAAAAACTTATTCTAGCCGGATTAGATGCAATTATTATTAGTATTTATGGGTTTAGTGATAAAACCTATAAGAAAATACATAATTTTGATGGATTTTCTTTAGCTAAAAAAAATATGACTTTTTTATCCAATGCAATGAAAAAATTAAAAAAGGGATCTTGTGAAATAACCATTAAAATTCCTGACTTTTTGTCTTCTCAAGTTGCTTTAGAAGAAAGTATTGAAGGAATTGAAACATTTTTATCATGGAGTGAAAATTTAAATTTTAATATTAGACCCAGGTCTTATGTGCATAATTATGGAAATGGCAGATCATACAATCCAAGTCAAACTGATAAAATTTGTCCTGTTGTTGAGGGCAAAAGAGGGCAGATATTAAATATAGATAAGGATTTAAATGTTATTCCATGCTGCTATGACTTTAATTCCACTATTAAATTTGGCAATTTAAAAAAACAGACTCTGCAAGAGATTTTTTCAAGCGAAGAGTATTTTAATTTTATTTTAGCTCATCAAACAGATAATCTGTCGTCCTATGTTGTCTGTCAAAACTGTGAAAAACTGGACTATTAATATTGGAATAATATATGAGTTTTTTGAAAAATTTTAAAGAAGTTCGGATAGAAAACACCAATGCCTGTCATTATAAATGCATAATGTGTCCTCGAGAAAAACTCATGAGAAAAATAGGTATTATGAAAAATGAGGATTTTTTGCTGGTAATGAAAAGACTAAAAGGCTTTGAGGGGGTTTTTCATTTACACGGGTTTGGAGAGCCGCTACTTGATAGAGGTCTATTAGAAAAAGTTAAACTTGCAAAAAAATATTATCCCGGATCTAAATCGGCAATTATCACAACTTTAGGTGTTAAAATTGAAAATGATTATTTCGAAAAATTAATTAAATCAGGCCTTGATACACTTACAGTTAGCATTTATGGGTTTACTAAAAAAAACTATCAGCAAGTTCATAAATTTGATGGTTTAAATCTTGTTAAAAAAAATTTACTTAAACTTTCAAATGCTATGAAAAATAAAAAAGGAGATTTTCATGCAAACATCAAAATTCCGGGACCTACAAATTATCCGTTGATTACTGATGAAAATCTTGAAGGTATAAAATCTTTTATAGATTGGTGTGAAAATACTGGTTTCAAAATAAAAACCTGGCCCTATGTGCATAATTATGGAATAGGCAGATCCTATAATTTAGATCAAAACAAAAAGGTTTGCCCTGTAATTGATGGAGCTAGAAAACAGATATTGAATATTACCTGGGATTTAAATGTTGTTCCTTGTCATTTTGATTTTAATTCTTCTATAAAAATCGGTAATCTAAGAGATAAAAATTTAGAAGAAATTTTTAAAAGTGAAAAATATTTTGATTTTGTTTTAGCTCATAAAACTAATAATTTTTCTTCCTTTTTAGTTTGTCAAAACTGCGAAAAACTGGAATATTAAAAATAGTATCTTTTCATAATAATATTTCAATAAGACCTTAAAATTTTTTAAACAAAGCTTTTTCAAAATACGTCAGTGTAAATGCATAACATCTTGATAAAAACTTTTTTTTGAACTAAAAGTATTATTTAATAGAATTAATTTTTATAAGGAAAAATTTTTATGAAAAATCTTAAAGGATGGATTATTACTTTAGTTGGAGCTCTTTTCTTTTTTTATGCTTTTTTTCAGGCAAATATAATGACATCGATAAATGGTGAGCTTTCAAAATACTTTGGAGTATCCTCTGCACAAATTGGACTTTTATCAGCCTCTTTTTTCTATGCTAATATTATTTTTATAATACCCGCAGGTCTTATTTTAGATAGATTTTCAATAAAAATGCTTATGGGAATTAATATCTTAATAGCAATAGCAGGCAGTTTGATATTTGCTTTTTCTGAAACAATTTTTATGGCATCAATCGGTAGATTTTTAACAGGTATTATGATGTCTTTTGGATTGATTATATGTTTGAAATTAGCGAGCGTTTGGCTGCCCTCTCACAGAATGGCTCTGGCTTCATCTTTAATTGTCACAATAGGAATGATAGGAGGCGTTGTATCTCAAGCTCCAATAGCTTATTTAGTAAGACTTTTAGGATGGCAGGGAGCCGTATTAGTAGGATCTATATTTGGACTTTCAATAGGTATTGTGCTTTGGTTTATTGTAAAAGATCCTAAAAATAGAGTGAGTGAAATTGAAAAAACGCAAAAAATGCCGATTTTAAAAAGCCTTTATTTGGTTTTCAAAGAACCTCAAAATTGGTTTTGCGGTCTGTTTACCTGCTTTTTGAACCTTCCTGTTGCAATTTTAGGAGCTTTATTTGGTATTAGCTATGTTATGCATGTTTATGAATTTACTCTTATTCAATCTGCTTCCATCACATCAATGATATTTTTCGGAATGATCTTCGGCTCTCCTTTTTTTGGATGGTTTTCTGATTATTTAAGACTGAGAAAAGTTCCTATGATAATAGGAGCTTTGCTTTGTTTAATTTTTATGTTAATTGCCATTTACGTTCAAACTTTAGGGTTTGCTTCACTTCATGTTTTGTTTTTCTTAATAGGATTTACATCAGCTGCGCAGGTTTTAGGATATCCTGTAATATCCGAGAGCAATCCATCTCAAATAACCGGTAGCGCTCTAAGTTTGGCTTCATTTCTAATAATGGGACTTGGATATGGTCTTGGCCTTCCTTTTATCGGAAAGCTATTGGATTCACTTTGGGATGGGAAAATAGTTTCAGGTATTCATACTTATTCTGTTCAATCTTATCAAAAAGCCTTTTTGACGATTCCGATTGGTATTTTGATAAGCATTTTTATGATATTTTTTATGAAAGAAACAAAATGTAAACCTTTAATTAAATAACCAAAAAAATAATTTTTTTAAAAAAAATCGAGTTGGTTAAGTGTTTATTGTAAGTCCAATTTTTGTAAGCAAAAATCTTATAACAAGCATTGGATGCAAAAACAGGTTTTTTATAAGAGAAAAATAATTTACTGATGTAAGTTTTCTAATAATTAGCTTTTTGTCATTTCTATAACCATCTTCTATCCACTCAGGATAAGGTGGAGGAATAAGCTTTGGGAGATTTTCAATATCAAAAAATTTTACATCTTTTGTTTCATCAGAAATACTAGCTTCACCGGATAATATCTCACATTCATATAGATGTGTATATTTAGAGAGTTTGTTAATTGGAATGTATTCACCAATTTTTTTTAAAATTTTAACTTTATAACCGGTCTCTTCAAAAATCTCTCTTATAATGGCAGTTTCAAGAGATTCATTTTCTTCAACTCCACCGCCGGGAAGCACCCAAACGGGGACGTCTCTTCTTTTTACAAGAAGAGTTTTTTTTCTATCGTTTGAGAAAATAACTGCTGTAACTGATTGCTCTTTCATATTGAAAAAATTGATATTTGTTTTAAAAAGTGCTATTTTATTATTTTTAAATATTTTCAAAAAGGTAAAACCTTTGAAATATAAAATTTTATCTGTTTTTTTTATTTTTATTTTAACTTCATGCTATAAAAACCACCTATATGTGCAGCATGATAAGCTTAACAAAGAATATTTAGCTTCTACTTATATAGGTACTCCTGATCCCAGACAAAAACATCCGCCGGAAGGTCAGAGAATTTCTATTGCATGGGATTTTCCTCTTAGTATGTATAGAGAGAATTTGACTATGACAACCACTGTTAGGTTATGGGATAATACTCAGGATGTATTTATTCATAAGATAGATAGAAAAAGAGGATATAAGGTTTATAAATTTCAAGATGATACAATAGATAAGACTAAAAGAATTCTAACCTATAAGATAGATATTACCAATGAAGATGGACTGATAGTTGAGCAGTGGCGTCATCAGTTCTGGAAAAAACAGATCAAAATTAATAAAGAAGAGCACGTCGATACTATTGTTATTGATGATGATGATGAAATGATTTAGAAAAATTTTCATCAGCAAAATATATTAATTTTTCACTCTCTTCCCACCCTAAACAGGAATCTGTAATAGAAAGCCCAAACCTTAAATTTAAAGAATTTAATTTTTGATTACCCTCAAGTAAATTGCTTTCTAACATAAGACCAATAATGGGGTATTTTTGTAAAATTTTATTTTCAAAAATATACTCAAAACACTTTATCTGGTTTTTAAAGTTTTTTTGAGAGTTTCCGTGAGATGCATCGATTACTATTGGAGAGAAGAATTTTTTATTTTTCATTAAGTCAAGTGCTCTTATTATCGAACTTTCATCGTAGTTAATATTTTTTTCCGATCCTCTTAAAACAATATGAGAATATGAATTTCCGTCAGTTACAGCCTGGCAAAGCTCAGAATCGTCATTAAGAGCAATAAAACTCTGCTTTGATCCGGCAACTTTGGCTCCATCAATTGCAACTTCTATATTACCGTCAATAGAGTTTTTAAAACCTATTGGTATTTCATAAGATGAAGCTAGCTGTCTATGAATTGAGGAGGCAGATGTTCTGGCTCCAATAAACCCCCAAGATATTAAATCATCAAAATAGTTTAAAATGTTAGGTTGTAAAAATTCTGTAGAGATAGGAAGACCAAGTTCAGTAATTTTAATAAGCATTTTTCTAATAGTTATTATGGAATTAGAAATATCATCAGATCCATCTAATTTTGGATCATAAAAATATCCTTTCCAGCAGTTATTCGATCTAGGCTTTTCATAATGAAATCTCATTATTAATAAAACATTTTTGAGATTTTTTTGCAGATTAGTAAGATTTTTTGCATATTCCATTGCAGCTTTTTCATCATGAATAGAGCAGGGTCCTGTAAAAATAATGAGCTTTTTTTCTTTTTGTAAAAAAATATTTTTCAAATTCTTTTGAAAATTTTGAAGTTTGGTTTTTATATCAGATGTAAGAGGTAGATCGGATTTTACTTTTTTATAGGTAATTAGTTTTTTTAATAGTTTCATTGGTATTATAAAATATTTTTGTTAATCTCAAATTATGTGCAAATATACCATTTATTATCATAAGTAATAAGGAAAATATTTTGATTGTTTTTGAAAATGTTACTAAAAAATTTTCTAATGATCTTATTGCTGTAAATAATATTAGTTTCGAAGTAAAAAAGGGTGAAATTCTAGTATTACTTGGCACTTCAGGAAGTGGTAAAACAACGACCATGAGAATGATTAACAGATTGGATGAGCCCAATTATGGTAAAATTACTATTGAAGGTCAGGATATTAAAACTTTAGATCCTATAGCTCTTAGAAGGAAAATAGGATATGCCATCCAGTATATTGGCCTTTTTAACTACATGAGCGTTAAAGAAAATATTTCAATAGTTTTAAAACTTTTAAAATGGGATCAAAAAAAAATAGATAAAAGAGTAGATGAGATGCTTTTGCTTTTTGGATTTGATCCAAAAGAATATAGACATAGATATCCACATCAGCTCAGTGGAGGAGAAAAGCAGCGTATTGGCGTTGCGAGAGCGCTTGCATGTGATCCGCCAATAGTTTTGATGGATGAGCCTTTTGGCGCTTTGGATCCGATTACAAGAGAAGATGTTAGAAATGAATTTTTAGAGCTGGAATCAGATATAAAAAAAACTGTTGTTTTTGTAACTCATGATGTTTTTGAAGCTGTTAAAATTGCCGATAGAATCGCTCTTATGGATCATGGTAAAATTTTGCAGATAGCTACACCAAAACGATTAGTAGAAAATCCTGAAAATGAGTTTGTCGAAAAATTTTTACAAAGACATAAATTTCAACTTAGCCTTTTGACAACTCAGATAAAAGATTTTGTAAAAAAACCAGAAAATATAGAAGTGCCATTAAAAGACATTAAAGAAAAATTAAAACCAAAAGATAGTGTTATAGATGCTTTAGATCAATTTAAACAAACCAATAAATCTAAAATTCCAGTCTTAGAAAAAAACATTTTTTTGGGGTATTTGCATAAAAATGATCTTCTAAACTCTATTTTTGAAATTTTAAAAGAAAATGAAAAAATATGAATGAATTTTTAAAATTTTTCCAAACTCATATTTTAATTAAAATGTTTCAGCATTTACAGCTTTGTTTTTATTCCCTTTTCATAGCAATTTTAATTGCTGTTCCTTTAGGTATTTTTCTAGCTCGATTAAAATCTAAAATATTTTCATCTATTATTTTAAGATCTGCAGCTATTTTGCAAACAATACCGGGAATAGCTCTGATAGCTTTAATAGTTGCCATTTTAGTTTTTATAAGAAGCTTTTTTGAAAACACTCCGGCAACAGGCTTTTTGCCGGCTATTATCGTTTTAAGTTTATATGCACTTTTGCCCATTTTATCAAATACATACTCTGGTATAAAACAGGTAGATCCTACTATGAAAGATGTTGCAAAAGGGCTTGGAATGACATCTAGACAAATTCTTTTTTCAGTTGAACTACCTCTTTCGCTTAGTTTGATAATTGCAGGGATTAGAATATCACTTGTTTGGACGGTGGGTATGGCTACTTTAACAAGTCTTGTCGGATCAGGGGGCCTTGGAGATCTGATCATGCAGGGACTTAGAAGTATGCAGATTCAGTTAATTTTAGCAGGAACAATTCCTGCTGCTTTTTTAGCTTTAATTTTTGATTGGCTGCTCTCTTTTTTTGATAGGTGGGTGTCATTAAAAACTTTGAGATAAATATTTTTAAAAATTATGGAAATTTTAAAAAAAAGGTTTTTTATTATAGGTTTTTCTTTTCTAGCTATCATTTTTCTTATGTTAACATATGATTTATCTAAAATTTTTTTTGAAAAAAATCAAATTATTGTTGGCGCAAAAAATTGTACGGAAAATCAGATTTTATCTGAGATGATTGCTATTTTAATAGAAAACAAAACCAATTTAAAAGTTAAAAGAAAGTTTTTCTTAGAGGGAACTCACATCTGTTTTGAAGCTTTAAAATCTAAATCTATCGATATTTATCCTGAATTTACAGGAACGGCCCTTTTAACTATTTTAAAAGGGAAAAAAAGTATCAATAATATTGAAAATTCTTATGAGTATCTAAAAAAAGTTTTTTTGGAAAAATTTAATATTGAATGGTTATATCCTTTTGGATTTGAAAATAAATATGTTCTTTTGATTTCAAAATCAAAAAAAGATAAATATTCAATAAGCAAAATTTCCGATCTTAAAAATTTTGAAAATTTAACATTTGCATTCGATCCTGAATTTTTAATAAGAGATGAACTTTTTCAAATACAAAAAAAATACTCTTTAAAAACTCCAAATATAATGATTGATCAATCTCTTATATATTTTTCATTAAATTCAAATATTGTAGATATAGCAAACGGGTTTTCTACAGATCCTAAAATAATAAAATATGATCTTTTTACTCTAGAAGATGACAAAAAAGCCCTCCCTGAGTATTTAGCTTGCCCGATTGCCCGAAAAGATATTTTAGATAAGTACCCCCAGTTAAAAATAATTTTAAAATCCCTTCAAAATAAAGTTACTACTGAAACTATTTTAAAACTAAATTTCTTAGCTGAAGAAAAAGGCGAAAATCCATATGATATTGCTAGAGAGTTTTTATTAACTGAAAAAATTTTATTATGATAATAAATATTTTACAAAAAATTGATTTTTTCCTATGGAATGGCTTTTTGGTGTACCTTCTTTTAATTGTAGGAATTTTTTTAACAGTTAGGTTAAAAGGTATCCAGTTTAGATACCTTATCCTATCTTTGAAATATGCTTTTAAAAGACATAGCTCAGAGCATGAAGGAGATATTTCCCAGTTTCAATCTTTGATGACCTCTCTTGCCGCTACTATTGGTATCGGTAGTATTGCCGGAATGGCAACAGCTATAACTGCAGGGGGATTCGGAGCTATTTTTTGGATGTGGGTGGTTTCCATAATCGGGATGGCTACAAAATATTCAGAAGCTCTTTTAGCTGTAAAATACCGTGAGCAAGATGCCTCAAATCAGATGAAAGGCGGGCCAATGTATTATATTAAAAATGGCCTAAATATGAAAAAACTGGCCTTTTTCTTTGCATTATTTGGTGTTTTGGCTTCTTTAGGAGGGGGTAATTTAATCCAGGCTCAGTCTATATCTGATGCAATTTTTGAACTTTTTGGAACTTCAAAATATTTTACTGCTATAATTTTAGCTTTTATAAGTTTTATATCTATTATTCGAGGGATAAAAAGCCTTGGAAAAATAAATTCATTTTTGGTGCCATTCATGGCTCTTTTATATGTTATTTCCGGTCTTATAATAATTGTTTTAAAATACAATTTAATTATTCCAGGGATAATTTTGATAGTAAAATCAGCCTTTAATTTCAGAGCTGCTTCGGGTGGGGTTTTGGGTTTTTCTTTTATGAGCGCAATTCAAATGGGGTTAGCTCGTGGAATTTCTTCTAATGAAGCAGGACTGGGGTCTGCGCCAATAGCTTCTGCAGCCGCTAAAACTGACTATCCTTCCAGACAAGCGCTCATTTCAATGTCTTCAGTTTTTTTATCAAGCTTTGTTGTTTGTACGATAACGGTTTTGGTAATTGCAGTAACTAATGTATATGGAATCAGACTTATAAACGGTGATCTTTTAAATGGTGCGCCTTTAGTTATGCACGCCTTTGAAAATGTTTTGCCTTTCGGAAAATATATTGTCGCTATAGGCGTTTGTCTTTTTGGTTTTTCTACCATTTTAGGATGGTCGTATTATGGTGAAAAATGTTTTGAATTTATTTTCAATGGCAAAAATAACTATGCTTTTAGGCTTTTATTTATTTTGACTGTCTTTTTAGGATCTATTTCAAATATTCAAATTGTTTGGCCGCTTGCAGATATCACAAATGGTCTGATGGCAGCTTGCAATTTAATTGGCCTGTTTTTATTAAGCAGTGTTGTCTTGAAAGAAACCAAAATCTTTTTTTTGAGAAAAACAGCTAACAAAACTTTTGATTTTTAAGGTTGCTGATCAGAAAATAATCTTCTAGTAGCTGAGGATACCCGTTTGTTCTTCATTCTTTGATCTTCTGCTATCTGTCTAGCAGTAGCTCTTTGTTCATGAAATTTTTTTTCAACTCTTTGATATATTTCCGTTTCCTTTCTTCTATCCAGGGGAGGGGTATCAGGTCTGAACCCTATTGATGACATAATTTTATCTCCTTTTTATTTAAAAAATATTAAATTAGCTTGGTGCAATCATTATAATTTAATTGTTAATATTATTAAATAATAAGAAA
>JAFGQY010000017.1 GCA_016935395.1 Parachlamydiales bacterium
CCTATAAAAGGTCTAACTATCTTGCCCTATTTGGGTCTAACAACCAAGGGGGCTTCTATGTAATGATATTTTTGTCGTGTACAAAGTTTTTAAATACAAGTGATACTGCAATCAATATAGGCGGATGAAATACATACACAGCAAATGAATTTTTTGACAAAAATCTTTGCAATGAATTTTGAGTATTGAAAATATTTTTAAAAATCCCAATAAGTCCCAAAATTATTGAAACACAAAAAAAGCTCTCCCAAAGAGCAGCAGAAAAAGAGATCCAATTCCAACCACCCTGAATAAGAATTAAATTTCGATCATTTCCATTAGCAATTATGCCGAAGTAAACAATCAAAATCCACCAAGGTATTCCCACAATAAAGGAAATAAAAAACCATTTTTTAGCCTGTTGATAATTAATTTTATCAAAAATATTCTTTTGCCTAGCAAAAACTCCCATAAAAAACATAAATAAATATGCTGAGAAAAAACATAATTGAAAATTCAGTACTGAAGAGCCTATTGGGAAAATAAGCCTAAGAGCAAAAGCAACTATTCCAATGATCAAAACTAAAACTAAAACATTTTTAATAGTGATATTAAAACTATATTTTTCTGCCAGCACATCGCACCATCTTTTTATTGCAATATAGATAAATGTAAAAAATAAAAGAGCTAGCGTAAACCATAAAGGCCCTGTCCACTCAATAAATTTAAAAGATATAATTCCTTGTAAATAAATCTTTAAATTGAAGCTTTGGTTTATCATATTTTCACAGATTGGGAAAATTAGCAGAGCAAAAATTAATGCCGGCATACCTAATCGAAATGATCTAGCAGCAATAAAATTTTTTACTCCCCTTTTTGCTAAAGAATCAGGAATAAAGTAACCTCCAATTGCAAATAACAAAGACATAAAAAAGGCTTGGGAAAAAGAACCTAGAAATAAAAAAAAATAATATGAAGCATTATCTAAATAGCTATGTTCAATATAGAACCAACTTCCCATACCACAATAAGTTACTCCAGTATGTACAATCACAACAAGAATGATTGCTAATGCCTTTAAATTATCCAGATAAAAAATACGCATATAATTTTCTTTGTTACTTAATTACTTAAATATTAAGTATTATTTTTTTGTTCAATGTTTTTCTTTTGTCTTAAGTTTTTATCTCTATTGGATTAATTTAAAAAAAATCTAATGAATTCTTTGGATCCATTACTCTTTTGGTTCATCCGACTTCTTTTTGTATTCAGCCCCTTTAATTATATCGTTATCTGAGTAAAAACTTATTAATTTAAGTTTCTTTCTTTGGCTTTTATTGATGACATTATGCTCAGTTCCTTTTGGTATAAAAATCATATCACCCTCTTTAACCAATGATGTTGTATTATTTAATATGGCTTTGGCGCTACCTTCAACGATTAAAATTACTTGATCAAATTTATGGACTTCCATACCAATTTCATTTTTTGGATTGGTAATAGGAGAAATATTCATGAATACAACTTGCTCATGCTCTGCTGTTGCAAATGCAACTTTCCAACTGTTATTTTTTTTAGCTTGTTTAAAAAAGTTTTTCACAACCATTGGTTGTATTTGAGAAGATGTTTCTTTTTCCATAGCACCAAGAGATGCTGTAGATATCATTAAAGTTAAAATTAAAGAAACTATAAAAGTTGATTTTTTGCTGCCTATTTTCATATTTAATTTCCCTAGTAGGTTTTAAAATTTATATAAATCTTTTTAAAAATTAGAACAATACTAATTTAAGGGATTTTTAAATATTAATTAAAAACTACAAACCATCGAATAAGAAAAAAGTTTTTCTTTTAAGCTGATTTAAATATTTATGTTACGATCTTTTATTTTTTATTCTTGAAGCATTATCCATTTATTGAACATGCGAATAACTGACAAAGAATTAGTAGGAAGATTTTTTGGATCTTTATCTATCCATCTAAGCTCTCTAGATTCATGATTACTTTGAATTTCTTCATCCTTTTCAACTTTTAACAGAAATCTTACATCATAATGATAATGAGATTTTTGGTATTTATTTTCTGGAATCATATGAATATCAATATCAAAAATTTCTTTTTGAACAGGAACAATTGAAGACAGTCCTGATTCTTCCGAAGCTTCTTTAATTGAAACCAACAATGGATTAAAATCCCCATCACAATGTCCCCCCAGTTGCACCCATATATTAAGTTTTGTGTGATGCATAAGTAATGAATGAGATTTATTTTTATTTAAAAGCCAAGCTGAAGCAGTAATATGGCCGCTAATTAACGATCTTTCAAAACAGTTTTCATTTTTTATAATAAAATCCAGCATCCTTTCTTTATATTTTTTCTCTTCCTCACTTAAAGGAAAATAATTTTCAAGTAATTCAATAAGAAGGTTTCTTTTCATATTTTTTTGTTATGAATGATATTTTTAAATAAATTTGATAAAAATTTTATAAAAAACATATTAATCTAAATACTATCAAAGCGCTGCTGTAATTTTTTTTTCTCTTTCTATGCAAGAGATATAATGTTTTAACCAATCAGCTGCATTGTCATGAATGAGAGCTTGATCAGCCGTTAACCAAAAGTATTCAGGAACTTCTCTAGCAGAGGGTTTGATTTCAATATTAGAATTTTCAATATTGCAATAGAACACAGTATCGAGCACATGTACATTATTAGAGTCAATAAAATAAGAACTGGTGATAAAGCGAACTGGATCAATCAAATCTAATCCAACTTCCTCTAAAATTTCTCGTTTTACGGCATTTACCAAAATATTAATATTTCTTCCGCCATCATTACTCTCAACCTTTCCACCGGGGAAAGATAATAATCCCCCTGCATGAACCCCATTAGGTCGTTTGATAAATAATATTTTACCATTAAATTCTATAGCACATTCAACAACAACAACAAATTTCTGCACAAAACCTCCTGGTTTCAGAAATAATAGCATAGTTTAAAAGAGCATTTTAATAAAGATTGAAGCACCTTTTTATACTTGTAAATGAAATTCTTTTTTAAACTTATAAAATATTATTTGGAAAAATTTCTAGGTAGATAATATAAATATTTTTAATTAAGGATAGCGATCAATAGATTAAGATAGCACCTAATAAAACCTATCTTACTTCTTGATGTTTAATATCCTAAAATGGGATCATTAACGCCTATTTCGCAGCAACCTTTATTAGATTTAATATCTTTTATCTGTCTGTTGTCTATCAACAACCTACAAGGCACACTTTCGGTCTGTGCCCTACCTATCGAGATACACCTAATTTTGGTATAAACCGATACAAATTAAAAAATATTCTGCCTGGATCGATCATTGGCGTTAAGCCTTATGCAGGTAGGTAATGGAGCATTTTATATGTCATTTGATTCTCTTAATCTATCAGAAGAACTTGTTCGTGCTGTTTTAGAACAAGGTTATAACAAACCCACTTCGATCCAACTTCAAACTATTCCAGTAATCCTTAAAGGACATGATATCATGGGCAGTGCACAAACAGGGACAGGTAAAACCGCCGGCTTTACCCTGCCTGTATTACATCTACTGAACAAAAAGTCTCAAAACAAAAATAATCATTTCGTGCGCGCTTTGATCCTTACTCCCACTCGTGAACTTGCAGCCCAAGTGGCTGAAAGCGTCAAGAATTACGGTAAATATTTACCCTTGAAATCTACTGCAATCTTCGGCGGAGTCAACATTAACCCACAGATTGCAAAAATACGTCATGGCATAGATATTCTTGTAGCTACGCCGGGACGATTACTAGACCATGTCGGGCAAAAGACAGTGGACCTCTCAAGAGTTGATATTCTGGTTCTGGATGAAGCCGACCGTATGTTAGATATGGGATTTATTCACGATGTTCGCAAAATCATTAATCTACTGCCTAAAAAACGTCAAAATCTACTATTTTCAGCGACTTTCTCCAATGATATTAAAAAACTTGCAGATACTCTTCTAAATTCCCCTATAATGATCCAAGTTGCTAACCGAAATATTGTATCAGAACTAGTAGAGCAGCTGATTCATCCAGTTGACCGCGAACGCAAACGTGAGCTATTGTCTCATCTGGTTAATTCACAAAATTGGCAACAAGTTCTGGTCTTTACAAGGACCAAACATGGAGCTAATCGTCTAAGCCAACAGCTAGAAAAAGATGGAATAACAGCAGCTGCAATACATGGCAACAAAAGCCAAGGAGCCCGTACTCTAGCTCTATCTATGTTCAAAAATAATAAAGTACGAGTACTTGTCGCAACTGATATAGCGGCCAGAGGTCTAGACATCGATCAATTGCCCCATGTTGTAAACTTTGAGCTGCCAAACGTCCCCGAAGATTATGTTCATCGTATTGGCCGTACCGGTCGAGCGAGTTACAAAGGACAGGCCGTATCATTAGTATGTGTCGATGAGCTAAAACTTTTACAAGATATAGAACATCTTATAAAGCACAAATTACCAAAGGTAGTAATTCCCGGTTATGAACCAGACCTATCGATCAAACCTGAACCTATTCAGAAAAAAACCAATATGCGAGGTAGAGAAGTGTTTTCTTCAGGCAATGCAAAAAATTCTACACGCACACGCTCAAAATCATCATCTTTCCGTGGTAAATCAAATCCATTCGGGAAAAACAGACATAGAGGACGATAAATTATTAAAATTAAAAAAAAAACTAGAAATAAACAATCAACTATTCTATGTCTAAAGAAAAAAACTTAAATGAAATTTAATATAAAAAAGTCGTTTCTACTACCATTTTTAATACTTCCATTAATATTTTTTTCTAGTTGCGATCAAAAAAAAACAAAAATTTCTTCAAAACAAGCTTTGCAGCGTATTATTGATGGTAACAAGCGCTATGTTAACAATAAATCTTTGCACCCTAATCGAAATGAGGAAAGAAGAAAAGAAATTTCTTCAAAACAGTCTCCTTACGCTGTTATTGTAGGATGCGCTGACTCAAGAGTAGCACCTGAAATAATTTTTGATGAAGGATTGGGAGATCTCTTTGTTGTTCGGGTAGCGGGAAATATCGTAGGTCCAATTGAGCTAGAAAGCATTGAATACTCAGCTATTTATCTTAATTCTATAATTATACTTGTTTTGGGCCATGAAAATTGCGGTGCTGTAAATGCTGTAATTCAAGATACAACAACTGACATTCAAGAAATAGCTAAACTCATCAAACCTGCTGTACAAGAAGCAAAAGAATCTCAAACAAATAACCTTCTTGAAGCATCTATTAAAAATAATGCATTAAATATGAAATCTTTTTTAGAACAATCACCTAACATAAAGCAGTTAATTCAGGATAAAAAAATTGAGGTTCATGCAGCCTATTATAATTTAAAAACAGGACTTATTGAACTTCTTGAATAAATTTTCATTCAAAAATTTGAATTATTTCTCACTTTCTTTGGTCTTAAGTGAACAGCATTTACATAAAAATTAGTTTCATCTTTTAATTTTAATGATAAATTATTTAACCTTTATAGGTAATTTATAAAAAAAAAAAGACTTCACTATGAAAAAAATTTGGTTAATTATATTGCTTTGCACTTCTCTTGCAGCTGAACTTCCAACTATTTTTCCACCGGCAATAAAAAAGGGAGATTTAATAGCTTTAGTTTTCCCAGCTTCTTTTTTTAATAAAGATGATGATGAAGCTCAAAAAATACTTAAACTCAAATCCAAGTGGCTACAACAACAAGGATATCGCACTATTTTTTACCCAGAAAAAATACATCGATCTGGCTATCTAGCAGGAACTGACAATGAAAGAGCAGAAGCTCTAATGAATGCCTGGAAAAATGAAAAAATAAAAGCAATTTGGTGTTTTAGAGGTGGATATGGAAGTCAAAGAATTTTAGATTCTCTCGACTATGAACTTATAAAAAACCATCCCAAAATACTTATAGGAATGAGTGATATTACAGCTCTGCATCAAGCTATTCAACAAAAAACTGGTCTTGTAACTTTTCTAGCCCCCGTACTTAATTATTTTAATGAAAAAAAGAATGATTTTGATGATGGGTATGCTTTTTCATCTCTCGAGCAAGTACTTTCTCATCAAATGTCAGGTGAAATTTCTTTACCTTTAGAATTTAATCTTGAGATACTAAAACCTGGAAAAGCGACAGGTAAGCTGGTAGGTGGAAATCTCTCAATTATTTCTAGTTTGTGCGGAACAAAGTGGCAGCTTAACACAGAAGGGAAAATTTTGATTTTAGAAGATGTTAATGAAGAGACTTATGCTATTGATAGAATGCTCTGGCAGCTTAAAGAATCAAATCTATTAGATCGACCTGCAGCAGTTATACTTGCTAGCTGGGTAGATTGTAATTCATCTGAATATGGTTTCAAATTAGAAGAAGTTTTCAATCGCTATTTTGGTAATGCAACATATCCTGTTATTAAAGGATTTCCTTGCGGTCATGATAAATACCAAATAACTCTCCCCTTAAATAATATAATTGAGATTGATACAAGTCGAAAAACCGTTCAAATACTCAATTCTTCAGTTATTGTAGACACAAAAAAAGAAACTTTGCAGTAATCTTTTGATATTTTTATTAACAGTTCAACTTATCCAAATGTACACAATCAGATCAAAAACCAACCGTATGTTCAAAAATATCTGTTTTTATAATTATTATTTTTTCATAAGTTATTAGAATTTAATGAGAAAAAAAAAATATTTACTAAAAAAAACAATCTTGTTAAAACATTAAACCGTAAAAAAACCTTAGGAGGTTTATATGACACAAGTAAAAACTGTTAGACCAATAGTTCTTTTTGAACGAGCTGAAGGTCAAAAAGAATTTGGCGGGCAAAAATCTATTAAGCCTGCACTTGATGTTTTTCAAGCAGGAAATGGCCTTTCATCATTAACTCTGAGTGATGGGACACTCCCTGGAAATTTAAGTTTTCGTAAAGTTTCCGATAAAGGTCCAGAGTATAAAAGTGCTTTAAATAAACTATTAACAGATTCAGAATTTAGAAAAGATTTACAATCATTATTAAGTAAAGCAACTGATCCTACAGAAAAATTACGTATTTTAGAAGAGAGCGGCTTCCCAGCTGATCTTACTACATTACAAAAAGTAGAAGGATCATTAAAATATTTAGAAGCTGATACAAAGCATCCTTTAGAACAACGTTGCGCAAGCTCTCCCTGTATTTTTTGGTAATATTAGATATTTGAGCTTATTAAATAAAAGTTTTGTAAAAGGAATTGACTATTAAATCAAAGTTAAGTATTCAGTGGCATATTACAACTGATTGCTCTAATCGATGTAAACATTGTTATATGTACGATGAAGAAACGTATGAAAATGAAAAGAACAATACACTTTCATTAAGCGATCTTGTTAAGATATTAGATGATTTTGAAAATTTTGAAAAAAAATATTCAGCTGAAATTCTATACTTTAACATATCTGGAGGAGACCCCCTTTTAAGAAAAGATATTTTTGATTTTCTATCTGAACTTAACAGACGAAGAAAAAAAATATTTATGTTTGGCAATCCTAATACAATTAATGAAAAAGTATTAAAAAAATTAAAAGATTCCAATGTAAATCATTTTCAGTTCAGCTTAGACGGTCTTGAAAAAACACATGATTTTTTTAGATCAAAGGGCAGCTTTCAAGACACTGTTAATAAAATCAAAATGCTTCATGATTATTCCATCAGTTGCAATATCATGTTTACACTATTCCCTTCTAATGCAAATCAACTTATCCCTTTAATGAATTATGTTGCAAAAAATACTTTAGCCAGCTCATTCAGTTTTGATATCGGTTCTTCTATGGGTAATGCAAAAAATTTGGCTGATAATTTTACTCCTGAACAAATCTATCATTTATTTAATAGTTATTATGAAGAAAAAGAAAAACTAGAAAAAGAATATGCCATTATTTTTGGTGAAAAATCAGATTATCATAAAATTATTAATTTTGAAAAAAGTTTATTCACCCCTTATCCGGCCAGCATAACCCCTGTAGTTTCAGGATCTAGCATTGGATGGAAACTTCCATCGATATTATCAGATGGAACAACTTTAGCTTATAGAAGACTTCCATTTCAAACAGGTAAAATGCCTCAAATGAGTATTGAAGAGATCTTTTTAGGAAATGAAATTTTGAAAAAGTTCAGAAGAAGAGAATATTTTACAGGCTGTAAAAACTGCAGTTTTTATTCTTTTTGCCGAGGATGTCCTGCCAACACATATGGATTAACCAAGGATCCTTTTGCTCTGCCACCTATTTGTTTTAAAAAACTTATTAAAAGAGAAGAAGTTCCAGTTAAATCAACTTACAAAGAGCCTGACCTAAATACAAGCTTTGAAGAAGAGTGGAATTTTATAAAACCCTATCATATTTTTCATGCACTTGATGATAGTTTTTTTAACACAAACAAACAATTTAAATTAATATATCTTGATTTAGCTACTGATACTACTTTTAGAATGCAATTTTTAAAAAATCCTGAAGAATTTATAAATTCCAAAAATTACAAACTATCCCAAGATGAAATAGCTTGGCTTATGTATAGATTTGGAGAAAGCTGCCGTCATCAAAGTTATGATTACAAAACAGATCCTATAGCAAATCGAGCAAGTCAAGATCTTATCAGAGAAATGTACTCTACATAATCTCTGCTGCAATTTTTGCAAGTTCTGATCTTTCTGTTTTTTCTAAAAACACATGTCCAAAAAGCTTTTGATCTCTAAATCTTGAAACAGTATAAGTAAGTCCATTCGAATCTTGATCTAAATATGGGTTATCGATTTGAGTTGGATCTCCTGTTAAAATTACTTTTGTACCTTTCCCGGCTCTAGAAATAATAGTTTTTACTTCATGAGGAGTTAAGTTCTGAGCTTCATCAATTATCATATAAATTTTTGGAAGAGTTCTACCTCTTATGTAAGTAACAGCTTCCATTTCCAATTTATTACTCTGCATTATCCAATCTTTAGCAGACTTTGAATTTTCTTCAGAATTTGTAATATTTAATAAAACTTCCAAATTATCATAAATTGGTTGCATCCAATGAAATAATTTTTCTTCTTTAGTCCCGGGTAAGTATCCAATATCTTTTCCAAGAGGTATTATTGGTCTTGAGATCAAGATCTTATTATAAATTCCATCATCGAAAGTTTTTTTCATTCCACAAGCTAAAGCTAAAAGAGTTTTACCGGTTCCGGCAGGACCGACAAGTGTTACTAATTTTATTTCATCTCTCAAAAGAAGATCTAAAACGCATCTTTGCTCAACATTTAGTGGGAAAACCCCCCAAATACCCTTTTTATGTTCAATTAAAGGCTCTAATCTATTAGAACTTGGATTGTATTTGCAAATTGCTGAAGATCTCTCCGGGCTTTTTAAAATACAATATTCATTCGGCAAAAACTGAACATCATCTTTTTTAATGAAACTATCTTTATAAAAAAGATCAATTTCATTTTTTGTAGCTTCAAGTGTTTTAAGGCCTTTATATATTTTTCTATAGGAGACTTTTAAGTTTTCATAATCTTCTGCTTCTAGTCCCATTGCTTCAGCTTTAACTCTCGTTACAAAATCTTTTGATACAAAAACTACCTTCTGTCCTTCCTGTCTTAATATATTAGCGATTAACAATATTTTATTAGAATTACGATCTAATGGAAGAGGAAAGTTTTTTATAATTTTTGTTTTTGTATCCAAAAATATTTTTAAGGTCGGACCTTCATCCAAAATAATGCCTGAGCTTAAATTTCCCTTATTTTTTCTTTTTAATGAATCAATGAATCTAACAACTTCTCTTGCATTTTTCCCAATCTCATCTGTTCTTTTTTTATGAGAATCTAATTCTTCTAAAACGACTAGCGGGATAATAACATCGTTATTTTGAAATTTTTTGATTGATGTAGGATCATGAAGCAATACGTTTGTATCTACTATAAATGTTTTACGAGACATTTTTGATTTTTCTCCTATAAA
>JAFGQY010000018.1 GCA_016935395.1 Parachlamydiales bacterium
AAAACATAATATGAATCAACCAAGAAGACCTAAATGTGACATTTCTAATTAGCCAGAAGGTGTGACATTTCTATTTAGCCCTGACATTAAAATTTCAAATTTTTTATTTTTTTGATTGTTTATTGTGATAAATCTTTTCACTATCAAATACTAAAAAAACCACTTATCAAATATTGAGGTGAGAAATAAATAAAATATTTGCTATCATAAAATTAGACAACCTAAATAATAGGGAAAAAAAATATGAAAAAAGCATATACTTTTGATGATATTGCTTTAGTTCCACAGTTTAATAATATTCCTTCAAGAACAGAGCCTTCACTTCAAACATGGCTTTCTAGAAAAATACAAATTGATATGCCTATTTTGGCTGCTAATATGGACACTGTAATATCTGATGAATTAGCAGACATTTTAATTAAAAACGGATCCATTCCTATATTTCATAGATTTACCGACTTTGAAACTCAAAAAAAATGGGCAAAAAAATATTCAGGAAAAGCCTTTATTTCATCGGGTATTAAAATCGAAAAAATTGATGATATTTCAAAGCTTTTAGATCTGGGAGCTTTGGGCGTTTGCATAGATGTAGCACATGGCCACTCAAACATGATGATGAAATATATTGAAGAGTTGAAAAAAAGACATCCTGATAAAGAGGTTATTGCTGGTAATGTATGCACTCCTATGGCTTATCATGATCTCGTTAATGCAGGAGCAGATGCTGTTAAAGTAGGCATAGGACCGGGATCAACTTGTACAACAAGAATAGTTACCGGCTTTGGAGTTCCTCAATTTACTGCTATTAGAGATTGCGCTGTTATTGCATCTAAACTTAGAGTTCCTCTGATTGCAGATGGAGGAATAAAAAACTCTAGAGATGTAGTTTTATCCCTAGCTGCAGGTGCAAGCTCAGTAATGATAGGAAAGTTGTTTGCATTAACCCAAGAAAGCGCTGCCGAAAAAAAGACAATCGATGGTCAAAGAATGGTTAAATACCGAGGTCAGGCAAGTGAAGATTTCCAAAAAGAGTTTTATGGTGGTTTAAAAGAAAAAACAACAGCTGAGGGTGTTAACTTTTGGGCTAATGAAAACGGACTTGCTCAAAACCTGATTGATATCATGTTAGGGGGGATTAGATCCGGCATGACATATGGTGGAGCTAAAAATTTAAAAGAGTTACAAAGAAAATCGGAATTTATAGAAGTTACCAATTCATATATGATTGAAAGTATGCCAAGGCCAAAGTAAAATATTTTTTTATATGCAAATGAACCTTTACTAAAACTTCTAATTAAGTCATGCTTAATCTGATTTAATTTAGTTGTTAAAAAAAATGTTTTTAAATTTAAAAAAATATTTTTCCGATTATAATCGCAGTCAGAAGATATTCATACTAAGCATCGTAGTATGTGTTTTTTTCATATCCTGTGAGTATGGGATTACAAGGCCTGCTAGTACATCTATTTTTATATCAAATTTCACAAGTAAGATGTTTCCCTATTCTTGGATTTTAGCTGTACCGTTAAATTTTTTAGTTGTTTTTTTATATAATCGATTTTTACCCACTTTAGGCTGTTTTAAAACTTTTTTTTTATTTGTTTTGTCTATCATTATTATTAATTCACTTACCGCTTTATTTGTTGATAAATTCACTTGGCTAATTTTTCTGCAATTTATTTTTAAGGATGTATATATCCTGTTAGCTTTCAAGCAAACATGGTCTATGATTCATACTACTATTGACACTAGAAAAGCCAAATTTTTATACGGGCTGATGTTTGGGATAGGAGGGCTGGGATCCATAGTAGGGGGAGTGGTTTCTGGGTTTTTTGCTGTGGATTTAAAATCTCAAAATTTATTTTTATTTTCTATTCCCCTCTATTTGATTGTTTTTGCTTTCTATAACTTGGCATTGAAAAATAGCAAGGTTCCTAAAAATGATTTTAAAGAAATGATCATTGAAGAGAATACCAATCCCAAAGAGGCTTTTTCCTTAATTAAAAAAAATAATTTTTTAACATATGTCCTATTAATAGTTGTTTTTATGCAAGTGTCAACAGCCTTTTTGGATTACCAGTATAATGTATTTTTAGAAAGGACTATACCCGACATTGATCTTAGAACTGCTTATACTGGCAAAATAACCAGTTTAATTAATTCAATTACAACCTGCTTTCAGTTTTTTGGGGGATTTATATTAATTCATTTTTTAGGACTTAAAAGATCTCACTTAATTGTTCCCATTCTTTTAGGATTAAATTCTTTAGCTTTTTTCTTTTTCCCATTTTTTTCAATGGCAGTATTCGCATTTGTATCAATAAAATCCTTAGATTACTCTTTATTTGCAATAGTAAGAGAGATGCTTTATATACCTCTTAAAATAGATGAAAAATATAGAGCAAAGGCTTTAATTGATGTTTTTGCTTATCGAGCTGCTAAAGCCTTTTCTTCGCTTTTTTTGATCTTTATTCAAAACCTATCAGGTTTAAATATAATACTTTTAATATCCATCATTTCGATGATTATTTATGCATTTTGGATAAATGTAGTTACCTTAATGTTTAAAAAACATAAACAATTCATTTTTCAAAAAGAATAAATTTTATTATTAAAATACATACCACTTAAGATCAATTGATTACAAATAAACAAATGTAACAAAACTTTAAAAATCATAAATTTATGAAATAATAAAGTTTATAAATATTTCTTGTAATTAATTAGTTATTTTTTTACTTTAATAATTGAGGAAGAAAAATGTTTAAGAAAATAATTTTAATAATTTTTTTATTAAGTGGTTATATATATTTAGTATCATCAGATCCTAATGGTAATTTACTTTATAAAGCAAAAAAAACTTTTTATTATTTCTCTGGAAAATACAAAGACATGAATGTTCAATATCAAGTTAAAAAATGGCCAAATTCTAATTCTAAAAAAAGATATTAATTGCTAGATATTTTTTTAACTAACTTTTCTAATTCTTTATCATCCTTTCTAAGTGAATCATGTGACGATAAATAGCCTTCATATTTTTTAAAGTATTTATCTAAATAAGTAGGTTCTGGTTTCCATTTACTGATATTTTTAGTTCCATGCATAGGTATTAACTTCACATGAGCATGATCAATAAAAGAGGGCTCCAATATTAAAGCTGTTCTGCCTACATCATCTAGTTTTGTATCTAAGATTTTAGCTATTTGTTTAGCTTTGAGTAATAAACTTGTTAAAAGATCGTCATCTAGATCAAACAAATAGGCAGGATGATGTTGTTTGGTTATAAGATATGTCAAACCTTCAGTATTTGGAAAAATGGACAAAAATGCTAAAAATTCATCATCTTCATAAACTTTGTGACACTTTTCTTTTCCGCTTGCTATTTTACAATATAAACAATCTTCTTGCATATGGCCTCTTAATAAACCATTTAGCATTTATTTTTTTTTGTAGCAATTGGATTGTTTTAAAAATTTTAAATTATAATATTAAAAATTAAATTATACAAATTCAAAAGATGATTCTTCTTCCTCATCTGTATAAATTTCCCCATACCTAGGTGGCGCAGAAGGTAGTATTGGGTATAATGATACATACTGCGGTAATGAATTTCTTTCATCAAGTTCTCTTTCTTTGTCTAATCTAGCTTCTCTTTCAGCTACTAGATGCTCTGGTGGATGTGGCATTGGCCTTCTTATTTTTGAAGGCGTTTTAGCTGGTGTTAGTCCAGATGCAGGACGAGCAGCCGATTTTAAAGCTTGCGCTTTGGTATCTAGTTTTGCACGTTCATTATCACATTTTTTTCTTAAAGCATTTATTTCAAATAAGCCTAATTTTCGATATCCTTCATTTTCTTTGATATATACTTTGTTGCGAGAAATTGCCCTATTTAAGGCTTTTAAAGGATCTTTGGATGTATCGTGTATAAAATAAATTTTACCAAAAGCTTTTACATCTCTAATTCTTCCTAGTTCTTTTTTAGCATAATATTTTGTTTTAGATAGATTTTCTAATGTTAGAGTCGCTAATAGGCCAATACTACCACCTAAAGCTCCTGCATAAGCTGGAGAGTGTACTATTAAATGACCTCCGAATACAAGGCCGGTAACTATAAATCCGGTAGCTAAAAGACCCAATACAAATGCAGTAACTTTCTTTTCTCTATCATTAATATTTTTCCCGTTTACTAAGCTTTCAACTCTTTTTGCTATCATGTATAAACTTGGAACAGCAAGAGCACTAACTCCTAGTGTTACTAATGATGTGGCAGAGGAAGAAAGAGAACTGTTAACAGCAGCAAATCCAGCCGGATTGGCAAATCCAATAATAGCTAAAACTCCTAACGTAATACCAATGGCAGCTAAAGCTCCAACTGTTGCAAAGTTATTATTTGTTTTTTCTCTAGGCATAACTGTTGGTCTAGGATTGTGACCTTGGTCAGATATTCTTTTTGGATAACCCATACTAT
>JAFGQY010000001.1 GCA_016935395.1 Parachlamydiales bacterium
TAGCTCCATTTCCATGCCTCAACCTTTGTTCAAAAGTGTGACATTTCAATTTAGCCCAAATGTGACATTTTAACTTAGCCCCTACATCTTAATTGAAAGTCTTGCCAATAAATATTAATTTTATATATATTCTACAGATATATTTTTGTTGGGGTGTCGCCAAGCGGTAAGGCAGCGGTTTTTGGTACCGCCATGCGGAGGTTCGAATCCTTCCACCCCAAAAAATTATTCCAAGGAATTATGCTTTTTAAAAGCAAGCCGCAAAATGCGGAGAGGTAGGCAGATTTTTAAAAAAACTGATCCTATCTCATGGAATAGATTAAAAAAAAGATTCTAATCATTCTTATAATAATTTCTTGGATATATTTTGTTTTTTTTAAAAAGGGTTATTTTTTAAAAAATAGCTATCAAAGTTAAATAAACTAAAGGAAAAGCAATGGAGTTAGAAGTATTTAAAAGAGAGAAAGAAAGTACGAATAAATTGCGTATTTTAAAGAATATTCCAGCGGTTTTATATGCTAAAGGAATGAAGAATGAAAATATTTTCTTAAAAACCGGTGATTTTAAAAATAAAACAGCTCACTTAAAGCCAGGAGATTTATCAACAACAATTTTTACTTTAAAGCAGGATAATAAAAGCATTGAAGCATTGGTAAAAGATATTCAATACCATGTAACAACGTATGCTATTATTCATATTGATTTTTATAAATTAGATGACAAAACACCAATTAGTGTAAATGTACCGATTAGATTTTCAAATGTACAAGATTGTATTGGTATCAAGCATGGTGGTAATGTAAGACAAGTTATCAGAACCGTTAAAGTAAGATGTTTAAAAAAATATATGCCAAAAGAATTTATATTGGATGTAGCTAATTTAGATATGAATGATGTTTTAAGAATATCTGATATTAAGATGCCTGAGAATGTTTTTTGTGAAACAAAAAATTTAAATGAAGTTGTAGTCATAATAGCTAAAAGATAAAAAATGGAAAAAGTTTTAATAGTTGGTCTGGGTAATCCAGGAATTTTATATGAAAATACTCGCCATAACATTGGCTTTAAGGTAGTAAAAGCTTTAGCTAAAAAGTATAAACTGGAATTTAAAAAGGACAAAAAACTGAAATCCAAAATAGCTTTTGGAAATATTTTGGGGTATGAGGTTTTATTGCAGCTACCTTTAACTTACATGAATTTAAGCGGCAATGCTGTTAAAGCTGCAAAAGACTACTACAAGATTAACTTAGATAAACTTTTAGTAGTTGTTGACGATGCAGATATTTTATTTGAAGAGTTCAAGATAAAAACTGATTCAGGATCAGGGGGCCATAATGGTCTTAAAAGCATTGAAAGTAGTTTAAACTCTCAAAATTATGCAAGGTTAAGGGTTGGGATAGGTAAAAGTGAAAACGAACTTAAAAGTCACGTTTTAAAAAGGTTCACCAAAGAAGAAAAACAAAAACTTGATGATATTATTGATTTAGCAATTTCTTTTATTGAGATTTGGCTTGAAAAGGGAATTGATACAGCTGCAAATAAAGCAAATATCAGATTAAAAAAAAGTTAAAAACAAAAGGATTTATAAGATGACAAAAACAAGAAAGCGTCTCTATGAAGGGATGTACATAATAAATTCAAATTTATCAGAAGAAGCTAGAAAAAAAGCATTAGAAAAAATTACAAAAGAAATTGAAGCTAAAAAGGGTAAAATTGAAAAAGTAATTGATTGGGGTAAAAGAAGACTTGCTTATGAGATCGAAAAGAAAAGAGAAGGATATTATTACTTAATTTATTTTAGTATAGAATCAACTCTTTTAGAACAGATTACTAAAGAGTACCTTTTGAATGAAGATTTAATAAGGTTTATGACAATAAAAGCAGAATCTGTTCCTGCATCTATAGATTTTAAACCATTAATTAAACAAAGTTAAGAGGAAAAAAATATGTACGACAAATCAGCGGCTTTTAAAAAAGCGAAAAACTGTCCTTTTACAGCAGCGAAATTAAAATCAATTGATTATAAAGATATTGAGAATTTGAGATATTTTATTACTGAAAGAGGAAAAATTCTTCCAAGAAGAATTACTGGAGTTTCATTTTTTTATCAAAGAAAATTAAAAAATGCGATTAAAAGAGCTAGGCATATGGCCCTATTACCATTTGTTTTAGAAGAATAAGGAGAAAAATTTATATGAAACAGAAACAGAAATTATTACTTTTACAAGACGTAGAAGATCTTGGAAGAAGTGGAGAGGTTGTATCGGCTAAGCCTGGATATGCAAGGAATTTTTTATTTCCTAAAAAATTAGCTATACATGCTGATAAAAACACACTTCGCATGCAAGAAAGACTTAAAAAAGAAAGAGCTGTTAAAGCTGCAGAAGAGAAAAAACAGGCCGAAGAACTTGCGAAAGTTATCGAGAAGATAGCAATCAAAACGGTAGTTAAAGTTGATTCTGAAGGCAAAATGTATGGATCAGTATCTCATCAGGATATTATCGATTTATTAGCAAAAGAAGGAATTACACTTACAAAGAAAAATATTGGTATAAGAAAACCTATTAAAGAAGTTGGTGTTATTGAGATTCCGATTAAGCTAAAAGAAGATGTTGAAACAAAAATCATATTAACTATTGAAGGCGAGAAATTAAAGCAAGAGACTAAAAAAGAGAAAAAGCCTAGAAAAAAAGATGAAGAAGCAGAATCTTTAGAAGAAGAACCTAAAGAAGAACAGTAAAAAATGTTTTTAACATTTTTCTCTCCTGCTAAAGTAAACTTGTTTTTCAAGATTTTGAAGAAAAGAGAAGATGGCTATCATGAGATAGCCTCTTTATATCAAGCAGTTTCTATTTATGATTTATTATCATTTAGAAAATCAAAAAAAAAAGATAATTTTGTTTGTTCTGACAAAAATCTTTTATGGGAAAATAATTTAATTCAAAAAGCCTATTTTCTTTTTAAAGAAAAAGCCAATATAGATGAAAACGTTGAGATTTTATTAAAAAAAAATATTCCTATGCAAGCAGGTCTCGGTGGTGGAAGTTCAAATGCCGCTACAACTCTTTTTGCATTAAATGAGCTTTTTTCAAAACCTTTAAAAGAGACCCAGCTTATTGAGCTTGCTAAAAAAATTGGAAGCGATGTTGCTTTTTTCTTCTCTTCAGGCTCGGCATATTGCGAGGGTGTAGGATCTGATTTTACAAATGTCAAGCTAAGACAAGATTTAAATTTTTACATATTAAAACCCAATTTTGGCATGTCTACAAAACTGGTGTATGAAAATGTTGATTTAAACAATCTTTTAAAACTTGATCTGAAATTGGCTTTAAGTGATTTTGAAAAGGGAAAAACCATTCTTTTTAATGATCTTGAGGATTCGGCTTTTAGATTAGATAATAGACTTAAAAAGATAAAAGAAGATTATCAAAAAATTTTTGGGTTAGAAAACGTTTCAATGTCCGGAAGCGGCTCATCATTTATAGTTTTTTCAAGTGCTCCAATAAAAAAAGTGAGAGAAATACAAACTTTCAAAGTTTTTAATGTCCAAAGAAAAGATGGAAATTGGTATTCTTTATAAAAAAAAGAATAAAAGTTGAATGAACAAGAAAAAGTTAGATAAAAAATTAACAGTTATTACTGGAGCTGCAGGATTTATAGGCTCTTGTTTAGTCAGATATTTAAATGATTTAGGTTTTTTTGATCTTTTACTTGTAGATGATCTAAAAGTAGGTAAGTGGAAAAATCTGGTTGGTAAAGCTTTTTATGACATCATTTCAAAAGAGGATCTTTTTGAATATTTAAAAACAAAAAAAGATGATATTGAATCGATAATTCATTTAGGCGCATGTTCTGATACAACATGCATGGATGAAAATTATTTATTGGAAAATAACTACAGGTATACAAAAAGACTTGCTGAATTTGCTTTAAATAATGACAAAAGATTTATCTATGCTTCTTCTGCTGCGACATATGGTGACGGTAAGCTGGGATTTTTGGATAACCACGATCAGTTAGAAGAATTAAGACCGATTAATATGTATGGGTATTCAAAGCATCTTTTTGATCTTTGGGCTAAAAGGGAAAATGTTTTAGATAAAATTGTTGGACTTAAATATTTTAATGTCTTTGGTCCAAATGAGTATCACAAAGGTAAAATGGCCTCAATGATTTTAAAAATGCATAAAAAGGTTTTTGACGAATCTAAGATTTTTTTATTTAAATCGAATGATTTAAATAATTTTAAAGATGGAGAGCAGGTAAGAGATTTTATATATGTAAAAGATGCTGTGAAAATGACGGCATTATTCTTGCAAGATAAGTATAAAAATTTTGCGGGTATATTTAATATTGGCTCGGGTAAGGCTAACACTTGGAATCTTTTAGCATCCTCTTTATTCAAATCGCTCAAAAAAAAGATCAATATTCAATATATCGATATGCCACAAGAGCTTTTACATCAATACCAAAATTATACTTGCGCTGATATGACAAAATTTAAAAAAATGGTTCAAAATAATTTTGAAATTACTAATATTGAAGATTCGGTTTTTGATTATGTTCAAAATTATTTAATTGAAGATAAAAGATGGTAAAACTTTCAGGTACATTTTCATTATTTAACAAAATAAATGCGCTGGTAATCGGCGATTTTATGTTAGATAGGTATACCTACGGTAAAATTAGTAGAATTTCGCCCGAAGCTCCAGTGTCTATTTTAAAAGTTGAAAAAGAGATGTTAAAACCGGGGGGAGCTGGAAACGTGGTTTTGAATCTTTTATCTTTGGGCGCAAGTGTAAAAGCTGTTGGTAGAGTTGGAAAAGACGATAGTGGCAAGATTTTTTTAAATGAGCTCAAAAAGGAAAATGCCTGTGTTGATTTTATTTATTTTCAAAAAGATTATAAAACCCCGGTAAAAAATAGATTTATTGCTGATAACCAACAGGTTTTAAGGGTAGACTTTGAAAATGTTGAAGATCTTTCAAATGAGATAGAAGAAAAAATTTTAAGTGAAATAGATGAGATCTTAGATGAAGTTCACGTAGTTGCTGTATCTGATTATGCAAAAGGATTTTTATCGAAAAATGTTTTAAAAAAGCTTATTGAAAAATCTAATGAAAAAAATATACCGGTGATAGTAGACCCAAAGGGTACTGACTTTCAAAAGTATGCAAAAGCAGATATTATTAAACCTAACTTATCAGAAGCTTATGCAGCTGCAAAGCTTTCTAAAAATCAAAATTCTTTAGATGAAGTAGCAAGTGTTATTTTAAAAGAGAGTAATATCAAAAATCTGATCATTACAAGATCAGAAGATGGAATATCACTTTTTTCAAAAAATATGAGGCAAGATTTTGAAGTTATATCAAAAGAGGTAAAAGATGTTACAGGCGCTGGCGATACTGTTTTAGCGATGATCAGTATAGCTATAGGAAATAAATTAGATCTTTCAACTTCTTGTATATTATCCAACATTGCAGCATCAATTGCAATAGAGCACGTTGGATGCGTAAAAGTAACTCTTCAAGATTTTGCAAAAAGGCTTTTAGATTATGATGTTGATAATAAAATATTTGATTCTCAGCATTTGTACGCACTTAAAAAAGTTCTACACAACAAGAAATTTTCACTTTTAGGTGTAGATAGTAGACAAGGTATGTCGACATCTTTATTTTCTGCTATTAGGAAATTATCTTTAAATGGAAAAAAAGAGCTTATAATTTATATAAAAGATGCAGCTCCGGATGATGAATTTTTAACTCTTTTATCTTCTTTAAGTGAAATCAGCTTTATAATCATACAAGCTGAGAATTTAAAGAATTTATGCGAAGAAATTCACACTCAAAGCGTATATGATATACTTCAAGATAAATTGACAAAACTTGAAGACGCTAAATTTCTTTTAGAACCTGCTTTGAATTAAATTTTTTTTAATGGTTTACTTTATTTAAGATTTTTTTCAAGATTTCAGGTTATTTATAGGGAGAGATAAAATGATTCAAGTTAATAATAGAGCTGGATTTTTAAGTAGATTTTTTTTTGAAAATGGTTTTCAAAATATTTTCATGACTTCAATGTCAGCTGTTTTTAAAAAATACTATGGCAATTTGCCTGCAGCATTATTTTTTTCATCTTATTGGGGATCTAGGTTAGTTAGCTGCATTATACATAACCCAAAAACCTCTGAAGTGATTGGTGAAATTGATCCTGATAATGATATTGATTCAATAAAAAGAAAAATCATAAATGAAATTAATAAACTTTCAAGAATTAAACTGAAAATTCGTGGAGAGTTAGTCTTTACAGAAGAATTTGCTAATGAAGTAAAAATTGATCTTCAAAAAGTAAATACTGATAAAGATTTAAGGATTTTTTATGAAAAGCTTTTTAGACGGCAGGCGGTATTTAAAGTTCCTAATTCTTTATTATCAAATATTGGAACTGCAATAGGAAGAAGTATTTCATAGATTAGGGTGATGAGCTTTGGATAATAGCTCCACCCAGGCAAATATCATCTTTATAAAAAACTATGGACTGACCTTCAGTAACAGCTCTTTGAGGGGTTAAAAAAGATACGTAAAGGCTTTCATTGTTTTCGATTTTTTCAATTATGCAATCCTGGTCACTTTGTCTATATCTTACTTTTGCTTTGCATTTAAATGGCGTATTCATTGAATAGTTTTCATTGATCCAAGTTAAATTAGTAGCAATCAAAGAGTTTGAAAACAGCAGTTTATCTTCACTACCTTGCGCTACTATTAGAAAGTTATTTTTCAGATCTTTTTTTACAACGTACCAAGCATTGCCGGGACCGCCAATTTTCAGTCCTTTTCTTTGTCCTATTGTATAAAAGCTCAGCCCGGAGTGTTTTCCCAAAGTTTTACCTTGAGTATCTTTTATTTCCCCTTCTTGAAAGGGTAGAAATGTTGATAAAAAATCTTTAAACTTTCTCTCTCCGATAAAGCAGATTCCGGTTGAATCTTTTTTTTCAAAATTTACAAATTTTTGTTCTTTGGCAATTTTTCTAACTTCTTGTTTGGTTAAATGTCCAATTGGAAAAAGTATTTTTTTTAAAATACTAGATTTAAGTGTATATAAAAAGTAGCTTTGATCTTTATTTGGATCATTTCCTTTTAACAATTTTTCTTGATCTTTATCTATTTGACAGTAGTGACCTGTAGCTAAATAATCGGCGTTTAATGAAAGAGCTTTTTTTAAAAAAAGATCAAATTTTATCTCTTTATTACATAAGATATCAGGGTTTGGAGTCACCCCTTTTTTAAATTCATCTAGGCATTTTGAAAAGACTAAGTCCATGTACTCTTTTTCAAAGTTAACGTTATAATAGGGGATATTTAAAGTAGTGCAGACTTTTGCAACGTCTTCAAAGTCTTTTTTAGCTGAGCAGTTTTCATCGTTATCCTGCCAATTTTTCATGAAAAGAGCTATTACTTTGTAGCCCTTTTGTTTTAAAAGATAAGCTGCTACAGAGGAATCAACTCCTCCTGACATTCCAACGACAACTGTTTTCATAAATTTTGAAGTTTTTCTATTCTTGCATCTAAATCAGGGTGAGTTGAAAAAATCTTTAAAAGTCCTTTTTTAGTGAAATTATTTGATATTTTAAATGATTGATATGCAGGTTTTAACTCTTTAACAACCGTTTTATTATCAACCTGTGTTTTTAGAGCTTTAAGTGCGCTAATCATTTTGTTTTTTCCAACTATTTTTGAAGATCCTGCATCTGCTTTAAACTCTCTTTTTCTAGAGTAAAATGCTAAAACAATTGATCCTAAAATTATAAAGATTACTTCAAATAAAAATGTAAACATTCTCATTGAACCGTAAGAGGTTTTTTTATCTCTTGATGAAGAGATAAAAAAAGCTAAAATTCTTGCTAAAAACATAACAAAAGCATTTACAATTCCTTGAAGTAGAGTCATTGTTATCATATCACCATTTTGAATATGTGATATTTCATGGCCTAAAACGCCTTCAATTTCGTCTTTTTTCATTTTATTTATAAGGCCAGTGGATAAGGCTACTAAAGATCTTTTTTGCGAAGGTCCTGTTGCAAATGCGTTTATTTCATCTGAATTATATATTCCAACTTGGGGGATATGTTTAAGGCCGGCATCTATAGAGATATTTTTTACGAGGTAATAAATTGATCTTAAATTATCGTCATTTACATTTTCGTCAATCACCTGAATTTTCATCATCCATTTAGCCATTTTCCTGGATATTAATAATGATACAAAAGCTCCTAAAAAGCCCCACATTAAGCAAAATATAGCCAATGCCTGGATATTAAGCCCATGAGAGTTAAGATAGGGTTGGATATTAAAAAATGAAAGTAAAAACACTATTGTGAATACAACTAATAGATTCACAACTAGAAATATCAAAATCCTTTTAATAAATCCCATAAAAAACCTCATTTTTTGAGTTATATAATAGGCTGAAATCAAAGCTTTGTCAAGTTTCTTAAAATGTAGTATATAAGTAAGCCGTTAAGCATAAAAGTCTTGACTTAAGATGTTTGTTATTAATGGTTTGAGGTGTAGTTATTTAAA
>JAFGQY010000019.1 GCA_016935395.1 Parachlamydiales bacterium
TCAGCTATTTTTTTGCATTTATCATCGTTTTTTATTGCCCAATTTATTTGATCTATCACATCAGACATATCATCTTTTATTGGAACATAGTGCTCATAAGGTTTTAAAGCTGAGTAAAACCACTGCACTTCATCAGACTCTTGCTTAAATGCTACCGAGTTAGAAAGAAGTCTCCATTGATATCCTGAATATGTGCACATAAAACCATCTATTGTTGGTAGATATTTATATTTAAAATGATCTTTTACAGAAGCAAATTCTTTTGTTAAATTTTTACAATCTATATCTTTTCCAATCTCTAGATTTTTTTCTTTATCGCTGCAGATTCCAGCATCCAGCAAGCCAGAATTGTTTTGTGAAATCATGGACAAAAGATACCTGGATTTCCTTCTATTAGCTCCTCTCCAAAAAGCAATTTCATTTTTTTCTTCCCATTTATTTTTTGAGTTTAAATCCAATATTTTTGAAATATCGTTTTTCCAGTGATAAGATAAACAATGATAGTCTGGAATCAATATCACAAAATTTGCATTTTTCATTTTAGCTCTAGAAAGCACTGGAGCTTGTGTAGATGACTCACCTGTTAGATAAAAATCTTTATCTTGGAAAAACATTGGAGTCCCATCTTCATCAGAATAAATAATATCCAAATCAGGAAGAATTGTTACTTTTGATAAAGTGCGAAGAGCTTTTTCAAAGGAAAACTGCCTTACAGGAAATTTCTTGTTTTCGCTCAAATATGCATAAATTTTATTATTTATGACTCTATATCTTACAAAACCATATTTCTCATTTCCAATTTTTTCTCTTATCTGGTTAAAAGTTTTTTCGATTGCGCTTTCGGATATTTTATTTTTTAAAAAAGGCAAAAAATCATTTTTGATCTGCTCATCCATCCACTTTGGATAATTTTGTAATTTCTTATGAAATATCGGCTTTGAAACTACTTTTAAAAAAGTATCTTTTTGACTTTTTTTATTAAGTTTATAAATTCCAAAAATGCTCAAAAAAACTAAAAATATAGAAATTAAAATTTTTTGTTTCATTTTCTTTAGCTCTTTTTAATTATAACAACATATGTTCCATTCCACCAAGTAGAACTTTCGCAATTTTTTTTGGATGGCAGATATTCTTCATATAATATTTTGTAATTCAAGCCATCAAACGCTTTGAAAGTTCCCATTCTTACATCTTCCCAATTCCAGTCATCAACAATCGCTATAAAAAGATTATCAAGTATTGGATTAAAATATAAAAAAGCATGTTCTTGAGATTCCTGAGAATGATTTCCATCAAAAAAATAAATGTTTATGGGATTTTTAAAAACATTCAAATCCAATAAAAAACAGTCAGTTTCATAAAATCTATAATTATTTTTTTTTAAATACTGTTTGCAATTTGAAAGAAAAGAATTTTTAGGTCCAGAAAATTGAGACCAATCATCTACAGCAATAGCATCTTTTACGAAATTTTCATTTTGATACAAAGATGAAACAAAAGTTGATCCTTTCCAAGTTCCAACTTCTAGGTAATAAGTATTTTCTAAACGGCAGATATTGTTAAGTAAGTGCCTTCCTTTAGGACTGGACATCCCCTCAATTTTTAAAATTCTATTATTTAATTTTGATTTAGATAGATTGGCATCAATAATACTATTTTTTACATGGTATATTAAATTTAACTCTTCTTGATTAACAGTTATGCTATTAGGTTTTTTAAATTCATTAAAAAAAAATGGTGTATTTGCATGTAAAAAAGTACTTAAGCCTAAAAAAATTAATAAAAATATATTACCTATAACTTTCATATCTATCCTCGTAAAAATTTAAATTTTTTTGTAAAAATACAATAGCAAACAACTTGATTAAAAAAGATAAAAAAACTTATTTTCTTTTTTGTCTTTGCTCAATCAAAACCCAATCAGAATTATTTTTGATATTCTCTACCAAAAAACTTTTTTCTACCAAGCTTTTTTTAGAGTAAGCCTGCAGCACTTTGTATAAATAAAGATATACATCTTCAATTAAAAGATTATTTAATACAAAATCTGTAGCATTTTCGGATATTCTTCTACACATCTCGTCATTTTTTTTAGCCCAGTTTATTTGATTTACAAGATCTGACATATCATTTTTAACCGGAACATAATGTTCATAGGGTTTTAAAGCTGAATAAAACCATTGAATTTCATCAGAGTCTTGTTTTAAAGCCAAACTATTTGATAAAAGCCTCCATTGATATCCCGGATATGTACACATATGACCATCAATTACAGGAAGATATTTATAATTTAGATGAAAACTTTCAGATGCATAGTCTTTAATTACATTTTCTTTTTTTAAAATATCCTCCATTTTAAAAAACCATGATTTTGTTATTCCGGCATCAATAATATGACTATGCTCCTGAGAAAGTTTGGATATAACAAATCTTGGTTTTTTTTTATAATTTTCCAAATCATATTCCTTATCATTACTTCCTCCTCTAAAAAAAGCTACTTCTAGTTTTTCTTGCCATTTGCATTTTTGATTTTCTTTAATAATTTTTTTGCATAAGGAAAAATAATTTCCTGTATATGAATTGTGATCAGGAATCAAAACAAGATATTTATTTTCTTTTCTTTTTGCATGACAAAATATTGGAGCCTGCAGTTTTTTATCATCTATAAGATAAAAAGACTCTTCAACGTTTTGAGATATTTTTCCTCCGTCTAATTGGGGAAGACCATCCAAATCACAATATATAAAATCAATGTCGGGAATTTTAGCTAATTTGGCTAAAGTTAAAATAGCTTTTTCAAAGTCCAGCTTACTATTGGAAATTTTTTCATTTTTAGCATATAGCCTATATAGTTTGTTGTCTATTACCCTATATCTAAAAAAATTATTGATAAAAACAGATTCGTTATTTTTTATTTTCTCATAAGTTTTGTTTAAGCTTTCACTAGTAACTTCATTAAAAGAAGAAAAATCATTTTGTATTTGATCATTTATCCAAGTAGGAGGATTTTTTACTATCTTAAAGAATTTTGAGCAGTTTATGCTTTTTAAATATGTACCTTTGTATTTTTTTTTGTAAATATTTTGAAAGCTGAAAAAGA
>JAFGQY010000002.1 GCA_016935395.1 Parachlamydiales bacterium
AAAATTATACCTTATAAAATTTGAGGTTTTTAAATGAATGGTATTAAAAAATTTATAGCTTTAATAGGTAGGCTGTTTTTATCTACTCTTTTTATCCTTAGCGCTGTAAATAAAATATTTGATTGGCAAAAAACAGAAACAGGCCTTATTAATCTTTTTTGCGATTGGCAAGGATATGTTAGCTTCTTTCCAGGACTTTCAAAGTTGTTTTCTACTTTGATATCTTTTGTTCCTGAGATTTTGATTATTGTGACGGTTATAGAACTTATTGGAGCTATTTTAATGTTTTTCGGAATAAAGGAAAAATTTGGCGCTTTTTTAATTGTGATATTTTTTATACCTGCTACATTTATGCTTCATCCGTTTTGGTTTTTACAAGGCTCTAAAAGAGCTTTAGAAATGGTGCTTTTTTTGAAAAATGCGGCTATACTAGGAGGTCTGTTTTTATTTTTAGTGTTTGGTTCGAAAATAAAAAAAGAGGTAACCTTTACCCCTATTTCTGGACCTAACGATGACATGGATGAAGAATAAATTAACTTCCTTTTTTTTAAAAAATAACCTTTTTTTTAAGTCTATAAATTTTTTATTAAGTTTTATTATTTTGGCTTTTTCTCAGCCTGCATGGAATAGCTTTTTAGGTTATTTTGCATCTTTTTTTGGATATGCTTTATTTTGGATGTCGATAAAGGATCTGAATTTTAAAAAAAGATTTTTGTTTTCTTTTATTTTCTTTTTCTTTGTAAACGCAATTTGGTTTTCTTGGTTTACTTCAACAAAATACCAAGGAAATCTTATTCTTTTGGTATATCTATTTGTCTTAATTAGCTTTGCAGTGCAATTTGCTGTGATATCTCTTATAGCAACAAAAGACAAAAATTTGGGTTTACTAAAAATATTTGCAATAGCTTCTATCTGGACTGTTTTTGAATATTCGAGGCTTTTTTTCATGTGCGGATTTACTTTTAATATGATAGGAGTAGCTTATGTTAATAACCATTTTTCTATGGCTTTGGCTTCAGTAATCGGAATATTCGGTCTGAGCTTTTATCTGCTTTTAGTTAACCTTTTTGGTTTTAAAGCTTTTTTAGAAAAATCTAAAAAAATTGTTTATATATGGTTAATTTTAGCACTTTTTCCTTATGCTTTTGGCTTTTTTTATGAAAAGAGTAATTTAAAAAAAATAAAAAATGCTCAAATGCTTAATGTTTGTTTAGTTCAAACTGCAATACTTCCAGAAGAAAAAAATGAGCTTATGAATTATAAGGATCAATCTATATCTCCTTATATTCAGTGGAAAAGAATTATAAATTATATTAGCGCAAACTCTATTGAAAAAATTGACTTGATAGTTCTTCCTGAAGCAGCCCTTCCTTTTGGTGCCTTTGAAAGTTTTTATCCTTATGATCTAATAAAGGATCTTTTTTTAAAAAAATTTGGGCAAGAGGCTGTTTTAAAAATGCCTCCATTAACTTATCCATATGCAGAAAAATATGAATCGAATTTTTATGTTTCGAATTCATACATAGCCAAAACATTAGCTAATATTTATGGCTGTGAAATTATATTGGGCCTTGATGATTTTGATCAAAAAGATGAAAAAAGCTATAACGCAGCTTTTTATTTTAAACCCTTTTCCCAAAATTATAGTAGATATGAAAAACAAATTTTAGTGCCTGTTGCTGAATATATTCCTTTCGGCTGGTTGAAAAAAATAGCAAAAGAAAAGTATGGAATAGTGGGCTCATTTGAACATGGCAAAAATTTAAAAAAAATTGTATCAGAAAAAAATAAAATAGCGATCTCCATTTGTTATGAAGAAACTCATCCAAGTGTTATGAGAAAGCAAAAAAAACAGGGAGCTAAGTTATTTGTTAACTTAACAAATGATGCCTGGTTTAATAAATCAAAATTATTTATACAACATTTTCATCATAGCAAAATTAGAGCTGTTGAAAATGGTATACCTTTAATAAGATCATGCAATACAGGCGTTACAGCCGCTATCGACCCATTTGGCAGAATAATTAATGCAATTTATAAAGAAAATGAAGCAAAAGCAATTTGTGTAAAAGTTCCAAAAATTTCTTATAATACCTTGTATACCTTTTGGGGAGATTATTTCATTATCGGTCTATCAATCATTCTTATAATCATTTATTTATTTAAAACGCTTAAATTCAATTTTTAATCAAAATAAACTTGCCCAAAAAATTTCCCTTCGGTAACTTTTTATGAAATCTAAAAAATATTAAGCTATTATGAAACAATTTTTAAAAAATAGTTACCAAACGACCCTGAAAGAAAAAATCACTTTTACAGGAATAGGCCTTTTTACAGGTGAAAAAATAAAAATGACCCTTCATCCGGCAGAGGCAGATACGGGGATTGTTTTTAAAAGAATAGATCTATCAGAAAAGCCAATCCTAAAAGTACATTTGGATCTTGTTAAAGAATCTGATAGAAGGACGCTTATTGGATTTGGGAAAGAGGCTATTTTAACAGTAGAACATCTTCTTTCTGCTATTTCAGCATATGAAATAGATAATTTGATAATTGAAATTAATGGTCCAGAAATTCCCATCTATGACGGAAGTTCTAAAGAATTTGCAAAAGTTTTTGAAGAGATAGGTACTGTTGATTTAGATAAAAAAAGAAAAATTCTAATGTTGGAACATCCTGTATATTTAAGTGAAGGCATTACACATTTGATAGCTCTTCCTTCTGATGATTATAAGATCAGTTTTACGCTTCATCATCCACAAAATGAATTTTTGAAATCTCAATATTTTTCATATGTTGTTGATAAAAAAACTTATTTTAATGAAATTGCACCTTCTCGTACATATTCTATTTATGAAGAAATTAAGCCTCTTTTGGATAATAATTTTATCAAAGGGGGAAGTTTAGATAATGCTGTTGTAATAAAAGATGATAAAGTTATAAATTCGGATGGAGTAAGATTCAATAATGAGATGGTAAGACATAAAATTTTGGATCTAATTGGTGATTTAGCTTTAATTGGAAATAAATTTTTAGCGCACATTATTGCTATTAGATCTGGGCATTTAACAAATGTAAAATTTGCAAAAAAACTTAAAACCCATCTTAAGGAGTATTCAGCTTAATGAAAGCTATATTAGATCACAAAAAAATAGCTAAAATACTACCCCACAGATATCCCTTTTTACTTGTTGATAAAGTTATTCATTTAGATTTAGAAAAAAATGAAATTATAGGAATAAAAAACGCAACAATTAATGAAGAATTTTTTAATGGACATTTTCCAAATGTCCCCATTATGCCAGGTGTTCTAATTATAGAAGCTATGGCTCAAACAGGTGGTATCCTTGTTCATGAAAAAGGATTTCATGATAAGATCGCAGTTCTTTTAAACATATCAGAAGCGAAATTTAGAAAACCTATCTATCCAGGAGATGTAATTCATCTTCATGCGACTTCACTTCACATTTCTAATAAGGGGGGCAAGATTAAATCTAAAGCTATTGTAAATGATAAAATAGCCGTGGAAGCTATTTTAAGTTTTGCTTTGGTAGAGAAGGAAAAACTTTAAAAATTGGAAAATTAATAAATATGTCACAGATTCATTCTCAGGCTTATATTGAAGAAGGTGCAACAATTGGTGATAATGTTATCATAGAGCCCTTTGCTGTAATCAAAAAAAATGTAGTTATTAAAAATAATGTTACAATCAAATCTTTTGCATATATAGATGGACACACAACAATTGATGAAGGCGCTATTATTTGGCCTTCAGCGAGCATCGGCACAAAAACACAAGATAAAAAATTTAAAGGTGAAACAACATATGTCCAAATTGGCAAAAACACTGAAATAAGAGAATTTGCTACAATTAACTCTTCTTGTAATGAAGGTTCTGTTGTAAAAATTGGAGATAACTGTCTAATAATGTCATACTGTCATGTTGCTCATAATTGTGAGATTGGCAACAACGTAATAATGACGAATAGTGCAATGTTGGCAGGGCATGTAATTGTTGAAGACTTTGCTATTATCGGAGGAATGACCCCGGTTCATCAGTTTTCGAGAATTGGAACACATGCAATGGTGGGGGGATTTTCAAGAGTTTCTCATGATGTTCCACCATATACTGTTGGCGGCGGATATCCTTATAAATTAGGCGGAATAAATTTAGTAGGACTAAAAAGAAGAAATTTTCCCTTAGAAGTAAGAAATGAACTGGCTAAAGCTTTTAAAATTACTTATAGAATGAATCTAAGATTTGAAGATGCAATTAAAAAAATTGAAGAAGAGTTAGAGCCTATGCCAGAAATCCTTCACTGGATACAATTTTGTAAAAATACAAAAAGGGGACTTATATCTTTGGAAGGTATTATTGCAAATAAACAAAGTGAGATTGAAAAACTAGCCGAAGTTTTAAATTGATAAAAAAATATGAAAGTTATTTATTTCGGAACCCCGAATTTTTCTGCAGAAATTCTGTCTTATCTTGCCGCGAATAATATTGAAATTGTTGCTATTGTTACTCAAATTGATAAGTCTAAAAAAGATATTCCAGAAGTAAAAAAAACAGCTGAAATGATTTTGCCAAATGTTAAAATCTTGCAGCCAAAAAGTGCATCCGATCCTGAATTTATCGAGAGTCTTAAAAAATTTGAGGCTGATCTTTTTATTGTTGTGGCTTATGGACAGATTTTGAAACAATCTCTTTTAGATATTCCTAAAAAAGGATGTATAAATGTTCATGCTTCCCTTTTGCCAAAATATAGAGGAGCTAATCCTATTAGATATGCCATTTTAAATGGTGATAAAAAAACAGGAATTAGCATCATGAAAATGGTAAAAAAGATGGATGCCGGTGATGTAATTTTAACAGATGAAGTTGAAATTTTAGATAGTGACGATTTTGGTTCTTTAGAAAAAAAACTAATTAAAATAACTAAGCCTCTTCTTTTAAAAGTAATAAAATTATTTGAAGAAAATAATGTCAAATATACTCCTCAAAGTGAAATAAATATAACTTTTGCTAATAAAATTAAATTTGAAGATAGAATTATTGATTGGAATAATTTAGCTAAAAATATTTTGAATCAAATTAGAGCTTTTAGCCCAAGCCCGGGCGCTATTGCAAAAATAATTTTAGATTCACAGGAAAAAAATTTAAAGATTTTAAAAGCTCAAATTTGTGAAGAAAAATCTAAAAGTCCTAAAAGTATTATTTATAAAAATGATAGTCTTTTTATAGGTTGTAAAGATTATTATTTAGAACTATTAATTGTTCAATTAGAAGGAAAAAATAAATTACATATTGAAGACTTTTTAAGAGGATTAAAAAAAGATATTTCTTTTAAATAATAATATATTAATTGAATTTTTTATTAAATCAATTATAATTATTTATGGTATTTACTTTTACTTAATATAAGATTAATATAATACTTTAAAGAACAAAAAGATTAAGTAAATGAGCTCAATTTCAACAAAAAATTACACAATTTTAGATGTTTTTAAATCATATGAAAAACACTCTTATACAAAAGAGCCAACCGACTATTTTAAAACTGTTTCTCACTTTACTCAATCAAGCAGTGGAACTTATAGAATATTCAAATTTTTATCCAAAATTTTTAAATCTTCAGGTCTTTTTTTTCAGTATTTGGGATTAAATCCAGTTTTTGCGTCCAATGCATTTATGCTTCAAAAAAAGTTTAATTTTTTGACAAGAGGAATGATCTTAACTAAGATGCCATCATCTATTGTAGGATTAAAAAAATCCTTAGAAAATTTTGAAAAAGAAGATTTAATAAAAAAAATTAGAGTTAGAGATAAATCAATAAAAAACGTTTTAGAATCCATTGCCGATTTTAGCTTTTTAGCCCAATTTGGTGACCTTTTAGGTCTTTATTCATTAGGGGAATTATTAGGTCCGTTTTTTAAATTATCAGGGGAAGTATTTTTGTCGGGGTTTTCAGGATATAATGCTAAAATGGCAATTGAAGATTTTTATAAAAACAAAAAATTTGAACAGATCGCTTTAAAATCTCAAAATGAAAGATTGATAACAATTTCTAAAGAAAAAAATAGATTAAATATGATGAACGTTGCTAAGTCAGTAGCAACAAGCGCTATGGCCTTTTTTATGGCTTTTGAAATGATTTTTAAAATAGTAGTCATACCTGAAGTCGGAATGCTTTTTTTCTCAACGATTGTTGTAATTTTATCTATATGGACCCATTTTTATAAAGAGTCCATGACATACCCTGAAATTGAATAATTTTTTAACTTAAAAAATATCTAAACTTTATTTTAAATTTTAATTTTTCTTGTATTCATTTCACAATTTTCTTATATTATTTCATCAAACACTCTTGAATGAAAAGGTTTATAAAATAAAGAGCTGTATTTTTTTGTTTGAGTGAAATCAGGTGTTTTGCTAAGCTCTTTTATTAAATCTTTAAGTAAAATGTTAAAACCAAAGAATTTGTGAGAATTAAAAATGGCTATTAAACTCATCGGCAAAAAAAAAGGAATGACTCAAATATTTGACGATAAAGGAAATATTGTAGTTTGCAGCGTTATCGAAGCTCCTGCCAATAAAATCATTCAAATAAAAACAAAAGAAAATGATGGATACAACGCTGTTCAATTAGGCGCATTCGATAAAAAGAAAGTAAAAAAACCTTTAAAAGGACATTTTGAAAAAGCAAAATCAACACCAAAATATGTTTTATCTGAAGAAAGAATTGAAGATCCAAAAGAGTATGAAGTTGGGCAGGAATTTTTAGCTAACTATTTTGAAAAGGGCGAATATGTTGATGTAATCGGTACATCAAAAGGAAAAGGATTCCAAGGGCTAATGAAACTTTATGGATTTAAAGGTATGCCTAAAACTCACGGTTGCTCAAGATCGCATAGACTTGGTGGATCAACAGGAATGAGATCTACTCCGGGTAGATGTTTCCCTGGTGGAAAAAGAGCTTCTCGTATGGGAGGAGATAACCTGACAGTGCAAAATCTTGTTGTTGTTGCTATAGATGTAGAAAAAAATCTTCTCTTAGTTAAAGGTTCAATTCCTGGCGCTAGAAATGGTTATGTTTTTGTACAAAGAGCAGAAAAAAAAATTAAAAAATAAAAGAGGATCCAAGTGGCTACACTAAAAAAATACGACATATCTGGAAAAGAAGTTGGTCAAGAAGAATTTGATATTTCAAAGATCAAAAAAGCAAATCCCCAAATGATAAAAGACTATATGGTTGCTCTGCATGGAAATAGTAGGCAATGGTCGGCAAATACAAAAGGAAGAAAAGAAGTAAATAGAACCGGAGCGAAACCTCACAGACAAAAAGGAACTGGTAGAGCAAGACAGGGATGCTTTGCAGCTCCTCAATATAAAGGTGGTGGAATTGTATTTGGACCAAAACCAAAATTCGATCAGCATATAAAAAGAAACAAAAAAGAAAAAAGAGGCGTTATTAACGCTCTTTTAAGTGATAAAATTAAAGATAATAAAGCTTTGATTTTAAAAGTAGATGATAAAGATGTTACTAAAACAAAACAGTTTACTTTATTCTTAAAGAATTTATCACTTTTAGGCTCAAGAATTCTATTAATTGCTAAACCGCAAATTAATCAAAACATTAAAAGATGCATTAAAAATATTCAAAAAGCTCATATATCAGATTCATCTAAAGTAAACGGTTATGAAATTGCTTTAGCAAATAGTGTGATTTTTGTAGATGATACATTAGATGATATAAAAGCAATGCTAACAAAAGGTTAAGATTTATGAAAAACCCATACGATATTATTAAATCCAGATATATAACTGAAAAATCATCGACTCTTGCTTCATTAAAAGATTCAGAAAGCAATAAATGTATTAGAAAGTTTAACAAACCTAAAATAGTATTTTTAGTAGATAGAGAAGCTAATAAAAAAGAAATCGCTTGGGCTATTGAAAAAATTTATGAAGAAAAGAAAGTTAAAGTTCTATCAGTAAATACAATAAATATTCATCCTAAAAAAAAGCGAGTTAGAGGACATATCGGTAGAACTAAACATCAAAAAAAAGCAATTGTAACTTTTCAAGCTAATGACAGCTTAGAAGAGCAAGTATAAAGGTGAAAATATGACTAAGAAATTTAGACCGATTACACCATCTCAACGTATGTTGGTTCTTCCATCAACAGCAGAGCTTTGTCCTATTAAAAAAGGACCTGAAAAATCTCTTACAAAATCTAAAAGAAGAACAAATGGTAGAAATAATTTAGGGCGTATTACAACACGTCATAAAGGTGGCGGACATAAAAAGAAATTTAGGATTATAGATTTCAAAAGAGATAAACTTAACATAGAAGCAAAAGTCTCTTCTATAGAATACGATCCAAACAGAACTGCACATATCGCTCTTTTAAATTATAAAGATGGTGAAAAAAGATATATTATTGCTCCACAAGGATTAAAGACCGGAGATATCATAGCTACTACAGAAGGAGCTCCATTCAAAATTGGTAATTGCATGATGCTAAAGTACATGCCCCTAGGTTCTTTTATACATAATATAGAGATGAGACCTGGAAAAGGTGCTATTATGGTAAGGTCAGCAGGCTTATCAGCTCAGCTTTTAGCTAGAAGTGATGGTCTTGCAACTATTAAAATGCCATCAGGTGAAATTAGAATGGTGTCCGATCTTTGCATGGCAACATTAGGATCAGTTTCTAATGCAGAACACTCTCTTAGAGTTGATGGTAAAGCAGGAAGAAGCAGATGGAAAGGAATAAGACCGACTGTGAGAGGAGTTGCGATGAACCCTGTAGATCACCCACACGGTGGTGGTGAAGGTAAAAGTAAAGGTAACCATCCACAATCGCCTTGGGGACAATTTGCAAAAGGTTTCCGTACTGTAAAGAAAAAGAAAAATAAAATGATCGTGAAAAGTAGACATAAAAAGTAAAGGGGTAATATGGGAAGATCGCTAAAAAAAGGACCATTTGTTGACCATTTCTTAATGGATAAAATTGTAAAAATGTCGAAAGAAGAAAAGAAAAAAACGATAAAAACTTATTCAAGAAGATCAATGATATTACCTGAAATGGTAGGACTTAATTTTGAAGTTCATAATGGCAAAAAGTTTATTCCAGTTTTTATATCAGAAAATATGGTAGGACATAGATTAGGTGAATTTTCTCCTACTAGAACTTTTAAAGGTCACCCAATTAAGAAAACGACAACAACAACAACAACAACATAGGTTTAAAAATGCAGAAAGCCAGAGCTGTAACAAAATATGTTAGAATAAGTCCATATAAAGCTAGAAGATCTGCGGATCTTATTAGAAATATGACAGTGGAAGAAGCTCTTTTGCAATTAAATTATAGCAACTGTAAAGGATCAAGACTAATTATAAAGACATTAAAAAGTGCAATTGCCAATGCTGAAACAAGATTTGATGCGAAAAAAAGTGATTTAAAAATTGATGAGATTAAAGTAGATGACGGTCCAACTTTAAAAAGATCTAAAGCTAGAAATAAAGGGGGACAATCCCCGATTAATAAAAGAACAAGTCATTTTACAATTGTACTTGCAAGCATTAAGTAAGGGGATTTAAATGGGACAAAAATGTTCACCAACAGGTTTTCGATTAGTAACAAGAAAAAGATGGCAATCGAATTGGTATGCTAATAAGCAAGAATTCGGGGATCTTTTGTATGAAGATCAAATGATTAACAAGTTTTTAATGAAGCAACCAGCTTGCGTTGGAACTTCAAAACTAGTTATTAAAAGAACATCAGGAAAAATTGAAGTTACAATTCATACTGCAAGACCAGGTTTAGTAATTGGAAAAAAAGGTTCAGAAATTGATATTTTAAAAAATGAATTGAAAAAACTTACAGGTAAAGAGATCTGGATTGAAGTAGAAGAGATTAAAAGACCAGATTTAGATGCACAGCTTGTTGCAGATGGCATTGCTAAACAAATTGAAAGAAGAATACCTTTCAGAAGAGTATTAAAGAAAGCTATTCAAACAACAATTGATGCTGGTGCAGCTGGTATTAAAGTGCAAATATCAGGAAGAATTGGCGGCGCTGAAATAGCAAGAACAGAGTGGTATAAAGAGGGTAGAATTCCTCTTCACACACTAAGAGCCGATATAGATTATGCTACAAAAACAGCAAATACTCCATATGGTGCAATTGGAGTGAAAGTTTGGATTAATAAAGGTGAAGAAATTATATAAAGGAGATCTAAGATGGCGCAGATGCCAGCTAGGACAAAGTATAGAAAAAAGCAAAAAGGAAGCTGCGAAGGTTTATCTAAAGCAGGATTTTTAGTAGATTTTGGTGATTTTGGAATGCAAGCGTTAGATAGAGGTTGGATAACAGCTCAACAAATAGAAGCTTGTCGTATTACAATCAATAGATGCTTCGCAAGAAAAGGTCAAGTTTGGATTAGAATTTTTCCAGATAAACCTATTACTAAAAAACCGGCAGAAACTCGAATGGGAAAAGGAAAAGGAACTCCTTCTCAATGGGTTTCAGTTATAAAGCCAGGAAGAGTTTTGTTTGAAGTAGGAAATGTTTCAAGAGAAGAAGCTAGAACAGCTTTAAGGCTTGCTGCAGCTAAATTGCCTATTAGAACAAGATTTGTAGAGCGTGTAGAAAGGGTATAATTATATGAAAAAAATGCAAGAATTATTAGATAAATCTGATGATCAATTAGAAAGTAGATTGCCTGAGATTGATAAAGAACTTTTTAATTTACGAAATGAACTTAAAATTAATCATAAATTGGAAAAACCACATCTTTTGAGAGCTTTAAAAAAAGAAAGAGCTAGGATTTTGACAATACAAACAATAAGAAAAGGTAAGTAACATATGCCAAAAACTAAAAAGAAAATTATTCAAGGCGTTGTAGTATCAGATAAAATGAATAAAACTATTGTTGTAAAAGTTACAAGAAAAATTCGTCATCCTAGATACCAAAAGTTGGTTGAAAAATGGAAAAAATATTATGCACATGATGAAAAAAATGTTGCTAAAGTTGGTGCTACAGTAAGAATTGAAGAGACTAGACCACTATCAAAACTTAAAAGATTTAGAGTTGTAGAAGTTCTATAAAAAAGGATAATTAATATGATACAAGAAGAGTCAGTACTTGATGTAGCTGATAATACAGGCGCAAAAAAAGTAAAATGCTTTAGGGTTTTAGGCGGAACAAAAAGAAGATATGCTTACGTTGGTGATATTATAATTGGATCGGTAAAAGAGGCAGCACCTAAAGGAGCTGTTAAAAAAGGTGATAAAGTTAAAGCTGTAATAGTTCGTACTAAAAAAGAAATTAAAAGAAACGATGGATCAATTTTAAAATTTTATGACAATAGCTGCGTTATTCTTGATGACAAGAAAAACCCAAGAGGAACTAGAATATTTGGATCTGTTGCAAGAGAAATAAGAGAAAAATTTTTAAAAATATGTTCACTAGCACCTGAGGTAATATAGTTATGAGTAAATGGATAAAAAAAGGCGATAAAGTATTAGTAATTGCTGGCAATGACAAAGGTAAAGTTGGTGAAGTAATGAAAAAAGGCAATGATAGAGTTGTTGTCCAAGGTGTGAATTTGAGAAAAAAACATATAAAAAAAACAGGACAGACTCAAGCTTCACAAATAGTAGAAATGGAAATGCCAATTCATATATCTAACGTTGCTTTTGTTGATGCAAATGATAAGAAAATAAAGCCAAAAGTTAAAATGACAGAGCAAGGTAAAAAACTTGTTTATTTATATGGCGATAAAGAAAGAATTTTAAGAGAAATTAAATAGGGAAAAACATGTCAAGACTCAAAAGTAAATATTTAAATGAAGTATTGCCTGAATTGAAAAAGAAATATCCTGAAAAAAATATATTTGAAATAGCAAGGCTTAAAAAAATCGTAATAAGTATGGGACTTAATGAAGCTATAAAAGATAAATCTTTAATTGCATCACATGTAAAAGAGTTATCAATGCTATCTTCACAAAAGCCTATTATTACTATGTCAAAAAAAGCTGTTTCAAATTTTAAAATTAGAGAAGATCAAGCAGTTGGATTAAAAGTTACCTTAAGAAAAAAAAGAATGTATGATTTCTTTGATCGCTTTTGCAATATAGTATCTCCTCGAATAAGAGATTTTAGAGGATTTAAAACAAAGGCTGATAAAAGAGGATCATATAATATTGGTTTAGACGATCAGCAAGTATTTCCCGAAATTAACTTAGATGAACTCAAAAGAGTGCAGGGAATGAATATTGCATTTGTTACAACGGCAACAAATGATGAAGAGTGTATTGAACTTTTAAAATTGATGGGTTTTCCTTTTAAATAGATGGAGTTATAATTTTATGTCATTCAATGATCCAATAGCGGAATTTTTAACTAAGATTAGAAATGCACAAACTGCAAAGCACAAGTTTGTAGATGTTTCTATAAGTAAAATGAAGCTAAGTATTGTAAATATTATGAAAGATAAAGGTTTTATTGAAAATTTCTTGGTAAATGATAAAGCAAGAAAAATGAGAATATTTTTGAAATATTCAAACAGAAAACCGATTATTAGAAAATTACTAAGAATATCTAAACCAGGAAGAAGGATTTATCAACCTTTTTCAAAACTACCAAAAGTCTTAGGTGGGATTGGCTTGGCTGTAATCTCAACATCAACAAAAGGTATTTGTGATGATGAAACAGCAAGAAGAAATAAAATTGGTGGCGAAATACTTTGTTATATTTGGTAAAAAGGAAAAAATAATATGTCAAGACTTGGAAAATTACCTATTAGTATTCCAAAAGGTATAGAAATAACTGTAAAGAATAAAATTCTTAATGTTAAAGGACCGAAAGGCAATTTATCTCTAGAATTAAAAGATGGTGTGAACATTGATATTAAAGATTCAGAGGCTGTTGTTTCATTAATAGAAAAAGCTCAAATTAGTTCAGCTTTTCACGGACTTTACAGATCGCTTTTAAGTAATATGATTACTGGAGTAGGAAAAGGTTTTACAAAAACACTTGCCTTAATTGGAGTTGGATATAGAGCTGCAGTAAAAGGAAATAAGCTAGATCTGCAAGTTGGATATTCACACCCAACTGAAATTGAAATTCCAAAAGATTTACATGTAAAAGTTGATAAATCTGTAGAAATTGAAATATCTGGTGTTGATTTTCAAAAAGTTGGACAATTTGCTGCACAAGTTAGAGCAATAAGACCCCCTGAGCCTTACAAGGGAAAAGGCATAAGATATAAAGATGAATATGTTCGTAAAAAAGCTGGAAAAGCTGCTAAAACAGGTAAATAAGGTATTAAGAATATGGAAAGTAGTTTAAAAAAAAGAAAAAAATCAAGAATTAGAAGAGTATTTAGAGTAAGAAAAACTATTAAAGGAACAAAAGAAAAACCACGTCTTAGTATTTTTAAAAGTAATAAGCATTTATTTGCACAGTTGATCGATGATGAAAATTCTAATACTTTAGTTGGAATGAGTACATGTTCAAAACAGATTAAATCAAAAAAATCTAAAGAATCTGCTAAAACTCTTGGTGAGAAATTTGCAGAGCTTGCAAAAGGTAAAAAATTAAACGAAGTAATTTTTGACAGAGGAAGATATAAATTTCATGGAATTATAGCTGAATTTGCTAATTCCGCAAGAAAAGCAGGATTAAAATTTTAAAGGTATAAAATGGCTAAAGAAACACAAGATTCAGAATTTGAAGAAAAAGTTCTTTACATCAATAGATGTTCAAAAGTGGTAAAAGGCGGAAGGAAATTTAGCTTTTCAGCATTGATACTTATCGGTAACTTAAATGGAAAAGTTGGATATGGTTTTGCTAAAGCAAATGAAGTTGCTGATGCAATAAGAAAAGGATCTGAAGCGGCAAAGAAAAATGTTATAACATTTGATATGAATGATGGAACAATTCCTCATGAAATTCATGTATCACATGATGGTGCTAAACTTTTAATGAAACCTGCTCCAGAAGGAACCGGTGTTATTGCTGGCGGAAAAATTAGGTCTGTATTTGAGCTTGCTGGAATAAGAAATATTGTTGCAAAATCACAAGGATCATCGAATCCAATCAATCAAGTTAGAGCAACTTTTAAAGCATTAAGAAGCTTAATGAGCAGAGAAAAATCTCTAAAAGAAAGAGGGCTTGAATAATGATACTTAATAATCTTACAGATACATCAAGAATATCTAGATCAAAAAAAAGAGTTGGTAGGGGAACAAGTTCAGGAAGAGGAAAAACTTGTTCAAGAGGTCACAAAGGATCTGGATCAAGATCTGGATATAAAAGAAGACATGGCTACGAGGGTGGTCAGATGAGACTTTATACTAAATTGCCGATAAGAGGATTTACAAGAGGTAGATTTGCAAAAGCAGCTTTAGAAATTAACCTATCAAAAATCAATCAGTTTTATAATGATGGCGAAGTTGTGAATTTAAAAACTCTTTATGAGAAAAAAATTATTACAAAGAAAAAATATACTTTTTTAAAAGTTTTAGGTAATGGCGAAATTGATAAAAAAGTAACGATTGAAGCACATAGCTTTTCAGAATCATCTTTAAGAAAATTAGATGAAAAGAAAATTAAATACACAAGCTTGTTAAAAAATGATTAAGTCTATAAAAAAAATATTTTCATCCGAAGACCTTAGGTCAAAAGTTGTATATACTTTACTTTTACTTTTGGTGTGTAGAATCGGAGCGTTTATACCAGTTCCTGGTATAAACCAAGAAGCTGCTCTTTCTCTTTTCAAATATGCGACTGGAGGAGGACAGAACTTATTTCAATTGATGGATGTTTTTTCGGGTGGTGCATTTGCTCAACTAACCATAATTGCACTTGGAATTATGCCATACATCTCAGCTTCGATTATTATGCAGCTTTTAGTTGCAATAATACCATCATTTCAACGAGAGATAAGAGAGTCTCCAGAGGTTGGTAGAAAAAAAGTTACAAAATACACACGATTGGCGACACTATTTTTAGCATTTGTTCATTCATATGTTATTGCAAAATATGCACTAAATATGAATATGTCGCACCCTGGAATTGTTGCTGCTGAAATGCTAACAATTAAAGCTTTTGGAATTCCAATATTATTTTATATTACTGTAATGTTTACTATGACAACTGGCACAATGTTTTTAATGTGGATAGGTGAACAGATAACTGAAAAAGGTATTGGCAATGGAATTAGTTTAATAATTACAATTGGTATTTTATCATCGCTTCCATCAACAATTGGCTCAATCATTAAACAATTAAATTTAGAATCTCAAGATGTTGGCCAATTAACTTTCTCATCGCTGGTGATACTGTTTGTAGTCTTTGTTGCAATAATTATTGGAACTATTTTAGTTATTCAAGGTCAAAGAAAAATTCCCGTGCAATATGCTAGAAGAGAAGTTGCAGGAAAACAAAGTCAGGGTGGTTCTTCACATATTCCTTTAAAAATTAATTATGCAGGGGTAATACCTGTTATCTTTGCATCTTCGCTTTTGATGTTTCCAGCTACAATTGGTCAATTAGTTGGTAGAAATACTTTTATAGGAAAGATGACAGTTTATTTATCTCCAGGAAGCTGGGTGTATCTTGCCATGTATATATTTTTAATTTTATTTTTTACTTATTTTTGGACTGCAACTCAATTTAATCCTGAGCAAATAGCGTCAGATATGAAGAAAAATGGCGCTTTTATTCCTGGAATCAGACAGGGTAAACCTACACAAGAATATATAGAAAGTACAATGAATAAAATTACACTTATTGGTGGAATATTTTTAGCACTTATTGCTATACTTCCAACTCTGGTAAGTAAAATGCTAGGTGTAGATCAAAAAATAGCACATTTTTTTGGAGGAACATCACTACTTATCTTGGTAGGAGTGATTTTAGATACTGCGAAACAAATTGAATCGAACCTTCTAATGAAAAAATATGAAGGTTTTATGAAAAAAGGAAAAATAAGAGGTAGATAATTATGCCCAGAGTTATTGGAATTGATATTCCTGCTAATAAAAGATTAGTAATTAGTTTAACATATATTTATGGTATTGGAAAATTCACATCTGAAAAGATTTTAAAAAAATTAAAACTTGATCCAGATATGAAAGCAGCAAAATTAACTGAAGCTGATATCGCTAAGATTAATGAACTTTTACAAAGCGAGTTTATGGTTGAAGGTGATCTAAGACGTCAAATTCAAAATAATATTAAACGATTAGTTTCAATTAATTGCTATAGAGGAACAAGGCATAAAAAAGGACTGCCAGTTAGAGGGCAAAGAACAAAAACAAATTCCAGAACTAGAAAAGGTAAAAAGAAAACTGTTGCTGGTAAGAAAAAGGCGCCAGCAGGTTAAAAAATTTAAATTATAGGAGTTAAAATTGGCAAAGCAAGCACAAGTTAAAGGTCCAAGTAAAAAGCCAGCTAGAAAAAAATGGCAAAGAACTATTCCTATGGGAATAGTGCATGTATCAGCTACATTTAATAATACAATAGTAACCATAACTGATCCAGCAGGTAACGTTGTAGCTTGGTCTTCTGCTGGAAAATGTAAATTCACTGGATCAAAAAAATCCTCTGCATTTGCTGGAACTGTAGTTGCTCAGCAAGCAGCGAAAGATGCTCAAGCTGCAGGAATGAAAGAGTGTGAAGTTTATCTAAAGGGACCTGGCGCTGGAAGAGAATCTGCTGTTAGAGGGATTCAGTCTTTACTTAATGTAACTATGATTAAAGATAAAACACCGGTACCTCATAATGGTTGTAGGGCAAGAAAAAGAAGACGTGTATAAAACCCTAAAATAAAAATATAGGAGAAATAATTTATGTCAGTAATGTTTGGTGAATTCGAACTGCCAAGTAAAATATCAAAAGAAGAAGGTGATAAAAAACTTAACTTTGCTAAATTCATTGCTGAGCCTTTTGAGAGAGGATTTGGACACACTATAGGGAATACACTTAGAAGAGTTATGTTAACATCAATGGAAGCTCCAGCTATTGTTTCTGTAAGAATAGAAGGCGTTTCTCATGAATATACTGCTATTGAGGGAATAATTGAAGATATGACGCATATTCTTCTAAATATTAAAAATGGTCTTTTAAGATATCTTCCAACTCAAGATGAAGCAAATCCTAAAGGCATTAAAATGGTTTCAAAAACACTTGAAATTTCAGAAGATGACCTTATAAAAGCAAATGGATCTGTAAAAGTTTATTTTAAAGATATAATTGGAACTTCAAATTTTGAAGTAGTAAATCCAGATCTACTTATTTTTACTGTTACAAAACCAATGACCAGAAGAATTGATATTAGAATCGGAATGGGAAGAGGGTATGTACCATCTGAGAGACATGATTTTGAAAGAAATATGGATGAAATAGTGATAGATTCTCTATTTTCTCCTGTAATATTAGTGAATTATTTTGTTGAAAATACAAGGGTTGGTCAACATACTGACTTTGATAAACTAATTTTAGAAGTTACAACTGATGGAAGGATAACTCCACAAGAAGCGCTTAGTTTTGCAACTCAAATTTCGATGAAACATTTTTTAATATTTGAAAAATTGAAAACACATAGTTTAGCGTTTGAAGAAAAGAAAGAAGAAGAAAATAAAGATCGAGATGAACTTTTAGCTAAACTTGCATTGAAAATAAATGAAATTGAGCTTTCTGTTAGGTCAACTAATTGTTTAGCTGGTGCTCACATAGAAACTATTGGTGAGCTTGTAGTTATGCCGGAAATTGAAATGCTTAAATTTAGAAATTTTGGTAAAAAATCTCTAACTGAAATAAAACAAAAACTTTCAGATATGGGACTAAGTTTAGGTATGGATCTTGCTAGGTATGGCATAACAAGAGATAACATTAAATCACTTATCCAAAAATATTTAGATGAAAAAAAGGAAATTGAAAAACAATGAGACATGCAAAAAGAACATGTAAATTAAATAGAACAGGCTCTCATAGAAGAGCGATGTTTGCAAATATGTTAAAGTCATTGATTGATAATGAAAAAATTGTTACTACTACTGCGAAAGCTAAAGAATTGAAAAGACAAGCTGATAAAATGATTACTCTTGCAAAAAAGGATACAATTTTTTCTAAAAGAACAGTTAGAGCCTATCTACAAATTAGGTATAACAAGCTCGATTCAAAAGAAAAGAGAAAAGTTAAAAATGGCGATACTTCTTGCTATAACACTGATAGAAAAGTTATAACAAAACTTTTTGGTGAATTAAAAGATAGATTCACATCTAGAAATGGTGGTTATACAAGATTAATGAAGCTTTCAACAAGAGTAGGCGATGGCGCAGAAACATGCGTTATTGAATATTTAAAATAAGCCGTTTTTTTGACAATTCTTTTGCTTTACAATGTTGTGTCATCTCGATTAGTATAAAGTAAAATAAATATATTACTTGGAGGCTTGTTATGATTAAGGTTGCGATAAATGGATTCGGTAGAATTGGAAGGCTAGCTTTTAGATTTGCTCATAAGCATAAAAAAGTTAAAATTGTTGCTATAAACGATTTAGCTCCGCTAGAAAACTTAGCTTATCTTTTAAAATACGATTCAACTCATAAAATTTTTGATGCTGATATAGTAGTGGAAAAAGATGCGTTAATTGTTGATGGAAAAAAAACAGTTATTACTGCTGAGAAAGATCCTGCAAAATTACCTTGGAAAGATTTAGAAGTTGATTACGTTATAGAATGTACTGGCAGATTTACAAAAGCTGAAGATGCTAGAAAGCATATTGAGGCAGGATGTAAAAGAGTTATTATTTCTGCTCCTGCAAAAGGAGACGTTCCAACATTTGTAATGGGTGTAAATAACACTAAATATGATCCTAAAACACAAAGCATTGTTTCAAATGCTTCTTGTACAACAAACTGTCTAGCTCCAATCACTAAAGTTTTATTAGACAACTTTGGTATTGAAGAAGGGCTAATGACAACAATTCATGCTGTTACAGCTACTCAACCTACTGTTGATGGTCCATCTCATAAAGATCTTAGAGGTGGTAGATCTGCAATGAATAATATCATTCCAGCATCAACGGGAGCTGCTAAGGCTGTTGCGCTATGTATTCCTGAAATAAAAGGTAAACTTACAGGTATGGCTTTTAGAGTGCCTGTTGTGGATGTTTCTGCTGTTGATTTAACAGTAAAACTTACTAAATCTACAAGCTACGATGAAATAGCAAATGCAATGAAAAAAGCATCTCAAACTACGATGAAGGGCATACTAGGATATACTGAAGATCCAGTTGTTTCTACTGATTTTATTTCATCAACTTTATCATCGACTTTTGATAAAAATGCAGGTATTGCACTAACAGATAAATTTTATAAAATTATCGCTTGGTATGATAATGAAATGGGATATGCTTGTAGACTGATTGATTTAGTTGAATACATGGCATCAAAAGAATAAAAAATTTTAAAATTTTTTAAAATTTTTAAAAAACCTTAAACAGAAAGGTAAAAAAGTGAACTTTACAAGAGAACCAATAATTGAGACAGTTATTACACCGAAAGAAGGGTGTAAATTAACTATCAGGAATTCGAAAGGGGTAGGAGAAGAATATTTTGTAGAAGCTATTGAAGTTGTTTCTTTTTCAAATGCTATTTTTTATAGATCTTTAGAAAAACCTAAACCATTTTTACTGCCGGTTAGCGACTATGAAGTCATTGAACTAAAAGAAACTAAAATGGTTTTAAAAAGCGTTACGCTTGAAAGATCAATAAAAATCGGCGGTGGTAAACCTGAAAAATCTAAAAAGAAAAAATCACAAAAAAAACAGTCAATGCCGCTTCCTCCTCCTTTAGAGGTTGTTAAACCGAATGAGATGCAATCTCATGAAGAAGAAACGCATGTGTCTTCTTCAATATTAAGAAAGCTTTTCCCTCCACCCCCAACTTTAATTAAAGAAAAGCTATCGCATGCTAGAAAAACTGAACATATTGAAGAGACTATTTCGGAAGAGATGGTAAAAAAAGAAGAGGGTATTACTTCTGAAGAGCAGTTAGAAGAATTACCGGTTGAAAATAATGAGGAAACTAAAATAGTTCCTGAAGTTAATGAAGAAGAAAATTCTCAAGAATAATAATTTTCTTCTTTTTAAAAATTATACTCAAAGGTAAACTATTTAACTTTCGTTTACCATAATGCTCGGATGGTGGAATTGGTAGACACAAGGGACTTAAAATCCCTTGGGTGGAAACGCCCGTGCTGGTTCGAGTCCAGTTCCGAGCATTTTTATTCTTAAAGACTTGCATTAATAATTCATAGTAAGTACTTAAAAAGAATTTTGTAAAAGGGACACTTTTGGGACAGTATTTAATAATATTCAACTAAAAACTGTGAATGTTTTTTTCTCGGATATTGTAAAATATATGAAAATCAAGAATTTAAAATGTTTAATTTTTTTATGAATTATTTATTTAAAACTATTATTGTTTGGATAAGCAAGTATTTTCCTTTTTTGTTAAAGATTTTTGATTTAAAAGTTTTAGAGTTTGGTCATATAGATGTAACTCCTGATTATTATTCTGGCTATCGGCCTATTAAAAGAATGATTGAATCTAAAATTTCCTGGATTATTTATAATAGAAGTTTTGTGAATTTACCTATAAGTATCATTTTTACCTGTCCGCAAGAAGAAGATTGTTGGATTCAAGTATATCAAGTAGATAGCTTTCTTAATAGCAAAGAGGTAAGAGATATTTGCTGTGAAAAAGAAACATATGATGCTGAATTAGGACAAAAGCAAAGATCCACCATAGTTCCTGCTCAAGGCTTATTGAAAGTAGATTTTTTTGCCAGTCAAGAACCTCATCCAGTTCTTTCAAGTGATATGGCGTTTCAGATCGTACCTAATGATAAGAAGATAAGAATAATTCAAAGTGACTTCTTTAATAGAAGCAGTTTAAATTTTTGTCATTGGCTAATACGATTTTTATTTATTATTTCGTTCATTATTTTATTAGCTGTTATATTTGCGCATATTTGCATGCAATATGTTTATCCGATGTGGAAATATTTTATTACATAATTTTTGTTTGTGTTTTTGAGATCAATGGTATTTCTAATTCATATAATAATATTTTATACTAATTTTTTTATAGTTGTTTTTAGTTAATGTTTATTAGTTTATTTTAGTTGTAGTTAATAATAATATATAAAATATTTAATTGTATTAATTACGTAAAGATATAATAATAATTTTTTTAATTATTTTACTATAAAAGGATTTATATATGGCTGTTATAGAAAAAAGAAAAACAAAAGAGGGACAGATTTCTTATCGTGTTAAAATCAGACTAAAAGGATATCCTATACAACATGGTACCTTTAAAAATATTACAAAAGCAAAGCATTGGGCTGCACAAATAGAAACTTCAATAAGAGAAGGAAGACATTTTAAAAATCAAAATTCAAAAAAAGTCACTATGGGAGATGTAATAGACAAATATACTATTGAAATACTTCCAAGAAAACCCAAAAGTTTTAAAAAACAAAAATCACAACTTCTTTGGTGGAAAGCTCAAATTGGATCATTTTTGTTATCTGATATATCTACTGCAATTATTTCTGAGCAAAGAAATAAATTATTAGAAGGTATTACGAGCAGAAAAAATAAAAGATCTTCTGCTACTGTTATAAGATATTTAGCAGCTTTGAGTCATGTTTTTACAATTGCTATAAAAGAGTGGAATTTATTAGAAATTTCACCAATAAAAAACTTATCTAGATTAAAAGAACCGAAGGGAAGGATTAGGTTTTTAAATGAAGAAGAAAGAAAAAGACTTTTAGAACAATGTAAAAAAAGTAAAAACCCATATCTATTTTCTATTGTTGTTTTAGCGATATCGACAGGAATGAGGCAAGGGGAAATATTAAATCTTTCTTGGAAGGATGTTGATTTCAATAATAACAGAATTATTTTACATGAAACAAAAAATGGAGAAAGACGAATAGTTCCTTTAACTGGACTTGCGTTTAAATTGTTATTAGAACTTTTTAAGAAGAGAAATTTAAATTCATATTTTCTTTTTCCAAGTAGCGATTTAATAAAACCAATCTATATTAGAACTTTTTGGGAAAAGACCATAAAAGATGCAAAAATTGAAAATTTTAGATTTCATGATTTAAGACATACGGCAGCATCTTATTTAGCGATGGGAAAAGCGAGTTTATCTGAAATTGCAGAAATATTAGGTCATAAAACCTTAGCTATGGTAAAAAGATATTCGCATTTTTCTGAAAAGCATACTATAAATGTTGTAGCAAAAATGAATGATATTATTTTTGAAGAAGAAAAATTAAAAGATGTCAATTGCATGTAAGGTTTTTTATGAAGGATTTTCCTTTTGATCCAAATATTTTTAATATTGATATTTTAGAAAAAAAATATGAGTCTTTTTTAAAAGATTTAAAAGCAAAAATTCCAAAATCAATCGACGAAAAAACTTTGGATAAAAATTTTGAAGAATTTTCAATATCGATTAAAGAAATGACAGAAAAATTTTCTAAGTTTTATGAATATATTAAAACGGTTCCTTTAATTGTTTTGTTGGCTAAGTGGATAGAAAAACAGATTTTTGAAAAAAATCAAGAAGGTTCAATTCAATTACTAAATATTTTAATTCGGGAAAATATACTTCCTATAATGAATAATAATAAATTATTTCTTTTAGAAGATTTGAAAAGATATTCTCATTTAAAAATTATTGATAATATTAGATGTAAGGATAATTGGAGTTTTTTGGAAAAAGAAAATTTTGTTAATTCTTATTTAGATTTTTCATTTTTTTTAGCTCAAAATTCATTTAATTATATTACAGCAGCCAAAGATCCTGATAGAGAAAAAATTTCTACTAGATTAATAAAATATGAAACGTTTATAGAATTTATAAATAATCTCCCTAAAAGAGATTCTTTAATTGCTAAGATTTTATATTTTGGAGCACCAACTATAGAAGAAGCGATATCTTTAAAATTTTCTCAGATAAATAAAAAAGAGGGGAAAATTTATTATTCTTCAAAAACTATAGATTACCCTAAATATCTTCTAGAAGAACTTTTTGCTTTTTCAAAAAAGACACAAAAAGACTCTCTTGTTTTTATAAATATTAAAGGAAAAGAAGTTGAAAGATCTCATTTAAATCAAAGTTTTTTGCGAGCATCAAATAAAATGTCTAAAATGATAAAAATAACCCCAGGAATGCTTCTAAAGCATAAAGAAAGTTTTGCTGAAAATAAAAAATAAATTGTAAAATAAATATTTTAAAAATATATTGCGTTAAAAAATCACATAATGTAACTTATGAACACTTTTTTTGAATAACTAAATTTATTCATTAAAATTTTAAAATCAAAAAAGTGAGGTAAGTTATGCAAGCTCAATTAATTCAAGAAAAATTTCAAACAGTTCATGATTTTTTAGCTACTAGATCTTGGCCAACAAAATCAAGTATTAGATATTACATTTTTTATAATATCTGTAACTTTGAAACAAAATGCGTGAGAAGAGTTGGTAGGAAAGTTTTAATAAATATTGAAGCTTTTCAATTGTGGTTAGAAGAGCAAGCAAAATAAAAGGAGAATATGATATGTATCATCTAGAAGAACGTTTAATTATATTAATTAAAGAGGCTAGAATAGCTCAATATAGAGCATCTTTTTATCAAAGTTTTTTAAGATATCTACAAAAGCAGCTGTGGCCTTTTAAAGAAGAATTGATTCAAACGCTAGAGAAATCAATAAAAGAAGAAATAAAAAGAGCCCTAGAAAATGAATCTAGGACTCTAAATTTTAATCGAATCCCGTCAAAGATCAATTAAAATCCTTTTAAATATAAGTTAAAATGAAATTTGAAGCTACTCTTTTTAAGGGTGTGTAGGGGCTAAGTTAAAATGTCACATTTGGGCTAAATTGAAATGTCACACTTTTGAACAAAGGTTGAGGCATGGAAATGGAGCTA
>JAFGQY010000020.1 GCA_016935395.1 Parachlamydiales bacterium
AAAATAGATTATATAATAAGCAAAGCGAGGAAAAGATTAGGATGACTCAAGAATTAATAGAAAGATTTGTAAAAGAATTAGCTATTGAAATGCCTGAAATGGAAAAAGATAAAAGCTATAGAATCTCAATTAACGAAAAAATAGCTTTTAAACTCTGGAATTTAGAGCCGGGGTTTTATTTCCATGCGGACTTAGATATAATTCCTACCGAGAAAAAAGAGGATTTTTTTGCATATGTAATGAGCGCAAATCTTTTAGGCGCAGGTACAGGAGATAATAGAATTGGACTGGATAATGATGAAAAATTCTTGACACTGTCATATGAACTTTCATATGCTCCGAAATATGAAGAGTTTAAAGAAAAGTTAGAAGAATTCGTAAATTATATAAGTTATTGGAAAGAGCAAATTTTGAAATATAAAAAAGAAATTGAGGCTTCAATATTATAGGTTTTAAAAAATGATACTTTATGGATTAGAAGGCCTTTTAAAAGGCGAAAGCATAAACTTAGAAGAAAAAGATGAATGGATTATCGGAAGAGATCCGGATCAGTGTAATTTTGTTATCGAAGATAGCGCCTGCTCAAGAAAACATGGACACATATTAAAAACAGATGAAGGGTATTTATTAAAAAATCTTTCTGAAACCAATCCAATTGAAGTAAACGATGATGCTATAGACAGCTATATTTTAAAAGAGGGCGATAAAATAAAAATCGGAAATACTATCTTTTTATTTACCGATATTGAAAAAGATGAAATTGAAGAGATCTTTGAAGACAAAGAAGAAGAGATTTATGATGAAATAAATGAAAAGCCAGAAGAAAAAGAAATTGATGAAGAAATAACCGAAGAGACTGAAAAAGAAGAAGAAAAAGATAAGACAGTACATAGATATAAGGATAAAGATAAAGAAGAAGAAACCATTTATGAAGAGCCTGTAGAAGAGCTGCCTTTTGGGCTTATTCAAGATTCTCCTTATATATTAAAGGTAATATCCGGTCCTAATGCCGGCGCTGAATTTGGAATGGAAAAATCCAGATCTTATGTAATTGGAAAAGATCCCAATGTAGCAGATATAATATTTACAGATCTTTCCGTATCAAAACAAAACTCAGCAATTTCAATTGATGAAGACGGTAATATATTTTTAGAGGATCTAAAATCTAAAAACGGCACTTATGTAAACAATGTACAGATTAAAGAAAAAACAAATCTTACTCCTCAAGATTTAATATCGGTTGGAACAACAACATTTTTAATAGTTTCAAAAGAAGAAGCTCAAGAAACTATATACTCACCGGCTCCAACATTTGAAGTATTAAAAGAAGAAGAAGAAACTTTAGATAAAGAAGAAAAAAAAGAAGAGCTTTCAATTTGGAAAAAGCAGTTTATTCCAACTAAGCATTTAATATATGCCGGATCTTTTTTAATAATCGTATTTGTAATATTTTTAAGTTTCTTTGCTCTTTTCAAAGGACATGATATTGAAATAAAAGAAAAAGAACCTGTATCTGAAATTGCAAAAATTATAGAAAAACATGCAGACATTGAATTTTCATTTAATCCTTCATCTGCAAATTTATTTATTGTAGGTCATATATTAACCTATATTGATAAAGAAGAGCTCATGCACAATTTGCATCAGCTAACTTTTATTGAAACTATAGAAGATAATGTAATTGTAGATGAATCAGTTGTTAAAGATTTCAATGACACATTATCAGATATTAAAGAGTTTAAAAGTGTATCCCTTCACACGCCAAAAGCGGGACTGTTTGTATTACAAGGATATGTTGACGACGCTGTAAATTTTGAAAATTTAACAGACTACGTAAATTCCAATTTTTCATATTTAGATAAACTTGAAAATAACGTTGTAATATTAAAAATACTTCAAACTCAAATTGCAACAGATCTTATAAAAAATAATTTTTCGGGAATAACATTTGAAATAATCTCGGGAGAGCTGGTTTTATCTGGAAGATATGATAAAAACAATGCATCAAATTTCAAAACAATGTTAGAAGAATTTGAAAAAACTCCTGGAATACACTATGTAAAAAATTTAGCTATTCCAGCTACAGAAATGACATCAAGAATTGATCTTTCAAGTAGATATAAAATTACCGGATATGCTTCATACGACGGTACTAATTTCTCTGTATTAGCAAATGGAAAAATTGTAAATCTCGGTGATAATTTGGACGGAATGTTGATTACCAAAATAACCACTGATACGATTCTTCTTGAAAAAGATGATTTAAAGTATAAAATAAATTATAGCCGCTGAAAAATAAGGAGACGGGTATGTACGGTTTGGAAAAAAATTCAAATGAAAAATTTGATTTCGATTTAGAAATCGACATCAAAAAAAATCCTGAAAAGGCAACTCAAATATTAAAACAAATTGAAAAAAACATTCAATCAATAAAAGAAAACTTGAGAAAGGGTTCTAATGCGAAAGAGTTGGATAAATTAGGTGTGCTTTTACAAGGCTACAAATCCCTTGAAAAAGTTTTAACAAAAGTTCAAAAACAATAAAGGAGAAAAAATAAAATGGCTTTATCAAAATTTGCAACGCTATCCTTTTCCTCACTGATAAATAAATATGTGAAACTTCAATCACAAGTTACATCGCAAATAAAAAAATTGGCATCAAAAATTTGTCAAGCAACTCCTGGTAAATTTTTACTTGTTCAGTTTTCAATGTCTCAAGTTACACAAATTGGAGAATCGATATCTAACTTGATTTCTCAAGTAAATTCGCTTATAAAAAATGCTGTAGCAAACCAAAGAGGACAATAATTTAAATTAAATTAAAGGTTAAAAATGAGCTTAATAGATGATTACAAAAAAGATTATCTGCTTCTTTTAGAAGCTGGATATATAGCAATAAACCAATTAGATGAAGATTCTGCAGTAAAACTTTTTAAAGCTGCAACTATTTTAGATAAAGATAATCCTTTAAATAAAATTGGAATCGGCTATTTACACTTACACAAATTAGAACTTAAAAAGTCGGTTGAAGCTTTTGAAGATGTTTTGAAAAAGGATCCCAATAATGAGATGGCAAAAACATTTTTAGGAATAGCACTTTCAATGAGTTCTAAAGAGATGTTAAAAGGAGAAAAGATTTTACAAGACACATTAAAATCTGATGATAAAGGCATAAGAAAACTTGCTGGAACAGCTTTAGATTTTATAGATAGATTTGTAAAAAAAGAGCCAACTCCAGTAGAAGGCAAAAAACAAAAAAAAAAGGGTAAGTAAAAATGCCTAAAGAGCCAACCGATCCAATTGGGAAAGCTGGGCCGGGCAAAATACCTCCGGATAAAATATCTGAAACAGGAACATCCACCCCGCCTGACAGAGCTTCTTTTGAATCTTACAAACAAGCTGCTCCTGGTGCACCCGGTGCTGCTGAAACTACAGGTTCGGAAATTTCTCCTATGGAGCTTGCCTCAAAATCAACAATATCATCAACTCCAACTTTTCAAACTTTAGCAGCGCAAGCTAGAAACGCACAAGACACGCTTGGAGAAATTCAAAAGAATTTAAACACACCGAATCTAAATTTAAAAAAATCCCAACAGGATTTACTTGGAACCAAACTTTCCAATGCAAACGATCATTTAAAAGCGGCAAATCAAACAATTGGAGCAAACGTACCCGAAGATACACAGGTTGATAAAAGCGCAAATCCGATTGTAAAATTTTTAGGGATGGTTACTGACGGACAAAACAAAATATTTGAAGTACAAAATAAATTAAAAGAAATTTCAAATGATGCTGGAAAAAACCTTAGACCCGCAGACATGCTGCTCATACAAGTTAAACTTTCCCAAGCGCAGCAGGAAATCGAATTTTCTTCAGTACTGCTCGGAAAAACAGTGGACTCTTTGAAAACCCTGCTTCAAATACAACTTTAAGGTTTTTAAAAAAATATGGATCAAGAACCTATCGACAAAGTACTCTCACACCTAGAAGACATTGAAATAACAACAGTACACGGAAGAATTACAGAAGTTGTTGGAATGTTAATAAAAGCTGTGATTCCACAGGTTAAAATGGGTGAAGTATGTCTAATTAAAAGAGATCCTGAACCTTTAATTGCTGAAGTAGTAGGTTTTACTAAAGACGAAGTATTTTTATCTCCACTGGCAGATATGCATGGAATCGGCCCCTCTTCCGAAGTTATTCCTTTAAGAATGCCGCTACATATTAAAATCGGACCCAATCTTCTTGGTAGAGTTTTAAACGGTATCGGAGAGCCCATAGATACAGACGTTAAAGGACCTCTTGTACTAGAAGACAGTTTTCCTGTTATCAATCCCCCCCCGGATCCTTTAAAAAGAGCCATTATTGATAAGCCATTATCTGTTGGAGTAAGATGCCTTGATGGAGTTTTAACATGCGGAAAAGGGCAAAGGGTTGGTATTTTTGCAGGTGCCGGTGTTGGTAAATCAACGCTTCTTGGAATGATAGCTAGAAATTCATCAGCAGACATCAATGTAATTTCGCTAATTGGAGAAAGAGGAAGAGAAGTTAGAGAGTTTATAATAAATGATCTTGGTGAAGAGGGACTCAAAAAATCTGTAGTAATAGTATCGACGTCTGACCAAGCAGCTCAGCTAAGACTTAATGCAGCATACGTTGGAACCGCTATAGCAGAATATTATAGAAATCAGGGTAAATCTGTTATTTTAATGATGGATTCGGTAACCCGTTTTGCAAGAGCGATAAGAGAAATCGGCTTAGCTGCAGGAGAGCCTCCTGCGAGAGCCGGATATACACCATCTGTATTTGCAACGCTTCCTAGACTTCTTGAAAGATCAGGAAATTCAGATAAAGGATCTATTACAGCATTTTATACTATTTTAGTTGCGGGAGACGATTTAAATGAACCGATATCTGATGAAGTCAAATCGATATTAGACGGACACATTATACTTTCAAATGAACTTGCACAAAAAAGTCACTATCCTGCAATTGACGTTTTATCATCTATTAGCAGGATACTTCCTAATATTACAACAAAAGAGCATTTGGCTTTAATAACAAAGCTTAGAGAAGTTTTAGCAAATTATAAAAAAAATGAACTTTTGATAAGGATTGGCGAGTACAAACCGGGATCTGATAAAGATGCAGATTTTGCAATAAAATACGTAGACAAAGTTAATAATTTTTTAAAACAAGGGATTGATGAAAAATCAACATATAATGAGACTCTAGACAGATTAAAAACACTCTTCCCTTAAATAGCTTATGGATACAATAAATTATCCCTTAGAAGAACTATCTCAGATCAAAAACAAAAGATTCGAACAAGCGATAAAAGTATTAGAACAAAAAAAAATAGCTCTTCAAAGAGAGTTAGACATTTTAAAAAAAGTTGAACTGGAAAGAGACAAGGTTTTTAAACATAAAGAAGCAAAATTAAAACAGCTCAGACAATCCTTAGATGAAGGTGAAAAAACAGACGAGATAATTAAAAAAAAGCAATATTTAGAAGTTGTAAAAGAAGAACTTTTAGTAAAAGAAAAAAAAGTTAAAGATCAGCAAAAAAATGTTCAAGAAGCTGAGAAAGAACTTGAGATAGCAAGAAAAGATTTATTAGCAAAACAAAAAGATGTAGAAAAATTAAAAATACATAGAGCTCAATGGGAAAGAGAAATGAGATATGTAGAAGCTCAAAAAATCCAAAATATTGAAGATGAGATAGGTGCAGCAAAACACATACTGAAAAAAAAAGAAAGGAAAAGAAACTAGTTTTTTTATACAATTTTGCTTATGGGAGATGATGATATGATAGAAAAAATTTCAGGACCGGGCGGATCAAAGCCATCAGAGAGAAAAGATAAAAAATCTTCACCCGATTCCAAAGAATTTGAAGATTTGATGAAAACAGAAAAAGTAAGAGAAATAGAATTAGAAAAAAGAAGAAAAAGAAAATTCAAGTCTCAAGATGAAGAAAATGGAAAAACAACTTCTGCACCTGGAAAATCTCAAGGAGCACTTTTACCCTCCCCTTATGAATCCTATCAACAAACAAGACAACCTTCTTCTTCTGGAACTCAAAAATCTTCATATGAAGTTGATGAAAATCAGCCCGATGATAGGACTCAAAGACAGCAGCCAAGAACTGAAAAACAAAAAGAAGAAGAGAAAAGAAGAAAAAAAACTGAAGAAGAAATGGTTTTGCAAGAGCCAAAAAAAGATCAAACAACTGGAAAAGTTATTTTAACCGAAGAAGAAAAACAAAAAATCGCAAAAGCAAAAAAAGCTAAAATAACTACTTTTAAAACAAAACATGAAGAAAAAGATTTTAAAGAAGAAAAAAAGCCAACTACTGAGCGAGCTTCTCAACTGCCTTTGGTACTTCAGGAAATGGACAAAAGTGTAGCTATTCAAACACATGAGATCACAGCTACAACAACTCCATATTTACATTCGGATGTGGCCCCACTTTTTCAAAAAATGATCGGAACTATCATTCAAATGCAAACACAATCAGTTACAACAACAGAAGTTACTTTAAACTCTCCTGCTTTTGAAACTTCAATTTTTTATGGAAGTACGATAGTACTTCAAAGATATGCTACTGCTCCTGATTCTTTTAACATTATTTTAAAAGGATCCAATCAAGCGGTATCACTCTTTAATGAAAATTTAGAAGGTCTTTTTGATGCTTTTAAAAAAGGGAATTTTAATTTCAAAATTGGCAGACTTGAAGCTGAATATGAAAGACCTCTTTTTAAAAGAAAAGAAAAAACCGGTGACAAGGGAACAGATTCTGAACCTAATGGATAGGAAGTTATTATGGATGCATTAGAAAAAAAAGCTCATATAAATAAGATAAACAAAACTCTCTTATCATTGGATAAATTTCCTCTTTTAAGAACATACGTTTCTTTTGACTATAAAAAATTTGAAGAACTTTTAAAGGAAAGATTTGAGATAAAAGATCTTTTAAAAATTGAAATTACTTCAACTAAGTGGCTGACAAAAGAAACTCTTTTAGAGAATTTATCTGACAATGTCAATTATTTAGCATTTACTTTTTCACCACTAGAATCAAATGCTTATTTATTAATAGCTGAAGAAGATATTAAAAAGCTCACAAATCTTTTAACTTCAAAAAAAAACACTTTAAAACTGAGCTCTTCAATTTTACAAGAGAGTTATTTCAGATATATATCGCTTCAGGTTTTAGATGCGCTAGTTGAAATGAATTTTTTTCAAGATCTTTCTCCAAAAATTGTTGAAGAAACATCTAAGATTGAAGAAGACTCGCTTTGTTTAGATATTAAAATCAAAATTAATGAAACGACAATAATTTGTAAAATAGCTATTCCAAATAAATTTAGAAAATCATGGGAAGAGTACTTTTCTTCAAATCCCCCACTCAAAGCTTTTGAGCTTTCAAAAAGTATTGAACTTGTAATGAGCGCAGAAATCGGATCTGTTTCATTAAATTATCAAACACTTAAAAAAATTGAAGCGGGTGATTTTATCATTTTAGATACAATCAACTACGATCCTAAAACAAATAAAGGAACTGCTATTTTAAAACTTGATAACACTAAGTTTTTTTTAGCAAAGATTAAACAAAACAAATTAAAAATATTAGATTATGCATCATATGAAGAAGTAGGTAGCAAAATGACAAATAAAGAAGAAAAAAATGAAGAAATTGCTTTGCCAAAAGAAGAAAACGTTGAAGTTGAGAGCGCAAACGAAATGCCAACTCAAGCTCTTCAAGACATGCCCGTTCAAATAGTTATTGAAGCTGCTCGTTTTAAAATAACATTAGACAAACTCATGAATATGCAGCCGGGCAATCTTATTGATCTAAAAGTTCACCCAGAAGCTGGTGTGGATCTTGTGGTAAATGGCGAGAAAATAGCACGAGGTGAAATTGTTCAGATCGGAGATAGTCTTGGAGTTAGGATTTTACAAATAGGTTAAAAAGCAAAAAAGTTTTTCTAAGAAAAGCCTTAACTAACATTAGCTACAATTTTTTGATTAAGCATTGCAGATCAAAACAGTAAAATATTTTTATTTTTCTATTAAGTTTTATTTTTATTATTTTTTTAAAAAAATTTTAAAAAATAAC
>JAFGQY010000021.1 GCA_016935395.1 Parachlamydiales bacterium
ATAAGTTCTTTTCTTTTATCATTATTTTCTATAGCTGCGATAATTTCATCTTGACCATATTCAAAAAAGATATCTTTTATAGTTAGATATTTTCCATATTTTGATGAGAATTTATTTGGCAGTCTAAGTTTTAAAGATAATTTATTATTATCTTTAAAAACCTGGCAACTTTGGTTGCCTGCAGTTTCATCTTTTGAACCTACTATAAAAAAACTGTTATTTCTTTGCTTTTGCCATTTCTCTTTCCACTTTTCAAAATCTTCAAAACCGTTTTCTTTTAAACGAAACTGCTTATTAAAAAGTTTTTTAGAGCCAAAACATATTTTTGGATTTTTTTGGTTCTCAAGGTTTTTTAGTCTGGTTTTAAGATTAAAAAGGCTTCTTTTTTTCTGATGTATTTTGTTTGGATTTTTGTACTTGGGTATTGTTTTTTCAAGATTTTTTATTTTTTGATTTAATTCAAAAATTCTACTTTTTTTTATCTCATAAAATGATCTGATCTTTCCTTCAATTTGAAATCTTATAGAATTAAACTGCCTGGCTGTTATTTGGTGATTTTTTATGTATTCTTTTTTCAAATCATTTATCTTTTTTCCTTTCATTAAATCAGAAAAAAGTTTGCGCTCTAAAATTGATAATAGATTAGCGCATGAAGATAAAATCTCTTCAGTTTTTTTATCAAAATTTTTGATTCGTGTTTGATAGGTTATTTGTCTAGATTTGACTTGCTGCATCTTTTAGTTTATCCAGCAAGTTTTTATTCTTTTTACTTCTAGATCCATAAAGCCTTGCAGAAAATACCGTTATAATTTCCAAAACATCTTGAACTAATTCATCTTCAAATGTCAACTCTTTTGAAGCGTTCATTATAACAACTTCTATCCCAAAATGTTCACATAAAGAAAAAATAAGCTCTGATCCAAATCGAAGCAGTCTATCTTTATGTGTTATAACTAATCTATCTATTTGTTTTGAGCAAATAAGACTTATTAATTCTTTAAGTCCCTTTTTATTATAATTTAATCCCGATCCTAAATCTTGGATAATTTCATATGTCCATCCATTTTTTGCTAGATATGATTCTAATAGCTCTGCTTGGCTTATTAGATCTTTTTTCTGGTCTTGACTTGATACTCTTGCATATCCAATTGTTGTTTTAGTAGTGTCTACTGGAGTTTTTCTTATAGAATAATCTTGAATTGAAGATATATCATATCTTCTATGATTTTGGCGCGTTCGAAAAACCTTGATTCTACCCAGTTTTTCCCATCTTCTTAAAGTTTCTTTTGATACCCCTAGAACTTTGGCTGCCTTTCCTATACTTATTTTCATATACACAAATGGGGTTAAAATTTGTATATTTATGCACTTTTGTGTAATTTCTTGTCAACTGTTATTAACCCCAAAAATATCTCAGAATATTTTATAATAGCCCCAAGCGGCGCTGCTACCCATACCCAAAAAAGAGCTCCGGGTCCACCAATTTGAACAGCTGTAATTATTCCGACAACATTGCCGATGCCAATCATTCCGCCCACTGATGAAAAAAAAACTTTTAATGGATGAATACCCACTTGCGTGTTGTTGCTTCTTTTAGAAATTTTCACAAATTCTTTGAAAATCTGAAAAAGTTTAAAAAGCTGAAAAAAGCGATGTTTTATTGATAGATATATTCCCAAAACCACAATAAGAATAAAACCGATATAGCACCAAAAAAAGGTATCCAAATAATTCAAAAAATAAAAAATATATGTAAATATATTCATACAAAACTCCTAATACATCTTATTAAAAATTAATAACTAATAAAAAAAATAAAATTTAAAAAAATATGGGAAAAATTATCTGCGCTTAGATCTAAGCCTGATGAAAGAACGTTTTAAAGAAACAAAATTTTTGAAAGAAACTGAACTTGATAAAAAGTTTTCAAAACAGCAGTGCATTATACAAACATCACTCATAAGTACCTCCAAGAAAGTTTTTATTTTGAGCTTTTAAAAAGACTATATAAGATATCAAAATTAATTGTGAAACAAAATCTTTAAGGATTCCAAAATGATTTTTTTACAGAAAGCATGAACACTTTAAACATCCTGAAATGATCATGAATCATCCACCAGAAAACAGTTTTAACAAAACCAAAATTTTTATACATGATAGTAATATTTTCCAATGATCTTTTTAAAAAGATTTTCTCTGATCTTTTTTTAAATTGCCAATCGGTTAAAACTCTATTTGAAAAAATCACCTTTTTATCTTTTAAAAGAAAGATTTTACAAATTAGATCGAAACCCGATTGAAGTGAGTATTTCATATCCAAGCCATTAAACTTGTCCAAGATAGATTTAGAAAACCAGCTAGACTGAATATGCATTGGAATTTTACCTCTTTTGAAATACTCAAAAGAAAAACTAATACTTTCAGGCGCAGTGAGCTCATCTCTTCTTAAAAATGCACAGCAGATAAGATCGGGAAAATTTTTACTTTCAATTAAATTTTTTAAATAGCTAATCACATATTTTGAAACGTAGGTATCGCCGGAAGATAGAAAATGAACGTATTTCCCTTCTGCAAACAAAAGACCTTTATTCATCAAAGCAGTTAAATTTTTTTCATCTGAATGCTCAATTATTTTTATCTTATCTTGATAGGGTTTTATCATGATAAGCTCTCTTCTTGACAAAGCTGTTTCTATAACGATAATCTCATATGAATTTTCAGTTTGCTTAACAATACTATCCAATGTCAGATTAGCTAAATGAAAAAAATCTTTTAAAATTACAATTATTGATACGAGCGGTTTTTCATCCATAAAAAATTCTCTTTATATCCTTCACCATAATATTAAAAAAAAAAAAAATAAAGCAGGAATTGAGAAAAACGTTTTTAAATTATACAATAATTTATAAATCATTAAAAATAAGGTCAAAAATGTCAGAAGATAAACTCAAACCAATAGTATCACTTTGTAAAAGAAGAGGATTTATCTATCCGGGATCCGAAATCTATGGTGGATTTGCAAATACTTACTCTTTTGGACCTTATGGAACGGAACTTAAAAAAAATGTAAAGGATCTTTGGTGGAAAACTTTTGTCCAGCAAAGAAGAGATTTAGTTGGAATAGATGGTCCGATTTTACTTCACCCTGAAACGTGGAGAGCATCAGGACATGTTGAGAGTTTTAATGATGCAATGGCCGATTGTAAAGCTTGTAAAGCAAGATTTAGAGTGGATAAAATAATTGAAGAGCAACTCGGTAAAGACGTTGAAGGATTAAATTTATCCGAGCTTTCAAAAATTTTGAAAGAGGAAAATGTATTTTGCTCAAAATGTGGAAAAAAAGACTTTACCGATGCCAGACATTTTAACTTAATGTTTCAAACACAGATGAGTAAAACAGATCTAGAAAACAATATTGCCTACTTAAGACCGGAAACTGCTCAAGCTATCTTTTTAGAATATAAAAACATTGTGGATACCATGAGAGTAAAAATTCCTTTTGGTATAGCTCAAATAGGAAAAGCTTTTAGAAATGAAATAACTCCAGGAAATTTTATTTTTAGAGTTATTGAATTCGAACAAATGGAGATTGAATATTTTATTGAAGAAAATACTTGGCAAGCTCAGTTTGATAAATGGCTGGATGATATGAAAGCTTGGTGCAATCTTATAGGTTTGAAATCAGACAACCTACATTTAGCTGAACATCCGAAAGAAAAGCTTTCCCACTACTCTAAAAGAACAGTTGATATAACTTATGATTTTCCCTTTGGTACAAATGAACTCTACGGCTTAGCTTATAGAACCGATTTTGATCTCAATCAACATCAAAAATTTTCAAAAGTATCTCAAGAATACATCGATACCGTTAACAACAAAAGATACATTCCTCATGTTATAGAGCCAACATTTGGTGTAGAAAGAACAATTTTAGCCCTTATCTGCGATGCTTATGAAGAAGAGGCTTTAGAAAACGGTGAGACCAGAACCGTTCTTCATTTTAATAAAAATATCGCTCCTATAAAAGTAGCAGTTTTTCCTTTAATGAAAAAACCTGAACTTCAAAAAGTATCTAAATCAATATTTGATGATTTAAAGAACTTTTGGAACGTTGAATATGATGAAACAGGCGCTATAGGAAGAAGATATAGAAGGCAAGATGAGCTTGGAACTCCTTACTGCATAACTATCGACTATGAGACTTTAGAAGATTTTAGCGTAACCTTAAGAGATAGAGACTCAATGAAACAAGAAAGAGTTAAAATTGATCAGCTCAAAAATGTAATTGCAGAAAGATTAAAAGGTTAATTCTCATTCTTGTAATATACTTAACCTTAACTGTTCTGAAAAATCGATATTTTTCCCAAAAACCAGTTTAAGCTCAATCCTACTTTTCACCCAAAAATTCTCCCAAAATCCGACAGGAGCATGTTCCCGCTCATGAACAGGCTGAATTTCCATACTAGTTACACATTCAACCAATATTTTATATAACTCTTCTTTTTGATTAGCACTAAAATCCCTTAATATTTGCTTTAGAACTTTAAATCTTTCCTCACCAAAAGGGCTGTTGTAAGCTAAAAATAGAGCAGAAAGCATGTTCAATGATTCTCTTTTAGTCTGTTCATCTAAGTTTAATTTCAATATTCTAAGATCAATCATTTCCTGCTGTTCATCTATTATTCTTAACCTTGACAAACAATATCTTATTAATTGACTTAAATATTTTTGGGCTTCTTCAGGGCTTTTTCTATCATATAAAAAATTATAATAAATTGTTGTTAGATCAAATAAAAATTTCTTTTTCAGATCCTGATCTTCAATTTTCGAAATCATCTCAAAAACTTTATTAAAATGTGATTGAGCTTTCTCGTTATTCAAAAAACCATTAGTATTATATACCTGAGCCAAACAAATATTTATAAAAATCAAAAAGACTAATTTATCTTTTTTTAAAAAATCTCTTTCGGGCAAAGTTTCTTTAACTTGATTTTCAATTAATTCTTCTGTTTTGTTTTTTAATCTTTCTAATTCATTTCTAAGTAATAATTGATCCGCACCCCCATGAAATTGATCCACTAAAATACTATGAAGTTTTTTTACTAACCACAAATAACCGTAAATTCTTCTATATAAATCTGGACAATTATCAAAAACATTTTCAAGTTTTCTATAATGGTCCAAAATTACTAGTAGGCCATTGTACATAGGAACTCTCGACAATCCAATTTTATCCAAGCTAATCTGTGATAATTTTCCAGCTTCTTCATATTTTTCTTCTGCTAATAACTTTAAAAAAGTTTGCCTAGCAACTACATTACCCTCTTTTTGAAGATAAGTTAAAACTTTTCTAATATCAAATTCCAAATGGGGATTATCTTCAATAAGAGGTCCAACAAAATCCGGAAGATTTTCATAAAATGTCGGACACTCTCTTAATCTGGTATCAACATTTCTTAAAAAAATAGCTTC
>JAFGQY010000022.1 GCA_016935395.1 Parachlamydiales bacterium
ACAATGTCAATGAAAAAAAAAGGAGATTCTGAATGTCCCCCATTTTTTTGAAATGAATAAAATAACAAAAAATATTTCTATTATAAATAAAGAACTTAGGGTAGTTTTAAGCTGTTTTATTCTCAAAATTTGGAAATATTTCATAAGTAACTTTTTCAGCTTTGATTTCATAAAATGGCCTCTACTACAGGCGATTAAAGCGATTGATCCTAAAATTTTGGGGGACATTCAGAAAAAAGGAGGAGATTTTATAGGTTTGAAATTTCGAGTGTTTAAAGTAGTCTAAGTTAACTAATTTCAAGGTTAACTGTTTTTACAAATGGTTTACAACTCAATGTATTTTTGTGTACAATTTTTTATATTCGATTTTAAATTAAGCTATGCTTTATTATAAAAACTTCTTATTCTGCATTTTTCTTTAAAATTTCAAAATGCTTCGGCTCTGATTTTTCTACTATTTTCAACAATATACGAATCGCTTCTTTGCTCTCGCTTTTGTCTTTATGCTCGATTGTACTTGTTGGATCGGAATTATGTGAGAACTCATTTACTAATTTGTAAGCTTTACCAATATCTACGGTACTTATTATTTCACCGCTTTCGTTAAGCTCTTTGACTATTGCTTCCATTTTTTGTTTTTGATCTCTTGAATCTGGTATTTTAAAGTCAGCAAAAATATCAAAAAACCTTCTTGCTACATTACCAATTGTGTAAAAATCAGCATAATTCAAATCGATATCTTTAAACTTATTTAAAAGGCTAAACAAAAAATGATATTCTGATTTGAAGTTTTTCAAAGTCTTATCGAGTTCTACAATTTTTGCCTTTCTAATGTCTGAATCAAAGTAATTTTCAACCATATAAAATTCACAACATTCGTTTTTCCCTTTTCTCTTTCTTTTTTGATTATTTCCTATGAACCAATCTTTAATTAAGTTAAAAAGTTGAAAATTATGAGTTGAAATAAAAAGTTGACCAGCTTCTTTAAAATGATTTTGTATCAAAGAAAACGCATGATAGATAAAATTGGCATCAAAACTACAGATAGGATCATCAATAAAAATAATGCCGTCTTTAATTTTAAATTCTTTTTCCTCAGCTTTAACAATGAAATATGAAAATGCGATAGCCGTTTTTTCGCCTTCACTTAAATTTCTTGCCAATTGCTTATTCCTTTTTATGATATAACCCTTTTTATCATCATCTAATTCAAGTATTATTTCCTCTTTTCCAAAAAATTCTTTTAAATGTTTATTTATTTGCTTTACAGCTTTTCCGATATTTGAAGTCTTTTTTTCAAGCTCAGAAATATCAGTATTATTTTTTAATATAGCTTTTCGACATTGTTCTTCTTCTTTTTCAGCATGTCTTATTTCTATTTCAAATTTTTTATAATCCAAAGAAGATAATGCTTCACCGATTGAGTGAAGTTCTAATTTTTCTTTCGCATTCTTAACTTCTAAAGCATGATTTTTTACCTTATTATTATGATTTGAAATAATTTGATTGAGCTTATCTATTTCATTGTTAAGTACAAGATTAAATTCTGCTGGTTCTTTAAGCATTTCAGAAAGATCTGTATCAAAAGGATTTTTATGTTTTTCTTCAAGTAGTCCGACCGCATGAATAAATAGCCAATGATTTAACTTATCAATAATTTCATTTACCTTTTCTGACTGTGTTTTAAATTCAACTCTTAAATCTGGATATAATTCAGTTTTAACTGTAGAAATCTTTTCTAATTTAATGCTTTTTGAACTTTGAATAAAAAAATCTATTGAATCTAGTAGCTCTTGATAATCTTTACTGAAATGCCTGGATAATGAATCAAATAAATTTGAATCCAATGTTTTTTGACAAAAAAGGCACTTTTTAAATTCGCCCTTAGTTTTATGCAGATCAAAACCTTGTTTTACCCAATTATTCAATTCTTCATCATTTTTTAGTCTTTCAAGTGTTTCTGAAAGTACTTTTTTTTCTAGCAAACCTTTTATATATTCGAAAATTGATCGAAAATTGTTAAATACTAATATTTTAATTTCTGGTTTTTTAAACAGTGGCACTTCTTCCTTGGCTTTACTTTTACTGATTTCTTCATATTTTTTTTTGTTATCATCCGAAAGTATTTCATCAACAAAATTGTCAACGCCAATGCTGTTGATTCTATTCTCGGCTTTTATTTTATTATATGATTTGTCAAAAAGCACATTTGCGATTTCTCGTCCTAATCCAGTGAGAAAAATATTTTTTGAATTTTCTTTTATAGCTTTATTTTTCTTCGCATCCATATAATTTTTGCTAAGTGTTATTTTATCTTTCTTAAACTGTTCCAGTTGTCTTTTGCTTTCAATATCTTCTTCACTTACATATATAATCGGTTTGCATGTGTTAGAAGATTCAAAAGATAAATTGTCATCAATAAAGTCCTTATTAAAAACTTTAATATGCAAAAAATTGCTGCTAACATCTGCACTTTTAATTTTTTTTCCATCTGTTGATGAAATCTCAAATATTCCGTCTTCTGGATACTGCTTAAATTTTTCTTTGTCGTATAAAATTTTTTTCTCGCAGCTTGTAAAAATGCGGGAAATAGTCGTTTTCCCACTTCTATTCCATCCATATATGAGATTGAATTTCTTAAATTCTGGAAGATTGATTTCCCATGAAAAATCATGGAAAATGCCGAAATTTTTTAATTTTAAAATTTTAGTAATCATGTTCATATTTTTTCTTTACACATAACCTGGGTCAAGTGAATCAGATTTCAACTAGAATTAATTATGCAGTCGATTTTTTGTAATACTGATTCCATCCACCTCCGGCAGATGGAATCAGCGTCCAATAAGTAAATATCTATTTAACAACCA
>JAFGQY010000023.1 GCA_016935395.1 Parachlamydiales bacterium
AAAACCTTTTTTAAAAAAAAATTTATACTTAATTCAAAATTATGTGTCAATCACATAGATTGTTCATAATCTTGCAAAATATATTCTTTGGCTTTTTCCTTGCCGATTTCTTCAAGATTTAACCATCTGAAATGAGGTTCTTTTTTAAACCAGGTGAATTGACGTTTGACAAATTTTCTAGAAGCTTTTTTAAATTCATGGATAAATGAAATCATATCTTCTTCGGTTCTAGAAGAATTTAAGTACTTTAAACACTGGCGATAACCAATAGCATTAGAGCAAGATGAGTTATTTTCTAGTCCCTGTTTTTGAAGTTTTTCCACCTCTTGAATAAAACCATTTTCAATCATTTCATCGCATCTAGCATTCACCATTTTATAAATTTCTTCTTTGGGATAATGCAAAAACCAAAGCCTATAATTATATAAATCACTCTCTTTAACTTTTGGCTTTGGTATTTCAGATACTTTTTTTTGTGTGATAGTCATAATCTCAAGAGCTCTGACAATTTTATGCTTATCTTTCTCAGTTATTGTTTTTGCATATTCAGGATCCAGCATTTGAAGTCTTTCATATAATATTTCAGGTCCTAAGTCTCTGAGCTTTTCTTCTAATTGATCTCTAATATTTTTATTCGATGGTGGACCTAATGGAGGCCCATATAAAAAAGCGTGTATATAAAAACCCGATCCTCCAACAACAATTGGAACTTTATTTTTCAAAATGATCTGTCTACAAGCAGCATGAGCATATCTAAAATAATCAGCTACATTGAAACTTTCCTGGATATTTTTGATATCAATCAAATGATGCAAAACTTTTTTTCTATCTTCTTGAGAAACTTTTGCCGTTCCGATATCCATATCTTTATATACTTGCATGGAATCAGCAGAAATAATCTCCCCATCTAAAATTTTAGCTATTGATAAAGAAATTTCGGTTTTACCAACACCTGTTGGACCTGCAATAACTATAACTTTTTTTTTCTTTAATGATAGATTTGTTTGTTTTCGAAGCGGCAGATAAATATTTTCCAGTAAATCTTCAATATTTTCGGTCTTATAAATACTCACTTAAGCTTCTCACCTAAAGCATCTTTTTCATTTTTAAAAATATTTAAAATATGTTCAAATCCCGTTAACTTGATAACTTTCATGACATCTTCGTTAATCGAAAATATTCCAAGCTTAAAGTCATGCTCTAAAAACTTTTTTGTATAAGAAAGCAAAAGCCTAAGTCCAGCACTGGATAAATAATCCAAGTCAGAAAAATCTAAAAATACATTTTTATGTTTTTCTTTTATAAGAGCGTTTAATTTACTTTCTAAAACTGAAGAAGAAGGAGCGTCTAATCTTCCTTCCAATCTTAAAATGATTCTTTTATCGATTTCTTCAATATTAACATTTAATCCTAAAGCCATTATATCCCTCTATTAATTTATAAATATATTATTACAATATTAAATATATTTATAAATATCAAAAAAAATCGCAAATAACTGTCTCAATTGTGTTAAAATTAGAAAAAACAATTTACAAATACCATTATATATTATAAGCATCATATTAAGGGAAGCTATTGAGGGAGGATAAAGTGGCTTGGCCTGGTGAAATTTATGATGAAATGGTTTTTGACAACAACTTGAAAAGTTGGGCTGAAAGATTTTACGTTTCCATTATTGAATCAAATTTATTTACTGACCTTAAAAAATTTGAAAGTATTTTTACACATATCAACATACTCATTGATATTTCAAAGTATGAACAGATTGTAAAAGAGCCAATCATTTTTCAAAAGCTATCCTTACTTGAAGTAAAATGGAGAAATAACGAGCTTACTTTAAAACTCTTAGAAGAAGAATTTTTAAATCTTTTAAATAAAATCAAAGAAAAAAACCATACCCTTAAAATATTGGTTTTATTTTCTGAAATTCAAACCCTTTTAAAAGAGATAAAAAATGAATTATTGCATGAAGACTTTTATGTATTTAAAGAAAATATGATAAAAAAAATCGAGTTAAATTCAATATCCTCTCTAGAAAAAAAAGCTACTATAAAAAGGCTTGAAAACCTTCAATATTTTTTATTAAATAAATCTGATAAAAAAACATTTATAGATAAAATATCTTCATTTTTTATTGATCGATAAAAGTCGGCTAAAAAAATAGTTACCAAAGATAGAACTCTTATCTTTATATTTTACTGTGATACGAAAGATACAAATCCCCAGCTATCTGCATAAATCCCGATACATTCAAGAAACGTATTATTTCTTCGCGCCATTTTTTAGAATGAAAAGCTTTTAAAAAACCCAAAAACAGATTTTTTGATACACTTGAAATTTGAACTGAATTAAAAAAATCATCATCAATTTGAACATCATTCCACATAGGTACTATTTTAGTCAAAAATTCAAAAAATCTAGGAGTGAAATTTGCAGCAAAAGCTTCATCTAAAAAAACTAAACTTAACTCAGTTTCTAATTCCTGAAAAATCTGTTCATTTCCATGTAAGTATAATCTAATTAGTAACAAAAGGGAATTTCTTTTCGCTTCATCATTTATTATTTTTGCAAAAGAAAACTCCAACGATTTAATCAACATTTCATTTTTCTTTTCCTCTGTTATACTATCTAAATAAACTTTTATTTTATTAGATACTGTAGATTTAGCTTCTTTTCTTTTGTCATTTATAATTTTAACAGCTACAGAAGATACCATTCTTTCAAAGGACTTTCTAAATCCTTTATAAATTTTATAAGTTGCAAAAATCATAGTTGAGGCTGTTATTATTTTACCGATATAAGCAAAAGTATCTTTTGGATTTGATGGAAAGTGATTTAAATCCTCACAAGACCATTTTCCAACAAATAAGGTAGTTTTTGCGACTTGGGATAAAGCTTTGAATCCATTATTTAATGTCCAAGCCGTAGCATCAATTCCTAATTTTAAAACTTTTACCATTTTCTTTGCCATCCTTTCATTACTGCTTTTTCATAAAAAATAAACCCTATATAAATATTAGATTTATTTTTTAGTGATCTAATTTGAGTTGAAATTATCGTTATTTTTAAATTTTTTTCAATATTTATTGATCGATAAAAGCTAGCTTTGAAATTCTAAGATCAATGATTTTTGAATTAAATGTTATCTCTTTGGGCATATTTTCATTAATAACAATTTGTCTTTCATAGTCTTTTAAAATCTTTTTTCTAAGAGAGATATAGTTAGATATTTGATTTAGATAGTTGTGAGGAGCAAGCCTTAAAATTTTAGGAAAGATCATAACATAGTGTTTTTGATCTTTTTGCATTTTAATCTCTTCTTCAATTGTGATAATAATTTCTCTTTTACCAAAGCTTTTATGATTTACCTTAGAAGTATCAATAACTTTGATTTTAATAAGATCACAAAAGCCGCTACTTTGCAATTTTTTCAAAATATCTATAGCTAAACTAGCTTCTTGGGAATTTTCTTTTGTATATCCTGAAAATTTCTGCAAATCTAAATAAACATATGGCAATTTTTCATTTTTTTTGTAAAAAGGCAAATACGGAAAAAGGTTACCCTCTTCATCAATAGCGACATTGTCAAAGTCATATAAAAGAGCCAAGGGCTGTTTTATGGTATAGTTGATATAAAGATTGTCAGGTTTAATTTTTTGAACAGAAGCTGTTTTAATTATGGGAGATAAAAGAAGCTTTTCTTCAGCTGTTTTTTCGTCAAACAAGTAGTAATTTACAGGGCTGTCTATTGATAGCTCTAAAAGTTCTGCTAGATAATTTGGATCAAGAAAGCTATCAATGTCATTTTGAGATATAAATTGAATGTTATAATCAGAATCTACTAGTTTTTGATTTTTATATTTTTTCACCTGCTTAAAAATGAAAAAATTTATAGTAAAAAATATAGAAACGCTAAACAGAATAAAAAAAACTGAAGTTGAAATTTTTAATTTTTTCTTTTTCATATTTCTTGTCTTATAAGCTTCTTATTATTCCTTGATTTATGAAGAGCATAAACAGCAAAATTTTCTATCATTTCATAAAGCGAAATATTAGCTTTTTCTAGCATTTTTGGGAAAAGGGAATTTTTTGAAGAAAAGCCCGGGATAGGGTTTATTTCATTAAAGAAAACTTCATTTTCATTTGTTAAGAAAAAGTCAATTCTTGCAAAGCCGCTTAAATCGCAAAGTTTATATATATTTTTAGCAATACTTTTAATTTCATCTTTTATTTTTTCATCCAAATCAGCAGATGGATTTGACAAAACGCCAGCTTTTAAATATTTATCATTATAATCGAAAAATTTTCCATTTGTAAAAATCTCCCCTACATCACCAACAATAATATATTCATTGCCAATAACAGCAGTTTGAATCTCTCTTCCTAAAATTTCTTTTTCTACAATTAAGGAATTGTCAAAAAATTTTAAAATGTAATCAATCGAAGCTTCAAGCTCACTTTCGTTTTTGACACATTTTATACCTATGCTGGAACCCAAGTGATTAGGTTTTACATAAAGAGGGAATTTTAAATTCTTTAAAATTTTATCTAAAATCTCATCTCTCATGACTTTCCAATCTCTTTGATCAATATTGTAAAATGACCCCGTCTTAATATTATTAGCTTTGGCGATATGTTTACATATGGCTTTATTCATAGAAACAGCTGCTCCTATTTGATTAGAGCCTATGTATGGTATTTTCAAAGTATCCAAAAAGCCTGCAAAAGTGCCGTCTTCACAAAAGGGTCCATGCATTATCGGGAAACAGATATCAACGCTTTTTAGCTCTTTTAAAACCTCATTTGAAAAAAGATCCTTTGGGCATTGATCTGCAACAGAGGTTAAAAAACCATCTTTTTCAAAAATCCAAAAACCATTTTTTGTAATTTTAAAAAATTTCAACTCAAAAAGAGATGGATTAAAACCTGTGATATAATTTTTACAAGACATTTTGGATACATCATGCTCGTTGGAAATTCCACCGTAAATAATCCCTACTTTTATCTTTTTGTCTGTTTTTTTTGAAAAATTTTCAGCTATTTTTCTGATTTTTAATGAAATATCTCCAGCTCCAAAAGCTACTACCACATCAAATGGTTTTACATGTTTTAAAATATAGTCTTGCAAAAGATCATCTTTAATATGTTTTACATCAACATTTCGTTTTTGAATCAATTCAACAAGTGTTTTTTCAGAAATATTTTGAATTGGATTTTCATTGGCAGAGTAAATATCTGTAATAATTAGCTCATCTACATAATCAAAACACTTTGAAAACTCTTGTAGCAGATCTTTAAGCCTTGAATATCTGTGAGGCTGAAAAACAGCGATAAGCTTTCTTTCTTTAATACAATTTTTAAAAGAAAGAACAGTATTCTCAATTTCAGTTGGATGATGGCCGTAATCATCAAAAAACGAGGTTTTTTGATGCTCTAAAATTTTTTGCTGCCTTCTTGAAACTCCTGAAAAATTTTCAAAAGCTTTTCTAATTACTTTTTCATCGATATTTAGATTAATACAAAGACCGAATACCGAAGCTGCATTTAAAACGTTATGCTTTCCGATTAGATTCAAAACTATGTCTTTGTAATGCTTGCCTTTATATATGATATCAAAACAGGTTTTGAAATTTTCAAAAATTTTAAAACTCAAAATTTTTAAATCAGCTTCTTTTGAAAATCCATAAGAAATCCCTTGTGGATTAATAATATTTAAATTTTTGTCATCTTTGCACCAAAATAGATTTTCTTTATTGAGATTTTTTGAAAAGAATTTCAAAAAACCATTTTTCAAATTTTCAAAATTTTTCCAATAATTTAAATGCTCTTCTTCCAAATTTGTTACAATTGCCCCAAAAGCTTCAGTTTTTAAAAAAGAGCCGTCACTTTCATCAGCTTCTGCGACAAAGTATTTGCTTTTACCAAAATAACCGTTTGTGTTGTGAGATAGTAAAATTCCTCCTATAACAAAAGAAGGGTCTAGATTGTCTTGTAATAACACTGATGTCAAAAGTGATGTAGTCGTTGTTTTTCCATGGGTTCCAGTAACTAAAAGAGGTTTTTTTTCATTCATTAATATATTTAAAAGATCGGATCTATGAATGATGTTTAAATGTAACTTTTTTGCTTTTAAAAATTCTTCATTTTTCTCATCAATAGCCGAAGAGATAATGATTGTTTTATTTTCATCCACATTTTTACTTTTATGTCCTATTTGAATATTAGCGCCCATTTTTTCAAGCTCAGATGTTATTGAAGATTTTTTTAAATCAGATCCGGATACAATTTGATTTTTTTGAAGCAGTATTTTTGCAAGAGCGCTCATACCAATCCCACCGATTCCGATAAAATGATAATTTTTATTTTCCATAAAGCTCCATAATTATTTCAGAAAAATTTTTAATATTTTTATTTTTTTCAAAGTTTTTGAATTTTTTAATATTTTCTTTAAAAGCTAAAAGATTTTTTCTGTTATTTTCCAAAAGAAACATCAAAGCATTTAAAAGTGATTTTTCATCTAAAAAATCTTCTAAAACTATTTTAGCTCCCAAAACTTCATCTTGAAGAAATTTTGCATTGAAAAACTGGTGATTATCTTTAGCTTTTTTAAAAGGAATCAAAATTGATGGAATTTCAAAATGAATTAGTTCAGATATAGTTGAAGCTCCGGATCTTGAAATAACTAAATCAACATGTTTCATAAAAGAGATCAAATTCTTTTCAAAAGCTGCTACATAAGCTAAAATATTTAAATCGTGATATGTTTTTTTAAAAAAACTTTCATCCTGATCATTTCCACAGATATGAATAATTTGAAAATTATCCAAAAGTTTTAAATTTTTAAAATCATTTAAAATCCTTAAAAAATTATCATTGATAATTTTTGATCCTTGAGAACCTCCAAAAATCAAAATAGTAAAAAGATCATTTTTAAGATTTTTACCTTGAAAAAGATCTGTTTTATTTTCAAAAACTTTTAAATTTGTCCAAGGGAGCCTTTTGACTAAAATTTCATTAGCAAGTCTTTTTTGCAAAGGAAACTGCACTGCAACTACCTTCGCTTTTTTTGAAAAAAACTGATTTACTTTTCCTAAAATGGTATTTGAATCGAAAAGAATAACTTTTTTTCTAAGTATTGTAGCAGCTAAAATTACAGGAAAGGTATGGTAACTACCAAAGCCTACAACAACTTCAGGTTTTGTTTTAAAAATGAAAAAAACACTTTGGAAAACCCCTATTAGAGTTTTTATTAAAAAAGAAAAAATTGTTTTTTTGGAAGGCAGCTGCGCTTGTATATCTTTGAATTGATACCTATTTTTATCAAAAGTACTTTTTTTAGATAGATCATAAGCTGCAAAAAAAACTTCAAAATTATTATTATCTAAAATTTTTGCCAAGTCTTGAGCTGGAATTAAATGACCACCTGTTCCTGAAGCAGAGATTAAGATCTTTTTCTTCTTTTCACCGGACATCTTTTACTTAAAACTTCCTCTTTAGCAATACTTAATAGTAATGATACAGCAATGATATTTACAATTAAAGAAGTTCCTCCTTGAGAGAAAAATGGCAGGGTAATTCCCTTAGAAGGTAAAAGTGCGGATACTACCCCCAAATTCAAAAATGCCTGAAAGCATATTAAAAAGGTTAAAATGGTAGCTAGATAAAATCCTTTTACATCTTGAGACTTTGCAGCAATATAAAACCCTGAATATGCAATGCACATGTAAAGAGCTATTAAAAGACAAATCCCTAAAAAGCCTGTCTCTTCTGCATAAATTGCAGCAATATAATCATTTCTGGCTTCAGGCAAATAATCCAGCTTTTGAAGACTTTCCCCAAAACCTCTTCCTATTATTTTTCCAGATCCCACAGCAATTTTAGCCTGGTATGGTTGATGTCCTTTTCCTTTCAGATCTAATTCAGGATGCAGATAGATTTTTATTCTATTCGGAACGTGCGGCATATTATAAGCTATTGCTCCACCGACAATAGTAAAAATTATAAGAGGCATAGCCCAGTAAATCATTTTTATTTTTGTTAAAAAAAACAAAAAAACCAAAGTCATAATAACAATGATCGTCGTTCCAGTATCCGGTTCTAAAAGAATCAAAAGTATTGGAATAGAAAAAAAAGCTAAAATAATAATAAAATTTTTTATATCCAAAGACTCTTTGTGTTTTGTAATTCTATAAATAAAATATAAAGGAATTAAATACTTTGCAAATTCAGATGGTTGAATAGTATAGCCAGAAAATCCAATCCATCTTCTAGCTCCATTGATAATTTGTCCAATACCGGGAACAAATACTAAAGCTAATAAAACTATACATGAAAATAAAAAAAAAGGACTAAAATCTATAATCTTTTTATATCCTACAAACCAAATCAATACTCCAATAATAGCCCCAATACATCCGTAAACTAACTGTTTTATCAAAGCTGTATGAGTACTTGTTTGTAAAGACTTATTCAAAACTTCTGCAGAAGTTGTATTAAAAACCATTAAAATGCCAATAGAAAAAACAATTGCAACGCAAACAGACAATAGTAAAATTATTTTATTCATCACCTAATTCTTAGCTTATCACCCGGTTTTAATCGTCTTGCTTTTTTCTCATCCAGATTATTAAGTTTTAAAAGTTCTGTTGGTTTTATATGGTGTTTCATAGCAATTGTATAGGGATTATCGCCAACTTTTACAACGTAGAATTCTGCATTATTGTTATTTGAAGCTTTTTCAATCTGTTTTTGAATGGGTTTTGCTATAACCTTTTCTTGAACTATGCTTGAATCGTTTTTAGGAATTAAAAGTGTTTGCCCTATTTTTATAAAAGAATTTGATAAGTTGTTTAATTTAGAAATATCAGATACTTTTACATTATTTCTCTTAGCAATTTTCTCTAAGCTATCGCCTTTTTTAACTACTACCTGAGCCTGGCTTTGAATCTTTTCAACAATAGCCGGCATTTTTTCTTCTTTTACAATTGGAGGAAGTTTATGAACAATTTTTTCTTCATTTTGAGAAAAGTTTTCAATTGGATTTTGTTTTGTTAACCCATCTGGTTTTTCTTCTACTAAGGAAATAAATTCATTTTGAGCCTCTTTAGGAACTAACTCTTTTGTAGCTATATTGTTATCAACAACAATATTATTTTCACTTGAAAAAAGCTCTTTAGCATCTACAGTAATTTCTTCCAGTTTTTCCAATTTAGCAAGTTTTGCATCTTTTTTTGATAGATCTTCTTTAGAAGTAATAGAAAATAAAAAAAGTACTACAAGAAGTGCTGCATTAACTAAAACAGCTATAATTATTGTATCTCTTCTTGACATTTCTCCCCCAAAATATTGTTTACAATCCTTTTAAATTCTTCTCCTCTGTGTTCATAGTTTTTAAACATATCAAAACTAGAACATCCAGGAGAAAGTAAAATAACATCACCTTTTTTTGCCATACTATATGCTTTTTCGATAGCACAGTCTAAACTATTTAAAATTTCAACATCAATTTTTTTAACATCTTTTTTAATATTTTTGGAAGCATCTCCAATAGCAAATATTTTTTTTACATAGTTCGAAAAATTATCATTCCAACAATCGAAGCTCAATTTCTTGTCTACTCCCCCTGCTATTAGTATTATAGGTTTTTTTAATATATTAACAGCATAAATTGTAGAATCCGCGTTTGTAGCTTTACTGTCATTATAAAAACTAATACCGTTTTTTTCATTTACAAATTCTATTCTGTGTTTTGGTCTTATAAAAGTTTTTATAGCATCTGCAATAATAGAGGCATCTATATTTAAATCTAAACAGACTCTTATGGCAATATTTGTAATATCATTTTCAATTTCATTGATTTTGATATTTGAATTTTTAAAAAAATTATCTTTTAAAATTTCATTTGTTGAATAAAACGATCCGTTATCTTTAATACAATTAAAAATATTGAGCTTTGCATTTTTATATTCTGAAAAACTTTCATACCTATCCATATGATCAGGAGTAATGTTAATAATAATACCAACATCGATCTTTTTTGATTTCAAGGTTTCCAACTGATAAGAGCTTAGCTCTAAAACAACAAAATCACCATTTTGAGGATTTTGAGATAAGTAACCGGTTAAGGGATTTCCAACATTTCCAAGTGCAGCAGCTTTTTTATTTGCACAATTTAAAATATGAGTTATCAACATAGTCAATGTCGTTTTTCCATTGGTCCCTGTAATAGCAATACACTTACCTTTCAAAAAACTTTGAAATCCCAGCTCAATTTCGCCTATAACTTCAATATTTTTGTCTTTTGCCTGTTTTAAAATTTTATTATTTTGAGGTATTCCGGGAGAAACTATTACTTTTTCGATTTTGTTTGAAAAGTTAGAAAACAAAAATTCATCTTCCAGGTAAAACTCGGCACCTTTAGATATAAAATCTTTTATTTGCTCATCATCATTTTTTTTTATTCTATCTACTAAAATTACATTTTCTTGTTTTTTTAATAAAAAATAAGCTGCTGAAATTCCACTGATTCCCAACCCTAGGATAAGATATTTTTTTTGCATAATTTACTGAAATTTAATTGATGCGATTCCTATTATAGCTAAAAGAAGACCAATAATCCAGAACCTTAATACAACTTTTGTTTCAGGCCACCCTTTGTATTCAAAATGGTGATGAAGTGGAGAGCATAAAAATATTCTTTTTTTGTTTCTAAATTTGTAACTAAAAACCTGTAAAATGACAGATAGAGCTTCAGCTACAAATATACCGCCAATAATAGCCAATAAAAACTCTCTTCTTAATAAAACAGCGCTAAGTCCCAAGACTCCGCCTAAAGATAATGAACCTGTATCTCCCATAAATATTTGTGCCGGATATCCGTTATACCATAAAAACCCAAGGCAGGCTCCGGCCATAGCAAAAAGATAAATAGCGATTTCACCACTATTATCTATGTATAAGATATTCAAATACTTCGCTAATTGAATATGGTTAGATAAAAAGGCAATAATACCTAAACTTACAGCCACCATTATTAAATTTCCGGCGGCAAGACCGTCAAGACCATCAGTTAAATTAACAGCGTTAGAAGACCCTGTTATCACAAAAACAATCAAAAAAAAGGTTATGATTAAAAGTGGACCTTTTAAAATAATCGGCTTTTTAAAAAATGGTATGTATAACCGTGAATAATATTCTTTATTTGTAAGATTTTTTGTAACTTTTTGCGTGCTTATGGAAGCTTTCAAAACATTTTCTTTAGCAAGAGGTCTTATAAGAGTTTCTTTGTTACCGGTTTCAAATTCGCTTCCTGAAAAAAGTATATAAAAAGCTACAACAAAAGAAAAAACAAGCTGCAGAAAAAATTTTAATTTTGATGGAAGTCCTTTTGAGTTTTTATATTTCAATTTTAAATAATCATCAACAGCTCCGACCAACCCCAGCCAAAGAGTTGTTACTAAAAGTAAAAGTGTATAGGTATTTGTTAGATCCATCCATAAAATCAAAGAAATAACCATTGAAAAAATAATAAAAACCCCACCCATGGTAGGAGTATCTTTCTTTTTTTCATGAAGTTCGGCTAAAAGAGGACAGGTTTCTTTTGTTCTGATTGATTGACCAATTTTCAGTTGATATAATTTTCTTATGACAAAGGGACCTAAAAAAATGGTAATTACCAATGATGTGATTGCAGCTAATATCATTCTTGTAGATGAATAAGAAAATACACTTGGAATTGTCGTATCAAAAAGGTTATATAAAAACTTTATAAAAAGAAGTAGCATTTTTTAATCAAACCTACATTTATAACTATCATAAAAAAAATTTACAAAAATCTCAATTTATATAATCGAAAATTTTTTCCATTTTTAAAACTCTGGGTCCTTTTATCAAAATAACATCATCTTTTTCTTTGATCTGATTTAAATGATTGGCAACATTTTCAAAATCTTCAAAAATCTCAAAATCTTTGAAATTTCTCCAAAAACTTCCAAAGCAAATAATATGATCCGCATTTTTTTTAGCTTCGATCAAAACATCTTCATGAAGTTGGAGTTTGTTAATTTTAAGATAATCCATATGACCTAAAACTACAATTTTCTTTCCTGTTGTTTTAGGCATATTTTTTATAGCCTGAATCATTGTATAAGGATTTGAATTATAGTAGTCTTTTATAAATAAAGATCCGTTTATAAAAACCTTTTCATATCTCATTTCTGGTGTTTTTAAATTTTTAAAATTTTTTAAAATATCTTCTAAACTCATATCGATTAATCTACATACTGAAATAGCAGCTAAAAGATTTTCCAAAAGGTGCTTTTCTTCAAAAACATCTTTTGGAAAAATTTTTATTTTTCTACCCTGCTCATAAAAAGTTTTATTTTCAACATCTAAATAAAAATCAGCTTTATTGTCATTTATTGAATAAGTTATGAATTTTTTATTTTTAAAAGCTTTGAAATTTTCAATTTCCTTATTAATTATTTTATCTTTTGTTTTTTCACTTAAAAAAATTTCATTTTTTGCAAATGCCACCTCTTCAATATTTTCAAAGCTCTCTTGAAAAAGTGCTAATTTTGAAATTAGCGCAATATCAGGCTCAGCTATATTTACCAATTTTTCAATTTCACTTTTTTCATCCATCGCCATTTCAAGAATTAAAAAATCTACATCCTTTTCCATATTCAAAATTGCTATAGGAAAGCCTCTTTGAGAATTATGGTTTTTAAAGGTTTTTGAAACTTTGAACTTATCTGACTGCATTAGAGTAAATAAAAAGTCTTTAATAGTTGTTTTTCCAAAAGATCCGGTTATGGCAATTTTTTTAGCTTTTGAGGTTATAAGCGACTGCTTGGCAAGGGCTTGCAAAAAATTTAAAACATCACTGACCTTTAGTAGTTTACAGCCAAAAATTTCTTCATTAAAATCCTTCGAAACTATTGCTAATTTAGCTCCTTTTAAGACTATCTCGTTTAAGTACTTATGCCCGTCTGTTTTTTCGCCTTTTAAAGCAAAAAAAATATTATCCCTTTCGATTAATCTACTATCTATTTGATATCCTGTAGCTTGCATATCAAGCAGCTGTTTAACATACTTATCCATTAAAATATCCGGTTAACTATCAATAATTTAAATAATAATAGCCCGTTACTATTAAGTAAAGATTTTATTGTTAT
>JAFGQY010000004.1 GCA_016935395.1 Parachlamydiales bacterium
ATTTCATCTTGGAGCCTTTTTGGCCAAAGCTTCATATTAACTGCAACTGGTAGTTTGGGAGCAGGGCTTGCTATTCTATTTAAAACAATAATAGAAGGTTTAGGAAAAAAAATAATAGGCGTTAAATAATAAATTTATTTCAAGCAAAAAATAAATTTGCTAAAGTATCAGCAATTAATAATTCAATCCTATAATTAACTTCAAGGGATGCCTATGCAAATTTTTTATATCTACAAGATAATAAACCTTTTTATTCTCATATCTTTTTCACCAATTTTTTCGATGAATTTTTTGATGGAAAAAAGTGAGGAATTTGATTCATGTCGAATTTTTTTTTGGGGTGAAGATCTGAGACTAAAAAATTTACAATTTACGAACTTTACATCATGTGTTCTACAGGGCACACTTCTAAGTCATTCAAATTGTGATGAAGCATCTTTTAGAAGCGCAAATTTAGAAGGGGCAATAGCAATAAAAACTTCCTTTAGATATGCAAGTTTTAGATGGGCACATCTTGAAAATGCCGATTTTACAAACGCCGATTTTTATCACGCATATTTTTACGGCTCTGATTTAAGTGGAGCCATCGTAGAGGGAGCAAATTTTGAAAAAGCAACTGGGCTCACAAATGAACAAAAAAAATATTTAAGAGCACATGGGGCAAAAAATGTTCCGAAAGATCTTACTTCAGAAGAATTTGAAGAAGAAACTAAAAGAATCGAAGAAGAATTAAAAAGTCCACTCTTGGATTGGATCGATAATATCATTGATCGTATTTTTTGTTGTCGCAAAAAACATAAAAAGCACACGGAATAAATAATAAGCACAGATATTATTGTTATCATATCCAATAGTTAAAAGAATATCGAGTAATTGCTCTTGTTTAATACCATTTAGTTGTTTTTTTGCTTCAAAAAAATTGCCAATGCTAACAAATAATTTTTTGATTTTTATTCTCATAGTTAGCCAGGAAAATGCCAAAGCTATTACTCATTTTTGATATTGGAGAGAAAATCGAGAGCAACAGGATTTTCTGGCAACGCGGAAAGAACGGTTAGTGCTATTTTTTTAGCCTCATCATCACTGATAAGTTTGTCAGGAATTTCGTTAAAAAAAAGCAAATTTGCTTGAATTCCTATGTTATGGGGTTCAAGTTCTATTGCTTGTCGAACATGAGACAGTGAAACAGCATATCCCCCAGCTATGTGTGGAAATGCAAAATTTAGTAATTCTGATGCTAAAAGATGAAATCGAACAGTTTCATTTTTTAGCAATAAAAAATAGATAAATGCATAAGAAGAAATATTTTGATTTTCATATCCAATGATAAATAATAAGTTACGTAATTTTTCATAGCTTATGCCAGACAAAAGTTTGTTTGCTTCAGAAAATTTTCCATTTATAATCAAATTTTTTATTTTATTGTTCATATTATTTTACCCAAGCATTACTAATTTTATTTATTCCGTCTATAAATTGGTAGGTTACTTCTACTACTTCATCATTAATTATTTTTGTTTTTACTTTAGCAACCCCGCGCGGCCGCTCTGTCCCTGTATTCATAACTTCTTCAATAATATTTTTAATCTTACGCCAATTTTCGTCTTTCACAAGCTTATTCCAGCAATGTTTTGGTTGTTTTATATGGTTTATTTTATTACCCTCAAGTTCATTAATATTTGTTTTGATTGTTTTCTGTTCCCTATCATCATTTTTTTTATCTTCATCTTTATCCTTTTTATTTTTCGGATCCTTAGGATCATTTGGAGGAACAGATGAAGAATCAGATTTTATAGATATTGCATTTATTTTCTCACTATCATCTGGAGAGGTTTGTGTATCGGAATTATTAAGGATAATTACCTGTCCTTTTAGTAACTCACAAAATGCGCCCCAAACGCACACCTTTTTTTGTGATTCACTAATATTCTTTCCCCAGGGAATTTTATTAACAAAATCTTTATCGTAGGTAGAATTCAAATCAATAAGTGTTTCATCATCAAACTGTACATTATTTCTTTTCTTATTAATTTCGTCATTTTTATTTTTTGACGTATTTGCTTCCATTTTTCCCTTAAGAGCATTTGCTGCACCTGCTGCCAATATAATAGGTGCTAAAACAGGCGCTACCCAAGGGACTGCGCGCGCTATGGCATTTGAATTTTCGCCGCCGGCTACTATGTATTCGAGGGCTAAATTTACAGCGTTCCCCAAATTATTATGAACTAATATTAGATTTCCATTAGAATCTTGAATAAAATAGACATGTGGCGCTTCTATTAAAATTTCATACAGCTCCGTAGGCTCATCAAGATTTAAAAGATCAATTTGCTCTATAGATAAGCAACCTTGAATCAGATTAAATAATTTATCTTTAGTCGTTAAGTTTTTAGCAACAATCCATTCATTACTTTCAGGGTTATAAAATTTTGTATCAACACCGACAATCAAAGCTCCTATATTTGTTGTTATTTTTACAAGTTCTTTAGTAATAATTTTTTCTATTTTCTTAATTTTAACTAGTTTTAAAACAATGGCTTGTTTTGTTACCATCTCAAGGCTCAAAACTTCATTGCCTTCATGTAAATCTTGTATGCGTTTAATTTCATTCAGATTAATTTTTATAAAAGTATCTCGTAACAAAGTTGGATTACTCGTAGAAAAAACAAAAAAAGAAAATAGAAATGCAAAAGAAAATATAAGTTTTTTCATAAGTGATTCCTTGCAAATAAAAATCATAAAAAAACAAACTTGCACAGGTTAGCACAGTAAAAATTTAAATCAAATCGTAACTAACCCTTTGCCATAGCACAACAATTGAACAAACAGATAGAAGCTCTAACCAAAGCGGTTCAAGAGATTGATCAAAACGCGGATCCTGCTCAAGTCTCCAAA
>JAFGQY010000024.1 GCA_016935395.1 Parachlamydiales bacterium
AAACATAATATGAATCAACCAAGAAGACCTAAATGTGACATTTCTAATTAGCCAGAAGGTGTGACATTTCTATTTAGCCCTGACATGCTAAATTTTTTCTTATTTCAAATTTATGGAAAAGTAACATTAATGGTGATGCTATAAATATTGAAGAAAGTGTTCCGAATACCACTCCAATTGTCATAACAAGAGCAAAACTAAATATTGTTGATCCACCTAAAATTACTAATGCTAAAAGTGCTAAAATGGTTGTTCCAGATGTAATAGTAGTTCTGGAAAGTGTTGTGTTTAATGAATTATTAATAAGTTCAGCAAAAGTAAGTTTTTTCGGATGTTTAATATCTTCTCTTATTCGATCGAATATTACAATTGTATCATTCAATGAATATCCTATGATTGTCATCAATGCTGCTACAGTATGCATGTCTATTTGTATAGAAACTCCCATCATGTGAAGAAGGGAGATCAATCCAACGCTTACTAATATGTCATGGATTAAACAGATCATCGCACTCATTGCATATTTAAACTCAAATCTAAAAGTAATATATATAAGGATGGCTAGTAAAGCCAAGCTAAGTCCAAATATTGCATTGTTTCTCATAGCTTCTGACATCTGCCCACTTAGCGCAGAAAAATTTTGATCAAGTTTTGAAAGAGATTTTGGTGTTAACTCAATGTTATCTTTTTTTAGAGTATCTACTATCCAAACAAGTTTTGGATTGGTTTGATATCTATATTTTTTATCCAAACTATCGATTTCAAGCGGCATGTTATAAAAAGGTTTACCCTTTTGTTCAATCGATGTTCCAAATAAAATTCTTAAATTATTATTTGGCGTAAGCGTTCTTACTTGAAAATCTTTTGAGCTAATACCATTTTTCAAAAGTGCTTTTTCAACTAGTTGTCTGTAATCTTGAATGTCTTTTGATTTTGCAATTTCAACATTTAATACAAATCCACCAGTAAAATCAATTCCGAAAACTGATTTTTTTTGAATGGAAAATGTGTACGCTCCAACTAAGATGATTAATCCCGATATGATAAATATAAATTTTGAAAATTTCAAAAAGTTAAACTTTTTAACTTTTACGATATCTAGCATTTTTAAACTTTTGTGATTTGGATTCTGTGCCCATTTTGTAAAAAAGTATTTGGTTACAAATAGTGCGGTAAACATCGAAGATACTATTCCAATTATCAATGTTACGGCAAACCCTTTTATTGGTCCGGAATCAAAATTTAAAAGTATTAAAGCTGCTATAATCGTTGTAATGTTTGAATCAAATATTGAAGAAAAGGCTTTTTTATATCCATTTTGAATTGCACTCGCTATTCTTCCGGATATAGCAAACTCTTCTTTTATCCTTTCAAATACTAAAACGTTTGCATCTACTGCCATACCAACAGTTAATATTACTCCGGCAATGCCTGCTAACGTTAATGTTGCATGTAGATTTTGAAGCGTTGCCCACATAATAAAAAGATTAAATATTACTGCGATAGATGCTATCAGTCCTGAAAATCTATAGTAAAATATCATTGCTGCAATAACCACTATAAGAGCTACAAATGTTGCAATAATACCATTTAATCTTTCCTGTTTTCCAAGCTCAGGAGAGACATTTTTTTCAGATAATATGTGTGGAGTAAAACTTAAAGATCCAGCTTTTAAATCTGCAGTTAGCTGATTTACTTCTCTTAAAGTAAAGCTTCCAGAGATCATAGCGCTATCTCTAAGTGCTGAATCTAAAGTAGGTGAAGAAATAATGGAGTCATTTAAAATAACTGCCATTCTCCAACCTTTTCCTCTTGAATAATTTTCAAACTCTGTTCCCTGAATCTTTTCTTTAGAATATTTTGATGTCCATGAGTATAAATCTTCCCTTGGATTAATTTTTTGTCCTTCTTTATTTGTATAGGATCCTTTCACTTCAAAAGTTAAAAAGTTTCCTTTCGCTGGATCGTATGAAGAGCGTATGTTTTGAAGACTTGTTCCATCTAGAGCATAGTTTTTGAAAACTATTATTAAAGGATTGGTTTGTTGAGACAATTTTGTATATTGACTGTCTCTATAAATTGCAATTTTAGATACCTGATCATTTATATTTGATGATATTTCTCTCTCATCGTTTGATGCTAAACGCAACCCGTTTTCATATAAAATTCTTGCTGATGCAGATCTTGGAGTCACATCATCAGATGAAAGGGATTCTCCATAAAGATGCTTATAAGCTATAGCATTTATACTTTCGATATCCTTTCTGTTAGTTACAATAGCTTCATTGTAAACTTCTTGTAAGAATTTATTAACATGCTCCGCTATTTGAGTGTTGTTAGATGTAAACTTTTCATTTACAAGATTAAAATACATTGATGACGCTTTTACCAAATCTGACGCTGTTAAACCTTGAGCACCTGGGAAATCTAGCACTATGTTAGAATCAACAGTTCTAATGTTAACTTCTGAAACTCCCATTTTGTTAACGCGAGAATAAAGTTCATTCATTCCCTGTTTTAACGCAGCTTCATTTTTAACAATTCTGTTATTTTGATCTCTAAGTTCAATAGCAACTGTTTTACCACCGGATAAATCTAATCCCCAATGAAGAACTTTTCTGTCATCTCCTCTAAAATATTTTCTGTAACTTAAGCTTAAATTTTCTATAAGCACATTTTTTGTTGGAGGGGCAAAATCATATCTAACATTTGTATCAATGCTTACTTGAGCTGAATTGTAATCATCTTTCCATTTTAATAGATCTTCTTGTATTTGAGTTTCAATTTTGTTAAGCGTTAAAATTCTTTGTTCTAAATTTGTAAATTCTAATACCGCATACTTATTAGAACCGTGAACTTTGAAATCCTCTCTAGTAGCTTTTAAAATCGTTGCAAAATAGTCTTCTTTTTCAAAAATAAAATCATTTGCAAATTCATTAGTTGAATCAAGCATTTTTCCTGAAAAACCCAAATATCCATTTTGTCTTAATAGTATTTGAAGTTTTTCAAAATCACTTAAAAATGTTTTTGCATCTTGTGTATCTTTAAAGCTTTGATATTTTTGAATTATCTTATCTAATCCTTTTGCAATTACATATATTGAATTAGATCTCATTCCTAGCGACGTTTTTTCACTATCTATGCTTGGTGCATAAACAACTAAACAAAAACGTTTTTTTTCTACTGGTAATTTTTTGTATTCTTCGTATGTATAAACAGGAAAGGACTCTTGAGATAGCTCGTCATGTTTTGCTTTAAAATCATTTTTAAGAGAATATAGGATTTGATCTTTTGATATCTGTGCTATTTTTGATAGCTTTAATGCTAAATAGCTTTTTGTGTTTTCTAAGCTATGTAAATTAATGCTAAATTCATCTTTCTCTGTCAAAATTGTTTCGTTTGTTGCATTAGCAATTTGTGCTATTTCATTGATGATAAGTTGATCAAAGAGCTCTTTATTCTGTTTTTTAAGCTGATCTTTATATCTGATTAGATCTTTGTGGATAGTTAAAAAAACTTTGTCATTTGAAAAATCTAAAATTAATTGGCTTATTATTGGGTTTTGATTTTTTAGATCTACTTTAATAATTTTGCTTTCAGGCTCTCGTTTTAGTTTTGTTTCTAAAATTGTTAAAATATCTTGGTATGTTATAGGTTTTTTACCACTAGCAAATGTATTGATATTTTTTTTGATAATACTTTCAGCTTTGATTAGGGAGTTATATCTTTTCTCTAAAATATATTTTCTTTGTGCGCTATCAGAGCCTTCAGTATCTTTTAATTTTGATTTTTCAAGTTGAATATCATTTTTAAGCGAGTCGATTGTATTTAAGAATGTTTGTATAGTTTTTAAAGGATTTTCAAAATAACCTTGTGTAAATGAAGCAAAATATCTGCTAGCAATTGGGGAATTTTGATTAAATACCTCTGTAAAATCTAAAATGTTATGTACAAGAAGGTATACTGAATCTTTTGCAAGAACAGAAGATGGATCTTTTACAATATTATCAATTAAAATAGCAGGTCTTGAAACGCCAGATATTGTATTGCCTATGTCTGCAGCTCTATCAAAAGAAAGATCTTTGTAAAATGAAGCTATATTACCGTTTTTATTAAATTTTGGAGTGTATTCAAAATATTCTTCTGCTTTTTTTACATCAAAGTTGATTGGAATTTTTCTTTGAATCGTTATTTTATTGTCATCTACCTGAAGCTGATTGGGGCTAATAGTTAGTTGAGAGGGAACAAAATATATCAAACTCCCGGCTCTTGGAAGATATTTTTTAAATTTTTCTGCATCCGACTTTTTTGAAAACTCAATATCTACCAAAGATGGATTGTTTTTTCTTATGTTAACAGATTTTGGGTTGGTATTTAACATTTTACAAAAAGAATTAAGCCAAGCTATGGAATCTTTTTCCAAAACATTTACTCTATCCATTATATTAACAGAAATATTTTCTGCTTGCGTTTTTGAAATGGGGTTTTTAAGTGGTTTAGAATAATAAAATACTGTTGGTAAAATATTATAAACTGTTAATGCTATTACAATTATAATTAACCAAAACTGCCAACGTTTGCGATTCATATCTTAATCCCTGAAAAAAATTTTTG
>JAFGQY010000025.1 GCA_016935395.1 Parachlamydiales bacterium
AAACATAATATGAATCAACCAAGAAGACCTAAATGTGACATTTCTAATTAGCCAGAAGGTGTGACATTTCTATTTAGCCCTGACACTTCAACAAAACCGCCGTCACCTTTTTTCTTTCCGCCTTTTGAATAAATTGATCCATAAAAATTTGTAGTATCATCAGACCAAACGATTACTTCTCCGCCTGATCCTAAATTTTCAGAGCTGGCATCAATAAAAACATTTTTTCCGATAAACGTTTCTTTAGCGTTTTGAACATTTTTATCAAGGCCCTGTTTTTTTCCGCCGATGTAAACATTTCCGCCATCTAATTCATGAGATACGTCAATTTTTGAATTGTCTATTGCTATAGTACTTCCTGTAATTAAAATCTCTCCGCCTTTAAACTCTTTTTTAGCCTTTAAAGATGAATTTTCAATTGAAATATTTCCATTAGTTGCTTTTAAATAAATTTTTCCGTTTTCATTACATAACGAAACAGCTTCAACATTTGAGTTTTGTTTGATTGCAAGTTCATAAAGATTGCCATCGGCTTTTATCTCAACTCTATTAGCTTTAATATCCCCTTCAAGATTTATGCCTACATCCTGTTTTTTTTCAAAATTTTCCGATAAATCGCATAGTATAAATAAGGATTCAGACTCTTTGGGTTTGATTAAAATATTATTTCCGCAGCCGATTAATATGTTGCCGCTCTGAGCTTCAATATTGCCAAAATTTTCAATCTTTGTAGATAACAGATAAACATCTTTTTTAGATTTTATGTCTGCAAAATTTTCGATTATGCCTTCTGATTCATTTATAAAACTTAAAGAATCTTTATTATTTAAAAAATCATCGTCTTTTAATGAAAGCGTAGAAAATAATAAAGATCCAACATCTATTTTTGCTTCTTTCGATGTAAAAATACCATTTGGATTTATTAAGAAAATAGAACCATTTGATAAAAGAGTTCCAAAAATTTTAGTTTTATCTAAACCTATAACTCTATTCAAAACATATGAGTCGTTTGTCGGTTGAATAAACTGTACTATTTCATCTTTTAGTATATCAAAATTTTTCCAGTTAATTATCAAAGAATCATCGGAAGAAAAAATATTTAATTTATTTTTTTCTTGAGTAAAGTTTGCACTTCCGGATACCACAGTTGGATCTTGAGGACTTGCAAATATGGAGCTAAAAGATAAAAAAATCAAAAAAAGAAATTTTTTCATATTTTTTAAAAACTCCCTATAAAGCTAAAATGCAGTCTTCTATAATCGGCATGTTTATTTGCTTCTGTCTTATGCAGTTTAAAGCCTAAATCTACTCTGCAAACTAAATTATTTTTAATGTTATACCTAAGTCCCGGACCGATTCCCGCTAAGTATTGAAAGTTTTTGACATTTGGCGTTGAATATTTATCCCAACCGGCTCCGGTATCTAAAAATGCCAAAAATTGCAGTTCGTTTATCAATCCTTTAAAAATTTTTACTGAAGCTGATCTCACTTCAAAATTTAGTAAAACTGCATTATCCTTATTGACCTCTCTTTCCGAATAGCCCCGAACGGTATCATAGCCTCCAAGCCCAAACTGCTCGGATGCTATTAAGTTGCTTGATGATAGTTGAGATCTTAAGTTAAACCATATTGACATTTGGTTTTTTAATGAAAAATATGGACTAAACTGCATTAGACCGTATATATATTTATTTTTTGCTCTATATCTTAACATTGAAAAATCATTGTTAGTTTGCTTAGATATAATTCTTCCGGGAGAACAAAAAAGCTCTATGGAAAATGGCCATCTCACTTGACCATAAGAGTATAACGCTTCATATTTAGCAACTACCTAGGTGATGTTTACCCTGTTTTTTATTATTGGAGAACTTCTATAGGTTAAATTTATATTGGAATATTTGTAATCAAAACCAACATCAACTTCATGATTTAATTTTCTAGTCGGATTTAATAAAAATGCATATCTAAAGCTTGCCTGAAAAGATTTACCATGATTATTCAGATAATTTATTTGTTGATCGGGACGAATTTTAGAATATCCTGAAAAGACAGTTATAAAGTTTTTATAGAAAACCGGCAGAGTATAACTAATAGTATGCGATTGAAATTCATTAATATTTGAAGCGCTTGTAAATTGATAAGAAAAAATATGATCTAATCTCCATAAATTACCAAGATTAAGTCCCGCAAAAATTCTATTAAATCCCGTAGAAACAAGTCCTGTATTATCAATCCCTCCATATATTCTATAAGGTATCCTATCTTTTACCAAAACATCTATATCTGTAGTATTTATCTCCTTTCCAGGTTTGAATAAAATATTGACATTTCTAAAGGGATTTTTATTTATTAACTGTATGTGTCTGTTTATTCTCTGCACATCTATCGGATCATGATCTTTTAAATCTAAATATTTTTGAAAAATCTTTTTTGTAAAATTCTTATTGCCAATTACTTCATAAGCTCCCAGTTTGCTTTCAGTTATAATAAACTTAATTGTCCCATTATCAATTTTTTGCGCAGGCAGGGATACCAAAACAAATGGATAGTTGGAATTTTTGAAAAATTCTTTAATTGTTTTTGAAATATTTGAAATATTTTGTTCATTAATTTCTTTTTTCAAAAAAGGCAAAAGATCATTTTTAAGCTTTTCTTTTGAAAATTTTTCATCAGCTTCTATAAAAATGCCTTCTTCTGAAAAGTTTTCTATTTTCTGATCTTTTTCAAATATGTAAATTGAATTTATCTTTTGCGTTTCAAATTGCTTTTTGGGAATAGCTTCTTTTTTTATCTCTTCTATGGCTTGTTCATCACAATATCCCGAAAAAGCCCAAAATATAAAAAACGTAAAAAAAACAACTCTATTCATATTATTCCTATTAATTATCTCTATATATTATGAATATGTAATTTGCAATAGTTGTTATTTGAAATTTTCATATTTTGTGATCGTAAATGTATTTTGTTTCTTTATTTATTATTCTATTTTGAAAAAAAAATCATAATTTACAACTTCTTTGCCTTTTTAGAAAAAAAAATTATTCACATATCGTTTATTTTTAAATAGATAAAACAGATACGTAGCAATCTAGCGACTAAAGTGCTAGAAAATTATTTCGATATTTAATAAGATAAAAATTAGATAAAAAAAACCAACGGAGGTTTTTATGAGACGAAGAGAATTTTTACCATCACTTTTCAATGAACTAGATTTTTTTAGAGATTTTTTTGATCTTGATGCTGATACTTTTTCAAAAAGTGAAAACAATTCAATTTCACTTTATGAAAATGACGATAAATATTTTGTAGAAGCTGCACTTCCCGGTATTGATCAAAACGATATACAAATATCATTTGAAAAAGGAATTTTATGGATACAGGCGGAATCTAAAAAAGAAGAAAAAGATGTAAAATACTATATGAAAGCTAACAAAAACTGCTCTTATAAAATTCCGATACCGCAAAAAGTAGATGAAAATGAGACTCCCGAAGCAACATTTAAAAATGGTATATTGAAAATCAGCTTTTCAAAAACAAAAAATTCAAAACCTAAAAAAATCGAAATCAAAAGCAAATAAATAAAAAATTTAGGAGGCTGTAAAGCCTCCTATTATATTTTTTAAAAAATTATTTAATCAAAATAGCAATTTATTACAATTCAAAATAAAATTTTTCATCTTTTTACCATAAAGCTACTATTATCTAAATCTATAGTTCTTTTTTATATCCTTATAAATCATATGCAGAAGATTAATTGTATTTTTGTGAGATTCAAAAGAAGAATTACAATCTTGATTATTTAAAAAAGATGCTAATTGACTTTGTCTTGAAAAAGTGTTTAAAGAAGAAGACATGGGAACATCTGAATATAATTTTGAAATCTTTCTGCGATCTAATTTTATTATGGGTTTATATTTATTTAATAAAGGACTGTTCATGATAGTAATCAAAAAATCTTCAATAGGATATTTATCTGAATTAATTTTTTTGAAAGGAAAGCTTTCAATATGAATAGAACATAAATGACCTATATGTAAAATTATTTTTTCTTGTCTGATTTTTCCTTCAATTTTATTTGATAATCTATCTGATTGTCTTAAGGATAATGAAGTACCTAAAAGCTTGATGGAAAAATTTGTTAAGGGAAAATCATTTTTCTTTAATTGCCCGATGACCATAACATCAGTTTCTCCGAAAGAACTCTTTTTATTAACAGAAAAAAAAGGGCTTAATCCCTTTTCTTTGTTATAATAATCATATTCATAGTGTCTATTTAGTGAATTTAGCAGGTCAAAAGGTCTTGTTGCTAATGCTTTTACAGAATATTTAATGTTTTCAAGTTGTGTTACATGTTTATTTAAATCAAGCAAGTTTGCTAACAAATCTATATAATGATAACCAGAGTGAAGCAAAATTCCATAACCATACTTAAAAGGGTGATTTTCAATTATTGAAAATTCATCTAACAAACGCCATATCCCTCCGGCAAAACTAATCTCTATCGAAGTGATCGGCACTTTTACGTCTTTCATAAATTTTATCAAATAGTTTTTAAGCCATAAATAGCCGTAATGCTGACGTCTTTCACATGAAACAACAATTTTTACATTTGATTTTTTTTTAATTTTGGCGATTTCCTCAAAATCTTTTCGAAGAGTAAAGACATTTTCAATATTAGAAAAAGCACTAATAGGTTTGTCCATAAATATGGGAAAATTATTTTTTATAGCCCAGATCGTATATATCTTTCTTACTTTAGGTTCGGTAGAAATTATCACTCCTTCAATCTCAGAAAGATTAATCAATTTTTTTATAAATTGGTCAATTATATCGAAAGAAATTTCATTTCTGTATTTTTCATCTAAAAAAAGAAATTTTTTAGCAGACGGCTCGTTTTTTAAAAAAAAATCTTTAATGCTTTTTTTATTAGATTTTAAATCTACTACAAGAACGACATTTACATTTTCTTTCTTTAAAACTTCATTATATTTTTCCTGGTAATGAACACCACAACCAAAAAGAATTATATTTTTAATTTTAGACATTGTTGAGCAAATATTTTTTTTCTGCTTCTTTCCATTCTTTTTCATTCACAAGTTCGAATATATCTTCAATTGTAGCAATTTCATTTTTAATAGATTTTGCACACTTATTGTTAAATAGTTCTTTTGCTGTATTTTTCATGGCAATCATCGAAGCTCTTAAAAGATGATTGGCCCAAATTACAAGTGAAAGTTTTAAACGAGAATAAACTTCAAAAGGTGTTAAATCAAATTTCGTAGGAATTATTATAAGAGGTATAGAATAGTCCCATTTACTACAAAAAAGTTCAATTTCTTCAATGGTTTGTTTTTTGGAATGCACTATTATTCCATCCGCTCCCGCTTCTTTATAAGCATAAGCCCTTTTTAGAGCTTCTTCTAATCCATGATTTAAAATAAAAGCTTCCGTTCTAGCAAAAACACAAAAACTTTCATTTGTTTGAGTGTCTTTAGCGGCTTTTATCTTACCGCAAAATTCATCTATCGACGCTAACTGCTGTTTACCATCTTTGAAAGAATTGATTTTTGGAAAAGTTTTATCTTCCAAACTCACACCTGCTACCTGGTATTTACATAGTTTGATGATTAGCTGCCTAACATTATTGAAATTCCCAAATCCTGTATCTCCGTCTAAAATTATTGGTATCGTAGTAGCATCCACCATATACTCGACTTGATCACAAACATTTGTCCAGGAGATTTCATTGCAATCTCTATGTCCAAGCGAAGAGGAAATAGTAAGACCAGAAGCCCATAGCGCTTTAAATCCCGCATTTTGTGCAATTTTAGCAGAAATGCCGTTGTGTGCTTCCATAACGTACTCAACTTTCATAGAATCTAATAGCTGTCTTAGTAATTTTGCTCTATCCACAAATGTACCCTTGATATTATTTATGTTTTTATCATGTTGTATGTTTTTATATATTCATAAATTTCATCAGAAGTGGCAGAAAATATATCTCCTTCACTTTTAATCAATTTTCGTTCGACAAGAACTTTGGCTAATTCTAGTAATTGCGGTCTAACATAAGCTTTGGCTGAAGCATCTATATGATGAGCATCAGATTGTAAAATACGATTTTGAATTGAATTTTGAAGCCATTTTTTTAAATCTGTATTTTCACATAACAGATCCCTTGCTGTATGTGCATTTTTAAAAGAATTGAAAAAATCTTTGGTTTTTATCCTTTCAACCTCTTGATATATTCTATTATAAATCAAATCGAGATCGATAGGAGTATCTAATGCAATTGTGTGTTCAAAACGATATTTTTTTGACAATTTTACTACTTCATCATAAAGCTCAACATCTTTTTGCCGCAAAACCTCTATATTTTCAAATTTTTCTTTTGTTATACACCTTTTTGCTAATTTATAAACTTCTTCATGCATCTTTGTATCTAATTCTATAATATTACTTTGCATCTCTTGCGCTGCTTCATCTAAATAAAATTGAGGCAGCTGTATAACTGAGCTAATTTCTTCTGTTTTTCTTTCCGAATATGCTCTATAAGCACCTCCAAGCCAGATATAAGCGCGAAACTCTGCATAAGTGTCAATATACTCTTTCCATTTATGAGGATCTAAAGAAAATCCTTTAGAAACTTCTAAAAATTTGTCCATGCATCTTTGTTGATCTTCATTAAACCTTGAAGCCTGCTCTGCTGAAAAATCATCAAATAAAGCTACATATTCATTAAATGGGGATAATTCATTACAAACAAAGTTATTTATTACCCGAGCTTCAATCGGTTTTTTTAGACTTTTCTGCAATATCTTAGGGACTTTATCAAAACGCATCATATTTAATTCTAGTTGAAATCCGAAAAGAGGATAAGTAGGAGTTTTGCGCCAATATTTTCCCTCCTGCTGTAATACCATTTTGTTGTGTATTAAATGAGGCAATATTTCAGATATTTCCGGCCAAGGCTTAGCTCTAACCGTTTCAAATTGCCTTAATAAATCCAAGCTATCAGCTTCTTTACTAGTAACTTCTCCGGCATATATTACTTTGTTAATACCATCAATCGTAACTGTTTGCCCATTATGCCTTATAAGATTGTCAAAATCCTCATTTATTCCGATAACACAGGGTATTCCTTTTTCTCTTGAAAGTAACATAGGATGAGAAGAAGGTGATCCTTCTTTTGTAACTACCCCTTTTATATTAGAAAAGTAATGAGACCAGACATTTGTTGTAACATGTGCAAGAGCAATGTCGTTTTCATTTAATACTATTTCACCGGATGAAAGTTTTTCCCAAGATGGAATATAAACCAACCTACCTGTAGTTACTCCGGGAACTGAATAATTGCCGCGTGCAATTATTTCATGAGTAATTGCATCTTCAGGATTCACTACTTTAATTTTACTGACTACCGATTTAACTAAAGGTCGAGCTTGCAGAATATGTATTATTTGATTTTCATCAATTGCAAATTCAACATCAACATCACAACCGTATTCTTTTTTAATAGCCCTTACCTGATCTGATAATTCATGTACTTTTACAAAATCCATCACATATTTTTTTCTTCTTTCTTCATCTAGAGCTATTTTTTCGACTCCATTTGTTGAATTTTTCACATAACAAAATTCTTTACTGCCTCTAATAGCTTCGATGATGTAATTGTTTTCCGGGTGAACGACAAAACTATCTACACTTACTTCCCCGCTTACAACACTCTCTCCAAGACCATAATTGGCAGCAATTTGTATTCCTGGATAATTGTTCCCAAGTACTAAAGTTGATGCTACGCCGGATACCTTTGAATCAATTAATTTCTGAACAATAACTCCCATCAAACAATCTTTTTGATTAACTTTTAATCTAATCCTTTCGCGAACTACCCGTTCATTAAATGATGAACTCCAAACTGATTTTACAGCAGTTAATATATTATCAATTCCAGATATATTTAAAACTGAGTCGTAAAGTCCTGCGCAAGAAGACGTTTGTGAATCTTCTATGGCTCCTGAACTTCTAATTGCAAATCTTGCAGCTTCATCACTTATTAATTCGTAAGATGTTTTAATTTTGACAAAAAGGTCCGCACTAAAAACGCCTTTCGAAATCTTATTTCTTATGCGTTCGCTTTGCAGGTTAATAGCTTGTTCATTTGCTTCAGAATTTTCACAAAGGATATCTAATCTTTCTATATCTTCCAAAATATCATTTTCATTTAAAAATTGCCGAAAAAGATTTGATGATAGGACAAACCACTTAGGAATTGTTATTCCTTCTATTCGTGAAAGTTTTTGCAAATTATAAGCTTTCCCACCTACTAAGCGTGGTGGTAAAAGATGCTTACATCCATCAAAAAACACATCTTTTATTTGATTTATGGGCAACTCACAAGAAGCCCCTTGTCCATCAAATTCCGCCTCATCATGAGGCGGTCCAGGTGATTTAACTTGCTGCTCGGCAGTTAACAGACTAGTGGATTGTTCAAATCCAAAACCTTGAATTCTTAATGCTGACATAAAAAAGCCTTTTTATTCCATTTATCCTTTTTTAGGCAAGAAGACCCTTTCCTTTAGGGAATGGATGAATTGCCAATATTAAAAAATGCGGTCTTAATGCTTTTAAAGCCTCTGCCCGCCGAGAGTAATCCACTTCGGGGTTGTTAGAAGGAGTTTTTAAATCTGACACACTGAGAGTTTTCTCTCTGTTTAATGACAGATCACAGTTGCATAGGACTAGTGGAGCATCCCATGGTGTGTATGTATCTCTTCCCACTAACTTCTGCATAAAGTTTCCTTTTTACCCCCTAATCAACCAATTTCCCCTGATCTTCACAGACCAAGCCCCTTCCTTTAGGGAGCGGTGATTGACTCAATATTTATAAGAAATTATACTGCTTGATTCATAACGTTTTAATCCTTTATAAAAAAACAAACATGCTAAAGCTAAAAATAATAAAGATCCCAAGTAAGCTAAAAATATATCTTTAATATGATGATTAATTAAAAATTCAACCGGAAAAAAATTTAAATAAGCCGTAGGAAGAATTGTCAAAGTGAATATCTTGAAAAATCCTCTATAAGCTGAACTCGGTTGAGATATAATTACATTGGCATTTTGATACAATTCTCTAACAAATCCTTGAGAATTTTTTATAAAGAATCCAATGCTGCTTAAATAAAGATATAAAGAAAAAATAAAAAATATACTTAATGGCAGCACTAAAATAACAAGCTTGAGTTCCGTAAATAAATAACCTGAAACAAAAAGAAGCAACAGTCCATAAATTATTTCTGATATAGCAGTTATATCACCTTTGGATATAGCCACATTGAGCAAAATGTTCTTTGGTTGAGTTATATAATTGTCTAACTGATTGGTTTCTATTAAAAAAGGAAGTTCACGCAGGCCATAAAAAAAAAGTTCAACAAATCCGATACCAAAAGAGATAATTCCAAACATAGCAAGAGCTTGACTGAATCCCCATCCTTCTATTGAAATATACCTATTAAAAAAAAAGCCCCAAGTAACGATGAAGAGTCCTTGCCTAATTACTATAGCTATAATTTTCAAAAATAATGATAATTTAAATGCTAAAATAAGTTTACATTGGGTTTTTAAAACTGCTTTTAAAAAAGTGAGATGTTTCATCAACCGCCATCCATAACTAAATTATTTTTGTATTTTTTGAAAAAGTAACCATTTAAAAGTATGAATACTAAATTCCAAATAATCCATCCTGTAAAACCGCTTATATGATTCACATCTTCTGCTGAAAAAAAATTAGCCGGCCACCACAATATCCAAGGATATGGGGTAAAAAAACAAATTTTTTGCATTATCTTTGGGTATAATTGTATAGGCACAATCAGCCCACCAAAACAGAAAGTTGCTGTTAAATTAAAATAAAGAAGAGTTTTAATTTCTTTAATCCAATAGGATAAAATTCCTATTAAAAGAGAAATTTGAGTATATAAAATTATACCCAAAATCCCCAAAAAAACTGAAAAAAGAATATTAATCCTGCTTATTAAGGCTTCACCTTTTAAAAAAGGTACAAAAATCAAACATAGAATAATCAATATAATATATCGCAAAATAGATGCACCTATAGCTTCAGAAAAACGAAGAATTAAAAAATTAACAGGTTGAAGTAAAAAATAAGTGATTTGATTAGATCTAATATCATTAGAAATTTGAAGGACCAACGGCATAGTAGATAAAATAATTCCTTGGGTCATTGCAAAATACCACAATCTATTAGAAGGAGCTTTTACGTTTTCGAAAATTTGATAAAAGAGATATACAATTATTATATAAAGAAGAGCTTTCCCTAAAATTTGGCTTTTTTCTTTTATTTGACTCATAAAAGAAAATGTTAAAGCTTTAAAATATTTTTTCATCTCTAATCAGTTATAAAATGTTTTTATGATTGTTTCTAAAGCAGGTCTTTCAATTGTTATATCTTGTATTTTGTATCGATGCATTAGCATGCTCACAACAGAATTTTCCGTAGTTTTTTCAAGATCAATTTCAAACTTTAATTTATAGGGTGACTTTTCAATTAAATTGATGCCTTCAGCTTCAATAGATGGATTTTTCTCTTCAAATAACACCGTGATAGTCTTCTTTTTAATGTAATTTTTAAGCATATTTTCCAAACTATCATCTATAACACATTTTCCTTGGTTAATTAGTATAACCCTTTCACAAACTATTTCAATATCATCAGCATCATGGGAAGTTAACAAAAGAGTACATCCCCAATCCGTGCACATCTTTCTTAGCAAATCTCTAACTATTGCTTTAGCAGAAATATCAAGGCCAATTGTAGGTTCATCCAAAAAAACAACTTTTGGCTTATGAATAAAACTTGCAACAAGTTCACATCTCATTCTTTCTCCCAAAGAAAGCTGACGCACAGGCTTATGCAAAAACTTAGCTATGGAAAAAAGATCTGTTAACTCATTCATAGTTTGAATATATTCTCTTGAAGGAATTTCATATATCGCAGATAGCAAATTTAATGATTCGATAACAGGCAATTGATACCATAATTTGGAACAATGACCAAATACAACACTGATGTCATGAGCTAACTTCTTTCTGTCTTTCACAGGATCTTTTTTTAAAATTTCTATAAATCCATGAGTGGGCTGCATTATTCCTGTTAACATTTTAATGGTTGTTGACTTCCCTGCTCCATTTGGACCAATAAATGCTACTCTTTCGCCGTGAGAGATATCAAAATTTAAATTGTCAACAGCTTTTAAGATTTCATAACTAGGAAAAATATAGTTTTTAAACTTCCCAATAAAATTGCTACTGTGACTTTTTGCTATTTTAAAATTTTTTGTTAAATTACTAACTTTTATTACTGACATGAAAATCTTGAATTTTTTTTTATTAAGTTTATTTAATCTTGTTTTTTAAAAAAAGAATAAATACATCTCTTTTGAAAATTTTTACTTTAAAACTTTTTTTAAACCATTTGCTATGTTTTTTATGCCTTTTTCCAAGCTTTCATCATCTAAAGCATAACTTATTCTTATACACTCATTTTCATGTTTCCATGGATCATTATTTGAAAACGAATAAAAAAAATGGTTCCCTGGAATAATTAAAACATTTTCCTTTATAAGTAATTTTTGAAGATCAATCGATGATATTTCTATCCCTTCAAACCAAGCCCAAATAAAAAAACCACCTTCACAAATATGAATTTTGTAATTAAAATCTTTCCAATAATGTCTGATATATTCGTATGCTTTTTTTAATCTGTCTTTGTAATATTTATTAATAACATCGCTAATGTTAAATATAGTTTTATCTTTAATAAAAGGTAATAATATGCCTTGCCCAAAATTATTTACCGTTAACTTACTTACTCCATTTAAAATGGCAATTTTATTTATTATTATTTCATCTGCTATAATTATGCCTGTTGCTAATCCGGGGAAACCTAACTTAGATAGACTGTATGTTAATATAATGTGTTTATCAAATATCATTTTAATATCTTTAAAAACTAATTTAGGAAAAGGAATCCCATATGCATTGTCAACGATTAGATAACTGTTGTTTTTTTTTGCTATTTCAGAAAGAGCCATTAATTCTTCATCTGTTACTACATTTCCGCTAGGATTTGTAGGTCTTGATATGCATATTGCTTTGATTGATTCGTTTATTTGAAGATTGGAAAAATCAATTTTATATTTAAAAAAGTTTTTATCAAGTATTTCAATAAGTGGTTTATTTACCATCAAAATATCATCACATCCGGCTAGATCAAAATAACCAAAATATTCAGGAACAAGAGGAAGTAGTATTTTTGAATTTGTATTTTTTGAAGATTCAGCAAAAATATTGTACAAAAAAAAATAAGACATCTGAGATCCGCAAGTAACAGCAATATTTCTTTCGGAAATGTTCCAATTATATGTTTCATTCAATAATTGAGCAAAAGTTTGTAGAAATAAAGGTTCCCCCCTATCAGCAGAATATTTACAGAAAAATGTTTGAAATAGGCTAGGATCATTGATTATCTCATTCATTCTATCTCGAAAAAGTCTGTTCACATTATCAATACCGGCGGGATTGCCGATGCTCATAATAATTGTATCATTAGAAGAGCTGGAAAGAAGTTTTTTTGTCATACTTGTCAGTTCCTGAGATCTGCAATTTTTAGAATATTTTTGAGCAAAAAAAGATGACATGATTACTACTTAATATCTGATTACAATTACAAGAATTTTTTTTATTTATAAAACTGTTTAATTTTAAGATATAGATTTATTTTTTGTAAGGAGAAAAATTTAACAATTGACGATTTTTTTTTTAATATTTAGACTTCTAAGCTTATTAAAAAAGACTTAATAAGAGGTTTCCATGCAGGATTTATGTGAAAATAATGTAAATTTATCCCATCTTTTTAACATCTCTCAAAGAGGAAAGGATTTATTATTAGAAATAAAAAAAAATGTAAATGATTTAATCATATTTGATCCCGGTTTATATCATACAGCCACTTGTACGAGCAAAATCTGCAGAGTGGATAAAACCGATGGGATGTTATATTATAGAGGCATTCCTATTGAAGAAAAAATTAAATTCGATTTTACAGACATAGCTTATGAATTGATTTTTGAAAATCAAAATGATAAAGATAAAAACAGATTCAAAGATTTAATTTTTAAAAACTTTGTCTTATTGCCTGAAATGAAAACTCTTTTAGATTCCATTCCGATACAAATTCATCCAATGGATTTTTTAGCAATAGGAGTGATATCTTTAGAATCCTTAGAAAAACAATACTTAGATGATCCAAATAACATTATTGAAAAATTCGCTTATATTATTGCTCAGGTTTCTGTAATCTCCACCTATTATTATGTAAGGCTGAATAATAAAAAATGGGATGAAAAATTGGAAGGCAAAAGCTTTGCTTATGAAATCTTATATAAAATGCACTCAAATCAAGATAAAAATAAGTTGCTTAAGCTTGCAGATATTTTAAATAAAATTTTGATTATTCATGCTGAACATAATCAAAATTGCTCAGCTTCTACGGTAAGAAACATTGCCAGCGCCAGAGGCAATATTTATACAGCCATTTCTTCCGGTATCGCTGCTTTTAAAGGCAAGATTCATGGAGGCGCAAGTCAATATGTTTCAGAAATGTATGAAGAAATATTAAAAAACGAGATCGATGTTAATGAATATATAGATAACAAAATCAAGAACAAGGAATTAATAATGGGGTTTGGACAAAGAACCTATAATAGAATCTATAATTGCTGGGACCCCCGTGTTGAAATAATGTATAAAGTTTTGATTTCAAAAGATTCTGACTTTAAAGAAATTGAACAATATAAAAATCTGGCATTAAAACTTATTGAAAGAATCACAAAAGATGACTTTTTTCAGAAAAGAAATTTAACTCCTAATCCGGACCTTTTTAATTGTATATTTTATCAGCTATTTGAAGTCCCTCATCAAATGAACCCTGTTATGATATCTCTGGGTAGAGTAGCTGGCTGGATTTCAAATTACATAGAACATGTTAACGATAAATATCCATTGACAAGACCATGTGACTTAGAATAATAATTTAGGATGCTATATAGCCTCCTAATGAACTCTTTTCCTATATTGAAAGCTTATAAAAATTATCTACATTGATTTTTTCTTTTTTTTCATTAAAATATCTTTATCAAATTATTTAAAAAGAGAATATTTTATGAAAGTTCAAGGTCCGTCTCAAGCTACTTTTTTTCATTGGAAAAAAGGCCTTACATCTAAAACAGGTTTGGATGAAGGTGAAATTAGAAGAATCAATATTTTTGGCTGTGAAAAAATTTTAGGACCTATCGGTAGATTAAAAAGCGGACTTTGGTGGACTGTAGAGCTTCCTTTTAGATGGTGTTTAACTCCTATTTCAAGATTTTTAAGAAGACAAAGAGCTTCATCTATTGTCAATAGCGCTTTAGCGCATCAAAATAAAAACTTTCCAAAAGATGATTGGCAAGAAAGACCTCTTAGTCATCTGGGAAGTCAACAGCAATTTGGGGAAACAGTAGCTAGGGAAGCACAAAAAAGAGGTTTAGGCAAAAATAAATAGCTTTATTGAATTTAATATCTTAATTTTTTATTTATATTCCATTTTCAATAAAATTTGAATTAAAGAATATTGCCTAAAATTTTCATATAGCAAAGATGTACTATAATCAGCATAGAAGATTTCTTGCAAAAAAAATTAATTCTCTTCCATATTTATTTTTTTACTTTATAGCTAAACCATTTAGAAATTTCATTTTTATTCATTTTACCTGACGCTATCTTTATCACATTTTTTTCCAATTCATTATTTGTTAAATGAATCTCAATATCATTCATTTCAAAAAAAACTAACGCAGCAACTATTCCGGTTCTTTTATTACCATCTATAAAGGCATGATTATTAACAATATGAAATAAATATGCTGCAGCCATTTGAAAAATGTTTTCATATAAATATTTCCCATTAAACGTCATTTTTGGTTGAGATATTGCCGACTTTACTAATTTTTTATCTCTTATACCAAAAGATCCACCATATTTTTTTATCTGATCTTTATGAATAAAAATAATTTGTTCATATGTTAAAAAAAAAATTTTCATTCTGCCAATCTTTTTAAAGATTTTGAATAATTTTTATTTGTCTTTTTTAATGCTTGCTCAAACTTTTTTTGCTCATGTTCTTCAATGGGTTTTAGCAATAGAGATTCTCCATCAGGAGTAGATATTTCTAATAGAGTTGTCTTATCAATGCCAATTAATTCTAAAATAGCTTTATCGATTATTAAAGAATAACTATTTCCATGTTTTTGTAATTTTTTAATTATGCTCATTTTTAGTCTCCCTCTTTATATTAAACATAATACCATACATTGTATTTACAAATCAACATAACTTAAATAGCTAAATTTCAATAGATTAGTAAATTTTATTAAAAAAAATATCTGAAAATTACTTGATCTTAACGATAGTTTCTGTAAAAGATTTTTTAATAAAGAAAACCAAATAAATGCAGAGGTCTTATAAATAGATGCAAAGTAAACGGCAAATAAATTTTTATGCAATATCCAAGTTAATTATTTGCAAAGAGATATTTTTTATAAGTTTTCCCAAAAATTACCTTTTGGATCAATTAATAAAAGAAATTCTTCTACCGGATAACATAATATATTCCTTTCAACATATTTATGTTTACCCCTATATAATAATATAGGTTTAGCTTCCGGATAATTTTCCATAAATATTTCTAATCCCTTAAAATCTTGAGGATGTATTACCGTGCCATTTTTTACTTCAATAGCTATAAAACAATTTGGTCCTGATAAAATAAAATCAACCTCTACTTTTGAATGCGTACGCCAAAAATGTAGCTGATATTTTTGCAGCTGTGCATCTGCCCAAGCTTTTAAATGCTGAGCCACCATTCCTTCTAAGGCAGCTCCTTCGATCTCAGTTTGTTTATCATAAAAATTTTTAGGTCGTAGTGAGTAATATACACCTGAATCGAAAAAATAAAATTTAGAATGAGAAATTAATGATCTTTTAGCTTTTTTTCGAAAAACATTTAAATGAAAAGCTAGAAGTAAATCTTCTAAAATAATTAAATAACTATCTACAGTTTTTCTTGCAATTTGAGCTTCTCTAGAAATATTAGAAGCATTTACTACAGATCCATGACTAAAACTCATCACTTCTAAGAATCTGGCAAAATCTCCAACGTTTCTTACAATTCCTTCAGCTTGTACTTCTTCTTTTAAATATATACCTACGTAAGCTTTTAATACTTCTTCAGGTGCAAAAGAATCTAAAACTATAGGTAACATACCTAGTAATATGTTATTTTTTAATTCGAAAATATCTTTTATTTCTTTAGCAAAAAAAGGAGGCATATGTTTCAAAAGAGCCCTTCCACCAAGTAAATTGACGCCATGTCTTTTTAATTTTCTTGCACTTGATCCGGTCATAATAAACGTTAACCCTTTTTTTTCTTCGATCAATTTATGTACAACATTTAATATTTCGGGTACTTTTTGAACCTCATCAATTATGACTTCCAACTCAGATCTATTTGTTAATATCTGATATAACTTTTCAGGAGCTGAAGTATATAATCGAAAAGCTTCAGGATCATTTAAATCAATATAATAGGCATTTGGATAATGGGTTTTTAACCAAGTCGATTTTCCGGTCCCTCTAGGACCAAACAAAAAATAACTCTGTTTAGGAGGAATAAAAAATCTTTTATACATATCTCCTTCCCCTTTGCTACCTATTATGCAATATTTCACATAATATTTGCAACATGATTATCATTTTTCACAAGCCACTCTTCTACAGGCGTTTAAATTAACTTTATGTTTTATTCAAGTTATTTAAAAAAAACTCAAAACTTAATACGAACCTTCATTAAAGTTTCAGCTTCTAGAAGTTTTAAGTCTTTTGTTTACAACTTTAATCTAATAGATTTATATCATTAAAATTATCCATCAAGTTGTTGCACACAAAAAATGCAGCGCCTCTTTTTGAATAATATTTGACAAACCTGCAACTGCATACAAAGGCCTTGAATCAATTTTATTAAAAATAGAATAATTATGGGTAGAAAATCTAACACCATAAGAAGCTTTCTTATGAGATTCCAAAAAGGCAAACATGCTCTTAAGTGTTGATCCATGGTTGCTTTTAACCTCTATTGGAACTATTTCACTATTATATTCAAAAATATAATCTACTTCAGCTTTGCTTCCTCTTTTTTCACGTTTCCAAAAAAATAAATCTTGATGTTTTGAAGGGCTAGAATAGGTTAACAATTCCTGACCTACAAACGCTTCAGCTATATGACCACGATTAATAAATTCAGCGCTTGGATCTAAAAACCATGTATTTAAATCTAATCCCAAAATAGCCTGGCATAATGCAATATCGAGATAAATCAATTTGAACCATTCAAAATTTGTTTCAGCTCCAAGAGGAACTCCGTTACCTGCTGAATGAGTTATTTTATGAATTATATTTGCATTACTCAAAAGATCAATACATGGCGCTAACTCTCTCTTTCTATATTCTCCATGAATATTTTTATATTGAAACTGCTCACCAATCATATTAGGAATTTGAGTAAATAATTGTTCTAGATATTTTATTTGATGTTTTTTTGCATATTTTAAAAAGTCTTGTTTATATGACTCGACTAATTGATGATGAATTTCATAGCTTGCTTTTGGATCATTTGTCTCAATCCATTTAATTATCGCTTCCGGCATTCCACCTATCGCAAAATATTGACCTAGCAAATCCAATAGCTTATTATGGATAGCTTCATTTATCTCAATTCCTTTCTCATGAGAAACAATTTCTTCAATAAGTAGATAATTTTTACTAGCAGCTAAAAATTCAACAAAAGACAACGGATACAAATATAAATAAGATACTCTTCCAACAGGAACTCCTATTTTTTCTAAAATAAATTCAAGAAGAGAACCTGCGGCAATCACATGCAGTTCAGGATATAATTCATAAAAATACCTTAAGGATTTAATAGCTTCAGGAGCTTCTTGTACTTCATCAAAAAAAAGAAGTGTTTTTCCTGGTATAATTTTTTGATTCGAAAAAAGAGATAATTCTTTAATGATACGTTCAGGTTTTAAATCTTTTTCGAATATCTTTTTTGCATCCTTTGTTAATTCAAAATTGATCTCAACAATATTATCAAAAATAGCACTTAATTGATGAATTGAGTAAGTTTTACCAACTTGTCTAGCACCTCGAATTATCAATGGTTTTCTATGTTTATCTTCCTTCCATTTTTTTAAATGCCAATCTATTAGTCTTTTCATACTTTCCTTAATATGGTTTTATATCAGACAATATAGTTAAATTTATGGTCGTAAATCAAGGTAAAAAAATATTTTTTTGGTTGCAAATCAAACTAAGAGAGGTAAATTTCGACTTAACTCATTAACAATTAATAATTTGATATTTTCAAAGAAAAATTTAAAAAAAATGCTCAAAGCCGGACTCGAACCAGCACGGGGGTTTTCCCCCAAGGGATTTTAAGTCCATTATTATTAATCTACAATTTTTATATATTTAGTAGATTTGGCATGTCCAATTCGTTTAATTTTATAGTCATTTATCAAAATATTTAATTTCCTTACTGCAGTTGCTTTTGAAATAGCTAATTCTCTTATAACATCTTTTATAGTAATTTCTTTAAATCTATCAAAAAGATTCATTATCTTTGATAATTCATCAAAATTTTCAAGTTTTTTATCTTCTTCTTTTTTTCTGGGTAAAATGCATTTAATAAAATTTTCCCCTTCAATTACTTGAGGCTTTTTTAGATTATTTTTCTCATATTCATCAAAAATTGTTATAAAACCTGTTCCTAATTTTTCAATATAATTTGCCTCTCTAAAAACCTTACAAATAGCCGGATTTCTTAAATATGTTAAACCGGAAGTTAGTTGATTAACATTCAACGGTCCGGGAAATTGTCCAGGACTAAAAATTTCAATTCGATCTTCATATATAGCTATTTTAATTGGTGCTTTAATATGGTAATTTCTATGTACTATCGCATTAAGCAATGCTTCTCTTATAGCAGTTTCAGGTATCTCTAATTTTTCTTCTCTCTTGGGTCCTTGAATTTTAAACGATTTACTTAATCTACTTAAAATAAATGAATACGCTTGCTCAAATTGATCAAAAAGCGTACTTTCACAATCAATAAATGCTAAAGCATCTCTTCCTGAAATACCCTTAAAATGTGAACAAATTATCATCGCTTCAGATAAATATTTTTGAGGATTTTTTCCAAATAATAAAATCCCGGCAATAGTTAAATAACATTTAATATGTTCTGAAAAAATTAAATAATATGATTGAAGAATATCATCTGAAATTTTTACTTTTGCATGATTTTTTCTATCAGATAAAAAACCTTGAACTTTTTTTAAATCTAGTTCATTTTTGTCTGCTTGATAATTTGGCATTTTTTCATAATCTAATCCGGCTGATTTCCACCTAAGTTCTTCGATAATTTCTTGAGTTGCTTTAAGTGTAGTTCTACCAAGTCTGATATATGTTCCATTATTTATTCCTTCCGATTTTCTAAAATATGGTTTATTCATTCCAGAAGAAACTTCTAATATCATTATAGTTTTATCGCCGATTCTTTGAGAATAAATTCTAGGAATAATAGAAGGACTTGTTGCTTCATAAATCGCTTTATCAAGATATTCTAAAGCTTTATTCAATTCATTTTCACTAATTCCAACAATCTTACGATTATTATCTACTCCAATGATTAATTTACCTCCATTTTGATTGCAAAAACCAATCATAGTTTTTACTATTTGATCATTTTTAGGTAATTCTCTTTTTAATTCTAAGGTAGAAGACTCTTGTTCATGATAATACATATTGAACCAATCGTTTCATTATTTGATTCAATTATAGCAACTTGATCCAATTGAGTCAATTAAAAATAAATGAATCAAATCAATTGTTTTAATAAATTACTATAACTTCTTAAACGTCAATAATTTAC
>JAFGQY010000026.1 GCA_016935395.1 Parachlamydiales bacterium
ATATTGTAATATTTATTTATTGACTATTTAAATTAATTTTTATATTTATCATAATAAAAGGAATGAAAAATGTTAAGACTTTTTTTTAATTTTATCATTTTTTTAATTATTGTAATAATTGTTCAGGTATTAGGATCTGTTTCAATGCGATATTCCGATCCTAACTGGTATGCTATGTTGAATAAACCTTCATTTACACCTCCCGATTATGTGTTTGGAATTGTTTGGCCAATTTTATATTTAATGATTGCTGTTAGTGGGTTTTTAATATGGAAAAACAAAGGGGTAAAATTTTTTGAATTGGCTATAACTTTTTGGGCTTTGCAGCTATTTTTTAATATGATCTGGACATTTTTGTTTTTTTATTTGAAAAGTCCACTTTTAGGTTTGATTGATATTATTTTGATTTGGGTTTTTTCAGTGCTTTTTATGATTTTTTCAATAAATATTTCAATTGTAGCATGTAGCTTGTTTGTGCCTTATCTTTTATGGATTAGTTTTGCTTTTTTACTAAATTTGAAAATTAATCTTCTAAATTAAATTTTCTTACCGTTGAAAAAAAATATTTTTTTTCAAAAAAAAAGTGTTCATCATTAAGAAAAATGAGTTATAATTTTTTTTGATAAATAAAATGGAAATTAAAAATTATGGCTTTTGTTAGAGCTAATCCTTATGTAAATCCAAACTTTTATGATTGTAATTTTGATGAAATTACAGATTTTAATCCTTATGAAAAAACATTAATTCTTGGGGAGATTTTTCAAGCTCAAAAGCAAGGTTATCAAATTTCCAATGCTATTCAGCTATTTTTCGAAGAAATTTCTGCACATGAAGCTCCTGATAGTAAAAGAGAGTTTGACCATGATGTATGCCGTTCAGTTTTCGAAAATGGTTATTTAACCCAAATAATTTTTCAAAGAGTTGTGCAGCAAATGTAATCAGGTATTTTAACAAAATATTAATACAGATATAGATTTTTTTTACCTATCTAAAAAATGTCAAAATACATTTATGCAAATAAAAAAAAATAAACTTAACTGCTGCTACTTACTTGTTTTGCTTTTTTAGTAATATAACCCTGTTTAAGCTCTTCTTGATATACTATCCATAGTCCCAAAAGTACTACAGAAGTAGAAAGCAGTATTATCGGTGAAGGTGATGTTTTTAAAAGTATCCATTCCGATAAAGAGGCAAATATTGGGCTTAAAAGGCCTACAAATGACATAAAGGTAGCTGTAAATCTTTTTAAAAGATGACCATAAAGATTATAGCATAAAACATTTGATACAAAGGTGATTAAAAATAAGCTTTTTAAAAAGCCAAAAGCATTTGCTGAAGCTACTGGAATAGGTGACCATGTATCAAAAAAGTATGAGTGGGTTAAAGCCAATATACCACCTAGCAGCATGCTCCATCCATTAGCAGTTAAAGGAGAAAGAGAATTGTCTTTAACTAAAATTCTTAAAAGCACCCAGCCATATACTGAAAATAATGTAGCTCCAATAATAGCAAGTTCAGGCAGGGAAATTAAAAAAAATGATTTGGTTAAAGACTCGTTTCCTGTTTGAATAAAAAATACCGGTACTATTCCAACAAATCCGATAATCATCCCCAGCCATTTTTTAAAGTTCATTTTTTCTTTAAAATGAAGATAGGAAAAAAAAGCTGCAAAAAAAGGTGTTAAACTATAAATAAAACATGTTTTGGCAGCAGAAAGATGTTGAAGTCCATAAAATTCTAAAGCATTTGTTAAATACATACTAAGTATTGCTAAAATACCAATTGGAATTATCTGCTTTTTGGAAAATTTGAGCTGACTTTTTTTCTTAATAAACAAATATCCTAATATTAATAGGGACGCTAATAGCATTCTAGATCCGGTAAAAAATAGAGGAGTTGAAAAATTAAGCGCCATTTTCCCCAAAGCAAAGCAGCTAGACCATATGGCAAATAGAACAAATGGTAAAATCATATTTTAATCCCAATTTTTATATTCGGATTGTATCATAGAAAATGATCTCAATTCAATGAAACAAAAATTTTCAATGTGACAAATATAATTTAATTTTCTAACCTTGTTTGCTAATGAAATATTTAAATTTTTTTTTATCATTTTTTTTTCTTGTTAAGGGGTTTACTATGAGTAAAGAGGCACCATATGGAACTTTTAAATCGCCAATTACGGCAGATGAAATTTTAAAAGGATCTGTCAAATTTGTAAACGTCTGTCATGACAATAAAAATATTTACTTTGCTGAGTTAAGACCTCTAGATAAAGCAAGAGTTGAAATAGTTAAATTTGAAAAAGCAAAATTAGAAGATCAGCTAGTAAATTATAGCGCCAGAACAAAAGTACATGAATATGGCGGAGTCTCTTTTTCTGTTAAAAATAATGAAATATATTTTTCAAATTTTGATGATCAAAAGATTTACAAAAGAGATAAAAATGGAAAAATTTATCCAATAACCAAAAATTCCAATGAAAGATATGTTGATATCGTAATAGATGACAAAAGAAAGCTTTTATATGCTGTGCAAGAAGAGCATTTAGACAATAAAGTTGTAAATTCAATTGTTTCCATAGATGAGAAAACTTCAAAGATAAAAAAAATAGCCGAAGGTTTTGATTTTTACGCATCATTAGCTTTAAGTTTTGACAATACAAAACTCTGTTTTTTAGCTTGGAATCAACCCGATATGCCTTGGGATAGTGCAACTTTATTTGTTGCTGATATCATTGATGAAAATGGAAACTTAGCCAATTTAGAAAAAATTGCAGGATCTGAAAATGAATCAATTTTTCAACCTAGATGGTCAAAAAATGGAGATCTTTACTTTGTATCTGATAAAACCAATTTCTGGAATCTTTATAGGTTGAAAAATGGAAAAATTGAAAGCATATATCCCATGAAGGCTGAATTTGGATATCCCCAATGGCTTTTTGGATTTTCATATTATGATTTTTATTATGAAAATGGAAAAACTTTTATCATTGCTTCATATTTCAAAGAAGGGTTTTCAAAGCTTGCAAAAATAGATCCAGAAAATAAAAGTTTGAAAAATTTCGATTTACCTTTTACTTTTTTTGATAGTTTAAACATTTTTGAAAATGAACTTTTATTCATTGCAGGATCTCCATCAGAACCATTGAGTATTTGTAAACTCAACTTAAAAACTGATAAATATGAAATTATAAAAAAATCAAAAGATGTTCAAATAGATCCCGGATATATTTCTATTCCTCAAAATATTGAATTTCCAACTGAGAATAATAAAACAGCCTATATGATTTATTATCCGCCGAAGAACAAAGACTTCAAAGGATTAAAAAATGAAAAGCCGCCTTTAATTGTAAAATCCCATGGAGGTCCGACTTCTCATAGCCAAGCAATTTTGGATTTAGAAATTCAATATTTTACATCTAGAGGCTTTGCTTTTGCTGATGTTAATTATGGTGGTTCTACGGGCTATGGAAGAGAGTTTAGACAAAGGCTTTATAAAAATTGGGGAATTATTGACGTAGATGATTGTGTAAACGCAGCAAAATATTTAGTTAAAGAAGGTCTTGCAGATGAAAATAGATTAATAATCAGAGGCGGCAGCGCAGGGGGATTTACAACTCTTGCAGCTTTAACCTTTAGAGATGTTTTTAAAGCTGGAGCCTCATACTACGGAGTTTCTGATATTGAAGCTTTAGTAAAAGATACGCATAAATTTGAAGCAAAGTATGAAGAAAAACTTATCGGACCTTATCCTGAAGAAAAACAAACTTTTTTTGAAAGATCTCCAATAAACTTTGTAGAAAATCTTTCTTGCCCAATCATTTTATTTCAAGGTGAGGATGACAAAGTGGTTCCTCCCAATCAAGCAGAAATGATGTTTGAAAGTTTGCTTAAAAAAAATATTCCCACAGCTTATTTGCTTTTTAAAAAGGAAGGTCATGGATTTAGATCTGCTCCAAATATTAAAAGAGCTCTAGAAGCTGAACTGTATTTTTATTCAAAAATATTTGACTTTGAAGTTTTTGATGATATTGAACCTATAAAAATATTTAACCTAGAGAAAAAATGAGAAAAATAAAAAATTTAACTATTCTTTTTTGCTTAGCCGTTATTCCTGTCTTTTGCTTTTCACCCGAATATTTTATTGAAGTTATTGATAAGGGACCAATTTTCCAGTTGAAAGTTAAGACTTTGGAGACTAAAAATTGTATATGTCCCTTGATGATTGTAGAATCATCAGTAGAACCAGCTCAAATGGGGCAGGATGGGATAATTAATTTAAAAATCACTAAGGATCCCAATGCAAAATGTTTGATGGCATTTGGACCACATAGAGGTATTTTTACTTTTAGAAAAGGCTATAATTTACCGGATGGGTATTATGGGCTCATTATAAATGATTATAATTATGGTTTTTTAATTATTTCTGATGAAGGGGTTTATTTTAACGCAATAAATTGCATATAAAATATCTAGTTTAATTGCTCTTTTCTTCACTTTTTTGGTATAATCCTTTTTAAAAAAAAATCTATGAATGAAATATTTTTTATAACTCACATCTTTTTGGTGATAATATTTTTGCTGGCAGCTTTAAAGCTTGGTAAGGAATATTTAATCACTCTTTTGGTTTTACAAGTTATTTTGGCAAATATTTTTATCATCAAACAGATTGATCTTTTTACAAAAACTGTTACTGCTACTGATGTTTTTATTGTGGGAAGTATATTTTGTCAAAATTTAATCCAGGAATTTTATTCGAAAAAAGATGCCATCAAAGCTATTTATATCTCTTTTTTTATGATGATATTTTTTCTTGTCATGGCAAAATTGCATCTTTTATATACACCTGCATTAACAGATACTACTCAAAAATCCTTTGAAACTCTTTTGGTAAAATCACCTAGAATAATTTTGTCGTCAATTTTTGTGTTTTTTTTATCTCAAAGATTGGATGTTTTTCTTTTTTCCTTTTTAAAAAAACTTTTTAAAGATAAAAAACTATCTTTAAGATTGTTTGTTTCATCGACTGTTACACAACTGTTTGATACGATTTTGTTTAGCTTTTTAGCATTGTATGGTATTGTATATTCCATTTTAAATATCATACTGTTTAGCTTTTCGATTAAAGTAATTACCATTTTTGTAAGTTCATTATTTTTAACAGCTACTAAAAAAATTATAAAACAAGAAAAGCATGGATAATTTAAAAACATTTGAGATTTTGAAAAAATCAAAAAAATCAAACGCTAGAGTAGGTAGAATTTACACTCCTCATGGTGTAATCGATACTCCAAATTTTGTAGCTGTCGGTACTAATGGAACTATAAAAGCACTTGATTCCAAAATTGTTGAAGAGATTGGACTTCAGCTTATGTTTTGTAATACATACCATCTTCTTTTACAACCCACAGCAAGAATTATTAAAAAAGCCGGAGGTATTCATAAATTTATTAATAGAAATATGCCGATTATTACAGATAGCGGGGGATTTCAGGTTTTCTCTTTGGCGTATGGTTCTGTTGCAAGTGAGCTCAAAAGCAATGGTTCTAAAAAAGCTGACGGCGCTGTTTTGAAGATAACAGCTGATGGGGTTATTTTTAGATCTTATATAGATGGAAATAGAGTATTTTTAACCCCAGAAACTTCCGTTCAAGCTCAAAAAGATATTGGAGCTGATATTATTATACCATTTGATGAGCTTCCGCCTTATCACATGAAGGAAGAAGCTTTGAAAAAATCGTTGGAAAGAACTCATATTTGGGAAAAAAGATCACTTGATTACCACTTGAAAAACAGACAAAATCAAAAAATGTATGCTGTTATTCATGGAGGTATAAATCTAGACTTTAGAAAACAAAGCTGCGAGTTTTTATCAAAACTTGATTTTGATGGATTTGCAATAGGCGGAAGCGTTGGGAAAAACAAGCAGGAAATGCTAGAAATGCTAACATTTACCATGAATCATCTTCCAAAAGAAAAACCTAATCATCTACTTGGAATTGGAGATATTTCATCGTTAGATAGATGCATTCCCCTCGGAATAGATACTTTTGATAGCTCTTATCCAACAAAAGCTGCAAGACATGGTTGTGCTTTAACAAAGTCAAAAAATATTTTGAAAATTAAAAAATCTGAAAATATTTTGAAATTTGAACCAATTGAAAAAGACTGCAACTGCTATACCTGCAAAAATTACTCTCTTTCTTACTTGCATCATTTATACAAAGCTAAAGAGCTTTCATTTTATACTCTTTTGAGTATTCATAACCTTCATTTCATGGTAAATTACATGAAAGATGTTAGAGAAAAAATTTTAAACGATGAAATATAAATATTTTTTTAAAAATTTTTTAAAAATTATTAATCTTTAGTTGTTTATAAATTGCTGTAAAACATTATTTTTAATTGAGAAATTTTAATCAATTTATGATAAAATTTTGTTATAAAAAATATGGAAGTTAACATGGAAAAAGTATCTTTTTTTACTCCTGTTGCATTTAGTCAAGATGAAGGATTTAAAGAAAATATTTTACAGAAGGTGGATGGTTATTTTGCACTTTCAGATATAAGGGCTGTTGTTGTAAAAAAGGATGATTTAAACAATAGATGCGAAGTAATAATTGCTAATCCATCTCAAAATAAAAATTTTTCAAAAATGATTTCAAATATTTTGAAAATTATTAGTTATATGACTGTAATTATTCCTTTATTAATGCTTTTTGCAAAAGCGGTTTTAAGATCTTCTTATGAATTTTACGATCTGGATAAAAAAGAAAATCCTAAGGAAAAAGATATCTATTTTTTTGGAGATATTCACGGAGAATTGGACGGATTTTTGCAAAATTTAAAACATGCAAATATTATAGATAGTAAAGGTAATTGGAACCCAAAAGCCAAAAGTACAGTTGTACAAATGGGTGATGTAATAGATAGAGGACCTAAATCCAAAGAAGCATGGGCTTATCTTGCAAAACTCCAAGAAGCTGCGAAAAAACATTCTGGTAAAGTTATTAGATTATTGGGTAACCATGAATTGATGCTTCTACAAGGAAATTTAGGTTATGCTAATTTTAAAAATCCTCAAGAATTAGCAAATTTAATGAAAAAAGAGATTGTTCAAGGAAAAGTTAAACTATCTTACTGCGATAATGAACGATTATTTTTACATGCAGGCATGAGATCGAAAATTAAAGATCTTTTAGTTGAAGAAATAAAAAGAACTAGATATGGAGCCTTTCATTATAAACGACTATTTAGCAATGATTCGGAAGTAACTATTCAAGATATTTCAGATCATTTAAATCATCTTTTAATAGAAGCTGTCAAAAGCAATGATTTTTCTCACCCTGTTTTTCAAGTAGGAAAATCCCGAGGCGGCAGCAAAGCTGTTGGGGGAGTTTTGTGGGAAGATGTTTCTGAAATGATGAAATCTAAACATGCTAGAGATATTCCTCAAGTGATAGCACATAATCCACCAAGACGTGTGGATGATCATCCTGTGAGAATTTCAGATTCTATGAGACTTATAAATGTTGACGCCGGTTTGTGCAGAGTTTATGGTGGCAAAAATGCTTATGCTAAACTTCAAGGAAGAGATATTGTTGTTTGTGAAAAAAAACTTGGCATCTGGCCAATGCGATCAAAATGGTTTGAAACAAGATTTCAAGATCGTATTAGAGCGTAAAAAAAACATCTGATCCATTTTTTATCTATAAAAATTTTCTGAAAAATTTTTCTATCAATTTTTATCTTATAAAAAATAACATGTTAGCGACAAATAGAAATGATACCTTTTAGAATTATTTACAAATGATACCTTTTTAATCTGAAAAGGTAGGCATTGTTTAGTGC
>JAFGQY010000027.1 GCA_016935395.1 Parachlamydiales bacterium
ACGGCCAATTTTTTTGTGGATCGTTGCTTGTTGGGTGAATTATAACTCTATTTAAAAATTTTCTATGAGTTAAATCTTTTGGGATTTTAATTCCATTATCTTTAATAACATTTTTTAGTTTTAAAATTTTTTCACAAAATTCTATTAAATTTTCGTTAATCGTTTTTTGAAAATCAAACCTTTTGCAACCAATAGGTTTTCCCCTTCCTTTGCAAGTTGTCGGATGTAGATCAAATGTTTTACTTTTAAATTTTTCAAAAGCCTTTTTCTTTATTTCTTTGTTGATTTTTCTAAAGTCAGAATTAATTATTATCAGATCATATTGAGACAGAACTTCTTCAATCTGATCTTCATTTGGCTCTTTTTTCAAATTTGTATAATCAAACCATCTTTGAAGTTCAAATAAAGATGGATGATATGTATCAACCGCATACCCATTTCTATATAAATTATACGAAATGATTAAAAAGATTAAACCATCTCCAAGACCATGGGAACAGAATACAGCCGCTTTTTTCATACACCCTTTTTTAAAAAAATTCTAACTACTTTTCTTAAAATTTGCTATTTAAGAAGTAGGAAGGAAAAAAGTTTAAAAAAGATGATAAATTTATCTCAAGATCAAAAGCAACTGCAAAAGCTTAAAATGACATATTTAATGCAAAGATCGTTGAAAATTTTGCAAATGCCAAATATTGATCTTTGTGAATATATAGAAAATGAAATTTTAAAAAACCCTCTTTTGGAAATTATACAAGGACCCCAAAATAACCTAATTTTACCTCAAAGCGAATGTAAAACCGCTTTACATAACGTTCCTTATAAAATTAGCTTACAAGATCATTTGATTAAACAGGCAAAAGAAATCTTTAGAAATTTTGAAGACTTTTTAGTAGCTCAACAAATTATTGGAAATTTAGATGAGTTTGGATACTTTGATCAAAATATAGATGCAATACAAAAAAAGACAAAAAGCACTGAGAAAAAAATTGAAGAAATTTTAAAAAAAATCAAAACCTTTGATCCGATTGGAATTGCAGCCAAAAATTTAAAAGAAAGAATTTTGCTGCAAATCGAAAATAAAAATTCATTGGAATTTAAAATTTTTGAAAAATTTTTTGATGAAGTCCATTTGAAGAAATTTTCTTATATTGCAAAAAAAATAAAAAAACCCCCTGCTCTGATAAAACAAACAGTCGAAAACTGTTTGAAAAGAGTTAAGTTAAATCCAACCGAAAAATTTAGTCAAAATAATGTAAATGTTTTGACTTTTGATATTTTGATAAAATATGAAAATAATAAATGGATAATCGAAATAAATGAAAACATACCTAGCTTTACAATTAATCAAAAATATAGCAAAATTTTAAAGGAAAATTCACTCACCCTTTTTGAAAATGCAAATTTTTCAGCTAAATTTTTAATGAAAAATATTCTTCGAAGAAGAAAGTTACTTATAGATATTTCAAAATTTTTAATCAAAAAAAACCAAAACTTCTTTTTAAATAAAAATGATCTAATTTTAATTTCGATGAAAGATCTTGCTAAAGATTTAAATGTAAATATCTCAACAATCTCTAGAGCAATTAAAGATAAATATATTCAATGTCCAAATGGAACCTTTTTATTAAAAACATTTTTTTCAAAAAAATTTGAAAACCTTCCTTCAATAATAAAATCTTTAAAAAATATCATTGAAAATGAAAACAAAGAAAAGCCGCTAAACGATCTGGAAATTTGTCAAAAACTTAAAGAAAAGGGATTTTTTATTAAAAGAAGAACCGTAGCCAAATACAGAAAAATGCTTTTTATCGAACCTTCTTATAAAAGATCATAATTTTTAAAAAATTCTAATAATAATTCTTAAACAAACTAGGATTTAACAAAATATGATAAATAGATTGCTTTGATTCTTAAAGATTTTTCTTTTCTCGTTTCAAAATAGTTTTCAATATCTTTAATCTTCATTTTATAAAGATTAAAAATTTCAAAGTCCGTTAATCTAAATAAAACCGCTTTTGCCTTTTTCTTATCATTCAAAATTTTTTTTAATTTTTTAAAAGTCTTTTTCATTTTTCTTCTTACGACAAACAGCCTGCCAAGACCAAAACAAAGTGTTGATAATGTTAAAAAACCAAAAAAAGCTGAAATATATGAAAAAGTAGATATTGAACTCATTACCCAAAAAGCTTGAAAAAGAAGACTTAAAAACAAAAACGAAAAGAAAATAACTATATCTTTGTTTGTTTTAACAATTGGGCCGAAAACCCTTCTAAAATGTGAACTTGCAGTTAAATATGCAAAGATCTCTTCTGTCTTAGGCTCATCAAAAGCAACCCTTGCTGCATGCACTGCTTCATGAGCTAAAATTTCATCCAATGTATAAATCCAAAGGTATGTTTTTTTTCTTAGCACATGTCTAAACTGCAAAAGCGGAATTTTTATATTATTATCATCTCCAAAAGATAAAATCCAAGTTGCAGCAGGCTGCAAAAATGAAAGGTTTTGATCTGAATAATAGATTGCTAAATCAGTTGGAGAAATATCAAATAAAGAAAGAAGTTGAGCCCTTGTCCAATTCCAGCGAGGCCTCATTATTTTTTCTTTTATTTCAAAAGGCGGCTTTTGTTTATGCTCTTCAAAAAAAAGTTTTGGATCTTTAATTAATTTTGTCGAATATTCAACTCTTAATAAAAAATCTTTTTCTTTTTCATTTGGCCCCGGTATGAAGCCTAGCTTATTTAATTTAATTAATTCTTCAGCAGAAATCATAATATTTTTTTAAATTTTCAATATTCCTACTTTAACAAAAATCTCATTTAATCTAAATTTTAAAGACTGTACGTATAAAATATTTTATAAGTTGACATAATTTAGAAAAAATCGTTAGATGCTTGTATATTATAAGGACAAAAAAATAAATGACAAAACCATTAATAATTGTAGAGTCACCTGCAAAAATCAAAACATTAAAAAAATTTTTAGGAGCTAAATATAATTTTGCATCAAGCGTTGGTCATATTCGAGATCTTCCGGAAAAAGAGTTTGGTATTGATGTTGAGAACAACTTTGAACCTAAATATGTTAACTTGCCAGAAAAAAAAGATGTAATAAAAAAATTAAAAGACTCTGCAAAAAAATCAGATACTGTTTACTTATGTCCCGATCCTGACCGAGAGGGTGAAGCTATAGCATGGCATATATCATGTATTCTTCCTAAAACCACAAAAATTAAAAGAGTTACTTTTAATTCAATTACAAAAACTGAAGTTTTGGAAGCTTTGAAACATCCAAGAAAAATCGACACAGCTTTAGTTGACGCGCAGCAAGCTAGAAGACTTTTAGACAGAATAGTGGGATATAAAATTTCACCTATATTATCAAAAGTTATTAGAAGAGGAAAAGGAACTTCAGCAGGAAGAGTTCAATCAGTCGCATTAAAATTAGTCGTCGAAAGAGAAAAAGAAATTACTGATTTTAAACCCGTTGAATATTGGACTATTAAAGCTCACCTTTCTACAAAAGATCAAAAAAAACCTTTTGAAGCATTTGTTCATTCTGTAAACGGTAAAAAAGTTGAAAAAGAAATTACAGATAAAAAAGATGTTTTTTTAATTTCAAACGAGCTTATTGCAAATGATATTGTTGAAAAATTAAAATCTGCAAAATTCACAATTTCAAAAGTTGATAAAAAAGAAAAGTTAAGAAACCCGGTACCTCCTTTTATAACATCTACCCTACAACAAGAAGCGTCTCGCCATTTTGGATTTTCAGCCAATAGAACTATGGGCGTAGCTCAAAGCCTATATGAAGGGGTGGACCTTAAAGACAAAGGTTTTGAAGGTCTTATCACCTACATGCGTACCGATTCCGTAAACGTTGCAAATGAAGCTCTTTCTGCTTCAAGAGCTTATATTGGGAAAAAATATGGCAAAAAGTATCTTCCTGAAAAGCCTGTTTTTTACAAAAGTAAAAAATCCGCTCAAGAAGCGCATGAAGCTATCAGACCAACTAATTTATATCATGACCCAGATGAAATAGAAAAATATTTAAATCCCGACCAACACAAACTTTATACGCTAATTTGGAAAAGATTTATTGCAAGTCAGATGAAACCGGCTATTTATGATACCGTCTCTTGTGATATTGAAACTGATAAAAAAATTCTTCTTCGAGCTACAGGATCAAACATAAAATTTGATGGCTTTTTAAAAGTTTATCAAGAGAAAAAAGATTTTTCAGAAGAAGAAGAAAAAGAAAAGCTTTTACCTCAATTGGAAGTAGGTAAAAAAATTGACCTTCAAGACATTCTTGCAAACCAATCATTTACCAAACCACCCGCTCGTTTCACAGAAGCATCTTTGGTTAAAGAACTGGAAAAATCAGGAATCGGAAGACCTTCTACTTATGCTGCAATCATGAATAAAATTCAAAATAGAGAATATACAACAAAAGAAAAACAAACACTTAAACCAACCCAACTTGGCGAATTGATAACCGAACTATTAGAAGAGAATTTTCCAGCTATTGTAAATGTCGGTTTTACAGCAGCTATGGAAGATGATTTGGAATTAGTTGCTGAAAACAAAAGGAAATGGCAGAGCCTTATCAAGGAATTTTGGTCAGAATTTATTCCAATGGTTGAAACAGCTCAAAAAGAGATGAGAATCCCTAAAATCACTACTGACAGAATATGCCCCAAATGTAAAAGCCCGCTACAAAAGATCTGGTCAAAAAGCAAGTATTTTTACGGCTGCTCAAAATATCCCGATTGTGATTATACCGCAGCGATTGAAATGCTGGATTTTTCAAAAGATGACTATGAAGAAGATTTTGAGTGGGATCAGCCTTGCCCAAAATGCGGTTCTAAAATGAATCTTAGACATGGTAGATTTGGTGCATTTTTAGGCTGTTCAAATTACCCAAAATGTCAAGGTATTGTAAACATTCCAAAAAAAGGTGAAAAGTTTTTAAAACCTGAAGAGAGGCCTGACTGTCCGGCCCTTGGCTGCGATGGAAAAATTGTTATGCGAAAATCCAGAAGAGGAAAAACTTTTTTCTCTTGCTCAAACTTTCCTGAATGTGACGTTATTGTAAATGCTTTAGATGAGTTAGAAAAAAAATATGATGCAAAACATCCAAAAACTGCTCATCAAAAAAGAGAAGGAAAATCCAAAAAAGATGAAAAAGGAAATGTGATTTACAGCATTTCAGAAGATTTGCAAAAAATTGTTAAAGATAAAGAGCTAACAAGATCTGAAGTTTTAAAAAGACTTTGGAAATATATCAAATCCAAAAAACTTCAAGACAGCAAAAATAAAAGAAAAATCAATCCCGATGCAAACTTAGCTAAAGTTTTTGGATCTAAAGATCAAATTGATATGATGCAGATGTCAAAATTTTTAAGTCCTCATTTGAAAAGATGACAATAGCTCCAGTTTTTCAAAAACTAAAAAAACAAAAGATTCATCATTTCTTGCTTGGAATTTTGATTTTATTTTTACTTGTATTTCCAAAAGGCGGAATCAAAATCCAAAATATTCCAATAACCTGGGGATATCTTTTACTAGGCTTTATAAGTTTAGCTTTGTTATTTAGAAAAAAAATCAAGGTCAATAAGAATCATATCTATATACTACTGGCTTTTATTCCCTTTCAAATTATCAGCCTACTTACAATAGCTATCAACGGTTTCGAAGTCATAGGCTTTACAATCTCATTTTTTGTAAGCTTTTTTATTTTGCCATTTATATTTTTTTTCATTCTATCCGAATATATCGAAAAAATTGATTTAGATTTTTTTATAAAATTTTTTAAACGCGGAATTTTATTTATTGCAGCTTATGGAATTTTTTTATTCTTTTTCAGAATTTTTATGGGATATTTTTATGAAATCCCCTTTCTAACGATCAACTATCACGATAGCGGTCTATTGGATCATACAAAATGTATTGAAAGAGGAGAAATTTTTAAACTGATTTCTACCTATAACAATGGAACGTTATATGGCGTGTGCATTTTAATAGTCTTATCCTTTTATAATTTAGTAGAAAAAAAAACTTGGAAAAAATCTTTAGTATTACTCTCTTTAGTATTAACAATATCCAGAACTATCTGGATCGGTCTTATTTTTAATATTTTTTTAAATGAACTTTTTGTAAAAAAATATAAAAAAACTTCTCTTTTAAAATTTTCATTTTTTTTCATTTTATCAATATCCATTTTTCTTATTCTTCCCAAACTTTTAGGATTTAATATCTTTTGGCTTTATGATAAAAACCTGGGAGGAAGATTAGACAATTTTGATTTTTTAAGTTATCTGCATATCATATCTTTTAATTCCTTTTGGGGAATGGGTGAGATGATTTATCTATCAATTTTACAAAATTTCGGACTTATGGGATTTTTATCATATCTGATTGCAATATCTTCCCCATTAATTATTTATTTTCACAAAAATTACAAAAAAAACATTTCGGACTTAGATAAATCTTTAATAATTGGGCTTATAACCTACTTATTTATTTCTATTTCCGATGGAGCTATATTGCACATTCCAACAATGCTGTTTTTCCTATTCAC
>JAFGQY010000005.1 GCA_016935395.1 Parachlamydiales bacterium
ATAAGGCTTCAAATGATTTATTTGCTTTTAACAGAAAAAAGAACTGTTAAAGAGCTGGCTGATTTTTGTGAAATCAGACATAACGTTGCATCCGAGCATTTAACTGTGATGAAGGATAGAAATCTTTTAAAATCTAAAAAAGAAGGAAGAGAAGTGATCTATGAGATAAAAGAAAAAGCTCTTTCAAATATTTTTAAATGCATAGAAACAAAATTTTCAAAGAATAATTAAAAAAAAGGAGAATAAATGATGATAGATTATCTAAAAAAAGATAGATGGTCTGCTTATGCTGTAGGAGCGTTAATGGGTGTTCTTGGTTGGTTTATATTTTATACCGGTCATCATTTGGGGACTACATTGGCAGTTCAAAAATTTACGGGAATTGTTGTAGGGATATTTTCTAAAAAACATGTAATGGATTCACAGTATTATATGAAGTCTTTTAAAACTTCAGTTATTGAATGGCAACAAGTTTTTGTTATTTTTTTATTTTTTGGATCACTTGTAGCTTCTAAATTATCTAAAAAGAAAAGAGTCGAATATGTACCTGTCATTTGGGCTCAGAATTTTGGCAAATCAAAACTCAAAAGAAATATTTATGCATTTATTGGGGGAGTTATTTTGATTTTTGGAGCTAGATTGGCTGGTGGATGTACATCGGGACATGCAATATCTGGTGGTCTTCAACTATCAGTTATTTCATGGATATTTATGATAGTAGTATTTGCTTTTGCAATACCAACAGCTTTAATAATTTATAGAAAATCAATAAAATAAGGAGTTTTTTAAAAATGTTTGGAGTTAATTTTTTCGATACTTTTCCATCTTTACTTCTCGGAGCAATACAAGGATTTTTATTTGGTTTTCTTTTAAGAAAGGCTATGGTTTCAAGATTTGATGTAATTGTAAAACAGCTGCTTTTAAAAGACTTTACCGTGATGAAAGTTATATTTACCGCAATTGTAGTCGGCAGCATTGGGGTATATGCCATGAATGCTTTTGGCCTTGTGAATATTGATGTTTCATCAAAAACTGTGTTAGTTGTAGTTATTGGCGCTGCAATTTTTGGAATAGGAATGGCAATTGTTGGATATTGTCCCGGCACTGCTGTAGCTGCTTTAGCGGATGGATCAAGAGATATGATATATGGGGTATTAGGGATGCTTTTTGGAGCCTTTGTTTTTGCTGAAGCTTATCCAATAATCGCTAAAAATGTTACTATTGAATCTGCATCTAAAATGACTTTTGCAACAGTAACAGGTTTGTCACCTTGGATTTTCATAATTTTAATTGCAGTTATTGCATTTATTTTATTTTATCTAATCGATACGAAAATAAGTATTAAGAATAAAACAAAGAAAAAATGATAAACGGCTACTTTTAGTAGCCTTTTTCTTATCTATTTATTATTCTTTTTTTTTAACAAAAATTTATAAAACATGATTGAAATAGAAAAAAAAGTTTCTCTAAGCGACAGCCAGATTGAAAGAATTAAAAAAGAAGCCATTTTTTTAAAAGAAACAAAAATTGTGGATACTTACTATGATACAAAGGATTTTTTATACACACTAAAAAATATTTGGATAAGAAAAAGAGATTCACAATTTGAGCTAAAAGTTGGTCTGAAAAACGAAAAGTATATTATCGATAGATATAGAGAAATTGTGGATAAGAAAAAGATAAATGAATTTTTAAATTTTCCTATAGAAATAGATATCGAAGAAAACTTTAAAAATAATCAAATTTCTCCCTTTTTTTCATTTGTAACTTATAGAACAAAATACAAACTAGAAGATATTTTTATAGATTTAGATATTGCTATCAAAGATGACTTAAAATGTATAGTTGGGGAATTTGAAATTATTGTTCAAGATGAAAAGGAAATACCCATAGCTGAAAATAAACTTAATGATTTAACAAAAAAATTTGATATTGATCCAAATAAAAGAGCGTTGTCAAAGCTAAGTTATTTTTTAAAAATGAATAATAAAAATCACTTTAACAATCTTGTTAAAGCAAATGTAATCAAAGAAGAACATCTTTATTAAAAAAAAATTATTTTTCTAATATCAAAATGACATTGGATACTTTTCTAATATTTTCAAAATCATTCTCATCACATCTAGGTTTATTTATGATTTTATTATCAATAACCATACATGATGAGCCGCCACCGTCCAAATTTAAAGCATTTGTGCATCCAATTTCATACATAAAATTTTGAAGTTCTTCAATGGTCATGCCAAGACTTGAGTCGTAATTTTTATCCACAACTACAAATGTTAAGTTGTTATTGTCTTTGATTCCAATAGCTGTTCTTGCATGTCTGTCAGTTAAGAAGGATAGAAGAGTTTTTTCCTCTGAAAAATCTTTGATTTTTTCACCTTCAAATATCAATAGGGGAGTTCCTCCAACAACTGTTTCAAAATCATTCCAAATGCTGTAATTTTGAGGATTTAGGATTGGATTTACAAAAATTTCTAAATTATTGTTTTCAAATAGGTTTAATTTATGAAGGTAGTGATTAAAATTACCAATTAAAATTTTTTGATTATTTAAAATTGCATAAACATCTACAAAAATTCTATCCATTAAAAAAGTTTTGCAATTTTTATCAAATCCGATAGCTCCTCTTGATTTAAATGGTAGAGTTAACCAAAAATTTTCAATTTTTAATGCTCCCATAGGAAAACCGTCAAGCAGGCTTCCAGTTTTGAAAAATCCGCCATTTACTGCAGCTTTCGCATTTTTGTTTTTTGCGATGTTCAAAACGGTATCTTTTGAAATTTTTTTATCTATAGCCAAGCTTGCCTGGATTTTATACTTTTTTGGATTTATCTCTAATATATGTATCGATAAAGGATCGTTAGTCTGAATATGTTTATAGTCAAAATCAACAAACGATGTTAATAAAATAGATAAAATTAAATATGTAATTATTCTTTTC
>JAFGQY010000028.1 GCA_016935395.1 Parachlamydiales bacterium
TCAATGAACTAAAAATTAATAACTTATAGAAATATAAAAGAATATATCTTCCCAGTTAATAGAGGTTTGTCTTTTTAAGTATACTGCGGTAGGGGGGACTCGAACCCCCAAAGGATTACTCCCACTACCACCTCAAGGTAGCGTGTCTACCAGTTCCACCACTCCCGCGTAAGCAAAAATAATATTCAAAAGACTTTTAATAATCAACAAGTGAAAATTACCTATTACACTCTGATACCCAAGCATCGGATGAAAGTGGTTTTTGGGTAATATATTCAATTAGATAATCCCATCGGTATTTATTTCCAGGTAAAAACAGTTTTTCTTCTAAAAATTTACCGGCTGGTTTTTTCCAAATTTTATCATCTTTGGCAACTTGAAGAAGTTGGTTATGTAGTGTTGATGCAAAAACCTCTCCCAAAAGGTAGCAGTGATAATATACAGGAGCTAGACCAATGTGATACTTTGCAGCCCAATCCTGTTTTCCTTCACGATTTTCTGGTCTTTTTATGCTATAGTATTTTTCAAAAAGGTCCCACCAAAGATTATTTAAATCCTGATCCGGATCTTCATAAAAACATTTTTCAAACTCAGTTATTAAAAAAGCTGACCTTGAAAAAACAAGCTGCTCTCTTTTTGTGCCTTTTTCAATGTCGTTTAAAAGTTGTTCATCTTCACATGCACAAAAATCTTGTAAAAACTCTTTTGTAGAAACCTGTCTGCCCATTAAAATAGCTAAAGCTTCTGTCGTTATAGTATGAGAAACTGTTCTTAGAAGCCAAGGGAGTTTGCTGTCAATACATTGATAGTAAACACCATGACCGAATTCATGTAAAAGCGTTTCCATCCATTGAGCATTAGGTTTGATGTTGTTTAAAGTTCTTACATCCCCTTTTCTATCCATGTCTATGCAAAAGGCATGCTGATTTTTACCTTCTCTTTCATAAAGATCACTTCTTTTTATTAGATCTTCTATGCAAAAGCCCATTTTATCGTAAAATGATCTAGCAATTTCTAAAATATCTAAATTCTCAAAAATTTTAAAAATTTTAGTATGTTCAATGGGATCTTTCTGACAAAAAGGATCTTTCCAAGCCCAAGGACCTAAATCTTCGATTCCAACATTATATTCATTTGCTAATGTTTCATTAACCTCGTTTATCATTTTCACAAATGATTCATCAGTTTGAACTTTTAAATCGTTAAAAGTTTCAAAAAGCATATCTTTATTGATTTCATTTAGATCTAGCATCATATCAAAATAGTTATCATAACCTAAGTGATTAGCAACTTTATTTCTAAGTTTAGCTAGATAAACTATTTTATCTGCAAGTGTTATGCCAACATCTTTTGATGCATCCCATGCTTTTTTTCTAAGTTCAACATCTTTTTCTTGTTTCAAAATATCTCTAATTTCATTTTCGGTAAAAACTTTTCCATCTATTTGAGTTCTAAAGTTAGCATAGGTTAAAGCTAAAGAGGCTTCTTTTTCAGAAATTTCTTTCAAAAGATTTTTTGGAATCATGTTTGCTTTGAATTCATTTATTAAAATATTTAACTGTCGATTCAAAAAAGGATCGGTTATTCCATTTTTTTGAAAATAGATAAGCTTTTCGTAAATTTTTTCATCGCTGAATAATAATTTAAATTCATTATCTAAAGTTGCAAGCAGGCGAGAAGCATCTTCAGAGCCTGTCGTTTCTAAAATCCATAGGGCTTTACTAAGTTGATTTTCTTTATCTGCAACTTGCGGTATAAACTCTTTCAAAAAACTATCGAAAGCACTATCATTCATGGTATACTCCTCAGCAAAAACGGGTAATTTAACACAAAAAAGCATCAAAAAAAAGATGAAAAAAATTTTTATATTGTTCATACGCACCTACCAACTTATTATCAGCCCTCATTTACAAAAAAGCTGCAGATTTAACCCTTCATGCTCAGAATATTCTCTTCAGGCATTCCAAAGGTTCGGAATTATAAAAGCACTTTTTTTAACTATCAAGCGAATTTTTAAATGTCATCCTTTTCATAAAGGGGGCAATGATCCTGTTCCCAGCAAAACGATTAAAGAAAGAAAATAATTTCTTTTTATAAAAGATTGAGTTAAATTTACTTAATTAAAAACCAACATTTTTTTAGTTTATGAAAATTACATATTCCCTATTAAAAGAATTTTTACAAATTGATGAAGAGCCAAAAGATATTGCTCATTTACTTACGATGGCCGGCATCGAAGTAGATAATATAGAAAATGAAAAACCTTCATTTACAAGTGTTATTTCAGCATTAGTTGAAGACACAAAAAAGCATCCAGACGCTGACACTTTGACTGTAGCTACCGTATTTGATGGAGCTGAAAGACATCAGGTAGTATGCGGAGCTCACAACTGCAAAAAAGGACTTATTACAGCTTTTGCAAGAGTCGGATCTACGCTAATAGATGAAGATGGAAAAGTTTTTAAAATAAAAAAAGCAAAACTTAGAGGCGTTGAATCTTTTGGAATGCTCTGCTCTGCTAAAGAGCTTAGATTATCACAGGAAGCTCTAGGAATATTAGAGCTTAATGAAAACATTGAGATAGGGAAAAATTTAGAATATTTAGCTGATCCCATTTTTGAAATTTCATTAACACCGAATCTTGGTCACTTACTTTCTGCTATTGGTCTTGCAAGGGACTTAGCTGCAGTTATGGATAAAAAAATAAAAATTCCTTCATTTAAACTCTCTGAAGAAACTAAAAAAACAGATAATTTATTAGATGTATCCATTGAAGATGCAAGATCTGATAGATACATAGCCAGAGTTATAAAAAACATCAAAGTAGCTCCTTCACCTTTTTGGCTTAAAAACAGATTGGAAGCTTGCGGATTTAGATCGGTTAACAACATTGTAGACTCAGTAAACTATGCAATGCTTTTATTCGGCCATCCTATGCATGCATTTGACATGGATAAAATAGAAGGAAATAAACTTATAGTTACAAATGAAAAAAATGAAACTACCTTTACCTGTTTAGATGAAAGTGAAAGAGTCATACCTACCGGCAGTTTAGTTATAAAAGACATGAAAAAAACAGTAGCTATTGCAGGCATAATGGGTGGATTAAATACATCTGTTAATGAAAGCACCAAAAACATAATTTTAGAAGCTGCTCATTTTGATCCAATATCCATAAGAAAAACTTCAAAACTACTTAATTTAAAAACTGAAAGTTCCATGCGTTTTGAAAAAGGCATAGATTTTGAAATGATACCTTTTGCTATCGACTATGCTGCCCATTTAATAAATGAGTTGAGTAAAGAAAGTATAAACTCTTGTAAAATCGATAAAATAGCAAAAAAGCAAGAATTAAAAACCATTTCGCTAAGAGTTAAAAAAGCTCAAAAAATCATTGGTAACATAATTAGCTTAAATGAAATTATTAACATATTTGAAAGACTTGAATTTAAAATTGTCAAAAAATCTGCTGAAGATGAAGTTTTAATTGAAGTTCCCTCTTATAGAAATGACATAAGCCTTGAAATTGATCTTATTGAAGAGATAGCTAGAATTTATGGGTATAATAATTTACAAAAAAAACCACCTTTATATAGAAGCTCCAGTATAACTCACTCAGAAGCATACTTTTTTGAACAGAGAGTGAAGTCTTACCTAAGATCTTGCTCTATGCAAGAGATAATTACTTGTGACCTTGTTAGTCCCAAACTTATTCAAACAGCAAAATTATTGAATTTAGACAAAGATGCACCAATTGAAGTGAAATATTTTAAATCAATTGATCAATCAGTACTAAGGCCTACACTTTTACCTTCATTTTTAGAAACAATTAAATATAATTTAGATCATAATAATTTCAATCTTCCAATTTTTGAACTTTCAAAAGTACATTTAAAAAATGATGATAAATATGTTGAAAGAAATTCTCTGGCCATAGCTCTAAGCGGCAAAAGGACACTACATCTTTGGGATAAGTCAAATTTTGATGTAAACTTTTATGATCTCAAGGGAATTTTAGAAAATGTTATATCAGCCATCACAGATAAAAAATATCTTTTCAAAAAATCGACTTTAAGCGCATTTCATCCTGGCAGACAGGCTAATATATTCATAGATGAAATTGATGTTGGTATAATTGGAGAAATACATCCAAAGGTTTTACAAGAATATGATATTAAAAAAAGAGTCTATTTTTCCGAGCTTAATTTAAGTTATCTTATGAAAAACAAAAAAGAGGATATTAAATTCAAAAACCTTCCTTCGTATCCAGGATCCGAGAGAGATCTTACCATAACCTTGAAAGAGGATTTTGAAATTCAAAATATCTTAAATATTATCGAAAAATTAAAAATTAACCTTTTAGAAAAGGTCTATATCTTAGATTTATTTAAATCTACAGAAGATAAAAAGAATGTTACTCTTAGATTTTTTTATAGAGACCAAAACAAGACCATTTCAAATGAAGAAGTTGAAATAGAACATCTAAAAATTACACAAGAAATAACAAAACATCTTGAAAAATAGGTATATAAAAAAATAAGATAGAAGATAATTATTATTTTTTTGGAGGCAAAAAAAAATGAAAATTTTTAAGTGGGCACTTCTAGCACTTCCTTTAGTATTTTTAACATCTTGTAAAAATGACAAAGATGATGATTCAGACGTAGTATCTCAAAAGTTCATTCACAAATATGGTTTTGACATGTCTGAAAATGAGTGGGAAACAAGAGAAAAAGAGGGTAAATCTATTACTGTATTAGAAAATGGTGTGACAGTAACTAAAACATTCAATGCGGACATACTGCATGGACCTACCACATATACTTTCCCCAACAGTTCAGTTATTGCACAAGTGGATCTTTTTGATGAGGGAACTCTTATTAAACAAACATTTCATGATGAAAATGGTATGCCATACAAAGAAGAATCATTTGAACCTGGCGAAAACACTACAATAACTCTTTGGGATAAATTCGGAGTACCAATAAGCGTTGAGCAATATCAAGAGGGAAATTTAGCAAACGGAAAGTATTACAAACCTGATAATGACTTGGAAGCTAGCATACAAAGCGGTAATGGCATCAGAATGAAAAGAGACAGAAACGGAGAGCTTTTGTATAAAGATGTATTTGAATATGGAAAGTTAAAAAACAGAACAACATACCATCCAAATGGACAAGTCCAATCAACAATGTCTTTTGATGATTATGATCTTCATGGTGAACAAATTACATATTCACCTAGTGGCACTATTGTTATGAGAGCAGAGTGGGACCACGGTCAATTAGATGGCATTAAAACTGCATATAGAAATGGCAATAAAATCATGGAAATTCCATATCACAACGGCAAGAAAAATGGCGTTGAAAAACATTGGGATGACAATGGTAGACTTGCAGCTGAAATTCATTGGGATAATGACAAAAAACATGGCAGCCATAGAGAGTACAAAGATGAAGACACAGAAATAAAATGGTATTATAAAGGCAAAAATGTATCTATGAAAAAGTTTGAAGAGTTTTCACATAGAGAACATTTAGTTGTTGATAAAGAGTCATTTCATGATATGATTAATAAGCTGGATGAAAAAGAGGCTTTAAAAGACTAAAAATAAAAAAGCCCCTTTCTTAAAAAAGGGGCTTTTAAAAATTACTCATCTTTATTTATTTCAATAGAATCTAATGTATTTTCAGAGATAGTATCTAAATCGATAGTATCTTTTTGGATTTCTGAGATATTAAAACTTTCGTCAAGTTCTTCATCTTGAGAAATATTTAATTCTTCCATAGGAAAATCTTCGCTATCTTCTTCATCAACAGCAAAAACTTCTTCTTGGATTTCTTTTACTGCTTCATCATCATTATCATTAGATAACATGCTTTGATTATTAACTTCTTTAGCAGAAGAGCAGCATTTATCCTCTCTAGGACAGCATTTTTTTTCTTCTTTTGGACAACATCTTTTAGAATCTGAATTCATCTGTTTTCTTTCTTTTTTAAATGTAGGAGTAGTTTTCATATCCTTTTCTTCTTTTTGGCATGAAACTGCTAAAGCAAACACAAAAAACACAAAAAACATTGTTATGATTTTTTTCATTCTTACCTCATGGCTAATTTAAATAGTTCTTGTTTTTGATCTTAATACTTTATGAATTAAAATCATATTTTTTTTAAAAATAATGGAGCTTGGCATACTTTTTGCAATTAATACTTGATAGAAAAGCAAATTAATAAAAAGGAGATAAAAACATGTTAAAAAAAGATCTTACTAAAAAAGTAGCTCAGTTAGAATTCATTAATGATCAATTAGTTACAGAGCTTGAATATATAGATACATTAGCAAGACAACTAGGTTTTGAAAATGGACTTAGAACATTAAAAAAAGCAGCTAAAGATCTAATTGAAGAGCAAAATATTGATGGAAGTGAAGATGCAATGTAGGTAAAATTTTCCTATTTTTTGTATTTATCAATATGTTATATTTCAATACATGAACAGCAGGGAAAAATATTCTTCATTTACAGATGATAAAAAGTCTTTAGATAACGAAAATCAACCGGGTAAAGACTATTTCTTTAATAAAAACCCTAAAAACCCAAAAATTACAACTTCTTTAGAAAAACACAATTTTATATTTAAGCTTAAAAGCTTGAAGTACTTAATCAAACAAGACAAATCTAATAACTTTTTAAAACTTTTCAAAAAAAGACCTTTTTTTTATCTTAAAAATTTATTTACTTCTTACTTAAAATCTAAACCTTACATACAATCGGGTGATAATTTTTTATTCAATATAGCCACTTTAGAAATTTTAAAAGATAGGCTTAAAAAACCTGATGTTATACTTCTTTTTGCTTTGAGCTACTGTCAAAGACCAAAAGAGTGCAAAGAAAAAAGATTCTCCAGCGATTGCAAGTATGATCCAATTAGCACTGTTTGCTCTCAATGCTTTTTAGGAAAATGTGCAAATTTAATACAAAAAACAGATAAGTTTTTAATAGTTCCGGATGTGAAATTTATTGGGGATACAATATTTGAAATCCTTAATAATGAGAAAGATAAAGAAATAATTTTTGTTGTAAGCGCTTGTGACTTATCGATAAAGATGTTTGCAGATTTTGCAAATATTTTAAAAATCAAAGGAATAGGAATAAAACTTCAAGGCAGAGTTTGTTTGAATTTCGAAACCTTTTTGCATGCTGAAAAAGGGCTAAAAAATTCTTTAACTAATCTTTCAAATGATTCAGAAAGCCTTATGCTTGAACTTCTAAAAACGCGCAATTTTTAAAAAAACGATTTAATCATAATATATTGATAATCAATACTAATCTAATAATTGTTTTTATAAATAAATTATTTTAATAAATCTTTTTTTTGATTAACTTTCAGAGTGAAATAATTTATTACAAAATAATTTTTATATTAAAAAAAATTCATTTTAAAAACCTCTTTTTATAAAAAAAAATTGACAAACAAGGTTATGATTTTAAAATGCTTGTTAAAAAATTAACTTCTTAATATCATATAGCATCTAAAAATTGAATAAAATTTGGAGAAAAAATGTCACGTTATACTGGCCCTAAAAACAGAATTGCAAGGAAATTTGGAGCTAATATTTTTGGAAGAGCTCGCAATCCTCTACTTCACAAACCAAATCCTCCTGGCGTACATGGCGCAAAGAGAAAGAAAAAATCTGACTATGGTCTTCAGTTAGAAGAAAAACAAAAGTTAAGAGCTGTCTATGGTCTTATTACCCATAAACAGCTGAAATTAGCTTATGATAGAGCTGTTAAAACACCAGGAACTACCGCTCATAATCTTATGGTCATTTTAGAATGCAGACTTGATAACATCGTATACAGACTTAAGTTAGCACCTACAATATTTGCAGCTCAGCAGCTTGTTTCCCATGGACATATTTTAGTTGATGGAAAAAAAGTAGATAAAAGATCATTTTTAGTAAAACCTGGAATGAAGATTACATTAAAAGAAAAAGCTAAAAAAAATAAAATTGTAAAAGAAGCTACAGAAAATACCACAAAAGATGTTCCAGAATATTTAACTGTAGAAAGCGATAAATTCTCAGGATCTTTAAGTTCTAGTCCCCTAGTAGAACAAATACCTCTACCTATTGTTATTAACATTCCTCTAGTATGTGAGTTTTTAGCTCATACAACTTAAAATTTTATTTACTTAAAAATTTTTATTTTAAAAGCATTGAACCAGTTTCAATGCTTTTTTTTATTATTAAAATTTTTACTATTTATCATTGAAAATTTCATTATTACAAAGTTATTAAATTAATAATAATAAA
>JAFGQY010000029.1 GCA_016935395.1 Parachlamydiales bacterium
AACTAATTTATTTTTTCTTAAGCCTAGCACCTTCAGTTGAATCTTCGATAAGATACCCTTGATCGGAAATAAAATCTCTAAGCTCATCGGCTAAGGAAAAGTTTTTATTTTTTCTAGCCTCTTTTCGTTTTTCAAAAGCGTCAATAATAACTTCAGGTATTTTTTCTTTTTCTTCTAAAAAGATAATCCCTAAAGTTGCATCTATTTCTTTTAAAAAATTCAAAACGCTCTCAGCTTCATTTTTACCTATTTTTTTATCGTCTATTAAGTGGTTAATGTCTCTTATAAAGTCAAATAAAGAAGCTAAAGCTTGAGAAATATTTAAATCATCACACAATGCGGCTATGTATTTTTCCCTAGTTGTTTCAATTATCGAATCTACATGATTGTTACCATTTTCAGCTGATATTGATTTTAGCCTTTCTACAAAGTCTAAAATTCTTTGAATGGCATTTTTAGAAGCTTTTAATCCTTCAAAAGTAAAGTTGAGTTGTGTTTTATAATGGCTGTTTAAAAGCATGTATCTAACTTCTCTTCCGGTATAGCCCATTTTCAAAAGATCTCTTAAGGTATAAAAATTGCCCAAGCTTTTAGACATTTTTTTACCATCAACAATTAAGTGTTCTGAATGAGCCCAATGACAAACAAATCTCTCTTGAGTAAACGCTTCGGATTGGGCTATTTCATTTTCATGATGAGGAAAAATGTTATCCACTCCGCCGCAATGAATATCAATTGTGTTTCCAAGAAGTTTTATTGCCATTGCTGAACACTCTATATGCCAGCCGGGTCTTCCTTTTCCAAAAGGACTATTCCAAAAAATATTCCCGTCTCTATTTTCATCGTATATTTTCCATAAAACAAAGTCTGAAGCATTTTCTTTTTCATATTCATCTAAGTCTACTCGATGTGAAGCTCCTTTTTTCAAGCTTTTTAAATCTAGATGAGACAGTCTTCCATATGATTCAAATTTATCAATTGAATAGTAAATACTTCCATCTACTCCTTTATAAGCTATCCCTTTTTCTAAAAGATTCAAAATTATTTCTATCATAGTATCGATGTATTGAGTAGCTTTTGGGTAGTATTCTGCTTTATCTATGTTAAGTGTTGTTAAATCTTCAAAAAAATCTTGCCTAAATGGCTCGGTATACTCATACAAAGATATATTTTTTTTAATAGCGCCTTTTATTGTCTTATCATCAATATCTGTAATATTCATTACCTGCAGAACGCAGTAATCTAAATATTTTAGCGTTCTTCTTAAAAGATCTTCGAATACATAGGTTCTAAAATTACCTATATGTGCAAAGTCATATATTGTAGGCCCGCATGTATACATTTTTATGCATTTATCATCGATAGGCACAATATCTTCTTTTTTTCTGGTTTCGGTGTTGTATAACCTTAAAATATTTTTTTGTTCCATATTTTTTACTCAATCATTGATTGTAAAAATCTATAATCAATTTTACCAGTTCCCATAAGTGGGATCTTATCAATTATTTTTACATCTGAAATTTTTACTAAGTTTGAAAATCCAGCTTCTTTTAAAATCATATTAGCTTCATTTTTATTTAATGTTGCAATGGTAAACAGTACTAAAGAGGGCCTTCTTCCTTCAGTCTCTGTTGCACAAACAGCCACAATTGGACCTTCTGCCTGCATTTTTGTTCTTGTTAATATTTCATCTAATATCACTTCTTCTATAGCACCTAAACTTACCATTTCCCCGGCTACTTTTGCAAAGCGTTTTAATCTACCTGATATAATAATGTTACCTTTTGGATCAAGATATCCTAAATCACCCGTTCTATACCATTTTTCACCATTTATTTCGATAAAGGGATTTCTATCAATTGCGATATATCCATTAAATACATTTGGTCCTTTTACACATAGCTCTCCTTCTTTAGAACTATCTAAAACTTCTTCAGTTTCAGGGTTTATGATAGTAATTTCAATGCCGGGCAAAACTTTTCCAACTCCAACATGTTCTTCATTCGGTCTGTTTAAAGATATTATAGGTGCACATTCGGTAATACCATATCCTTCAATAAGTTGCTTTCCTTCATCTAACTTTGAAATCTTTTCAGAAATTTCTTTTGGGGTTTTCTCAGCGCCTGTAACAAAAAGCCTCATAGATTTAAACTGCTCTTTTGTTCCCGCTTGTAAAATTCCTTTTAAAAAAGATGGTGCTGAACAAACAAGTGTGATTTTCCATCTTTCAATACCTTCTACTAAAGAATAACTATCAGTCGGATCAGGATAAAAAGCAATTTTCAAACCTGCAAGTATTGGAAGAAGTCCTGCAACTGAAAATCCAAATGAATGAAATGGAGGTAAAATACCATAAAAGGTTTCATAAGATACTAAATTCGCACATTGAAGCGCTGCAGTTTGATTTGATAAAATATTTTTATGTGATAGTGGTACACCTTTAGGAGCGGCTTCTGTACCAGAAGTAAATAGAATTACACACTCATCATTTTCAGAAATTTTATCAAGATCCAAGGCTTTTAATAGGCTTTTTGTAGATTTCATAGATTTTAAAAGACCTAAAAATTTTTTCTTTTTAGAAATTTTCTTTTTAATATCTTCCAAATAATGAATTTTTTTTGTTAAATGACCAAATTCTACATTTGATAATTTTTCTAAAAACTTCCAAGAGCTAACAACGCTATCGGAATTTGTTACCTGCATCATGTGATTCAAATATCTAGGCCCCAATGTCCAGTTAAGCATTACAGGAATTTTATTTGCTAAAAGAGTAGCTAAAATAACCAGATATGTACCTACTGAAGCCGGAAGTAAAATAGCAACATGTTTCGATGGATATTTTTTTATCTCACTTGCTAAAAGAAGAGCTGAAATTTTTAATTTCTTATATGTTAATACTCCTGATACATCATCTGCGATAGCAGGATAATTTTTCAATCTGTCACATACATTTAAAAAAGCCTCTTGAATTATTTTACCTTGAGGCGCTAAAGGGTTTGGACGATTTTTCTCATCAGGCCATTTATAAACAGAAATCTCTTCAAGTACCTTTAAAACAATTTTTTTTGTTCCATCTGCAACTTCCAAAACATCTTGAACAGTCTCAATATCTTCAGGGTGCACTGCTGAAACATCATAGTTAACAGATAAAAACGTAATTACCTCAGAAATATCTAAAGAATCTAATCCCAGATCTTGAGCCAGATTCATTCTAGGTCTTACTTTATCAGCAGGCATTTTTGCAATTCTGGCAAGTTCTGTATATACCTCTTCTTCTAAAGTTGATGAAAACTCTCTTTGTCCTATTTTTGTTTTAGCCTCCATTCTGGGCAACTTCAATAACTGCTCTTTAAAAGGACTGTAAGAAACTAAATTTGGCGGCTCAGTTGAAACTAACCCTTCTGTTGTTGGATAGTTGTTATACCATTTTTCTAAATACTTATTTACGTCTAATCTTGTCCCTTCCCAAGGAAAGTCTACTGGAGCGGGCATCATTTCTATTAAAACTTTTCTTCTAGGCATAAAAAATATGAATGATTTTAAAAGGCATTTGACGCCTCTAACTGCCATGGTTTTAAAATCCGGCGAAGATCCGGTATACGCTCTTGAAAATGAACTACCCCAAAGGCCTGTTGTTCTAATGAGCACAACGTTCGCATCCGGACAAGCTTTTAAAATTGTATGTGTTGCAGATGATCCCCCAAGAATTTCTCTTCCAGTATGTTTTAATCTTCCCGAAGGATAAATTAAAAAGTTATCCTTTTTTTTCACACCTTGAATAATATCATCAATAGTCTGTTTAGCTTTTTTTAGTTTTATTTCATTTAAAGAGGTATCAAAATTAGGCATTGAAAGAGCTCTTATCAATCTCATAATTAAATTTATTCCAGATTGTCTAAAAATATATTCAACAACAATAGGTCTAAGTTTAAAGTTGGGCCAAAGATGAACAGTTAATAATAGAGGGTCAATATGAGCTGGATGATTGGGTAAAAAAAGTATTCCATCTTTTTTGTTTAGTGCTTCTTTGGTTAACAGATGCCTACCCTTGATTTTGACAGAATATCTAAGTCTAAGTAATAGCCTGCTTACAAAACAAATAAACGTAACAAGAAGCCAACG
>JAFGQY010000030.1 GCA_016935395.1 Parachlamydiales bacterium
AATAATATTATTTCTTTTTTTTTCTTTTTCCTTCATTTCTTTTTTCTAATTTTACGAAATGCTAAAAGAGCTTTTTCCCTGGCTTTTTTTAAATCAATTATGGGATATGGATAATTTTTGCCAAGAACTATATTAGCCTTTTTTAAAATGTCTTCATTTAAAAGCCATGGTGTATGTATTTCTTTTGCGGTTAGATTTTTTAGCTCAGGTACATATTTTTTAATATATTCACCTTTAGGATCGAATTTTTTACTTTGCAAAACAGGATTGAAAATCCTAAAAAAAGGAGCAGCATCAGCGCCGCAGGCTGCTGACCATTGCCACCCCATTGTATTATTCGCAAGATCAGCGTCAATTAGATGCTCCCAAAAATATTTTGCACCATAAAGCTAATTTTGAAGAAGATCTTTTACTAAAAAAGAGGCTGTTAGCATTCTGCATCTATTATGCATCCATCCGGCTTTATTTAGCTGCCTCATAGCAGCATCAATAATAGGATAACCAGTTTTACCATCGCACCAGGCTTTAAATAATCTTTCATTTTTTTTCCAAGAAAAATTTTCAAATTCCTTTTTCAATGGTTTTGTTTCAGTTTTTGGAAAGTGAAATAGAATATATTTTGAAAATTCTCTCCAATAGATTTCTTTTATATAAATTGTTGAAGAGCTGCATTTTTTTGCTGTGTGAAAAATATACTTTGGACCTATTTCTCCAAAGTGAAGATGGTGTGACATTAAGGATGTTCCATCAATACCAGGAAAATCTCTTAGTTTTTTGTAATTTTTTATTTTTTTAGATAAAAAGCTTTTAAATTTTTTTAAAGCAGCATCTTCACCAGCTGGCCATAAAACGTTTAAGATTTTTTCAAAACTTTTATTTTTTTTAAGCTTTAGATTATCTAAAGGTTTTGATCCAAGTGAGAAATCTTTTGAAATAAGTTTTTTAGGAATCGGTTTAGGCTTTTCAATTGTTTGATATTTTTTAGCTGAATTATAAAATTGAGTATAAATTTGATAAGGATAGCCAAGTTTGGTTTTGATGTCATTTGGGTTATGCAGCAAGTTTCCATGAAAAGGTTTTACATCAATATTTTGTTTTTCAAAATCTTTTATTATTTTTTGATCTCTTTTGTAAATTTTTGGTTCATATTCAAAATTGAAAAATAGACTTTTGGCTTTTGTTTTTTTTATAACGCTTTTGAGGATCTGATCAGCCTTTCCTTCAAAAACATGAAGTTTTAACTTCTTTTTTTTCAAATGGTTAGAAAGTTTTTCTAAACTATTGTGTAAATAGTTGGATTGAAGTGAATTTTCATTCCAAAAATCATGTTCTTTTGGACTGTGAATGTATATTATTATAATTGGACGATTTTCTTTTGCTGCATAATGTAGCGCTGGATTATCTAAAAGCCTTAAGTCTTTTTTAAACCAAAAAATAATAGGGGATTGATCTTTCATAAAAATGCTCCTAACTATTTTTAAATTATTTAAAAAGAATATTTAATTAAAGATTTTTCAGTTTTTTAGGGTCTATCACTACATATTTAATGTTCTTTCTATTCCAAGTATATGTAATATGAACAAGGCCATCTTTTGTTTGAATTACAGCCGGATATGAAAAATCACCTTTTTCACTTTCGAGAGTTAAAACCGTTTTCCAACTGTTACCGTCATCTTCAGAAATAGCCACATTTAATGGGTATCTATTTTCTTCTGAGTGGTTATAAACTAAAAGGACTGTTTTATCTTTGAGTTTCACAAGATCGATGCCTGAGTTTGGATTTGGAAGGTTTGTTGGTTTGGCTTTAGAAAAAGTTTTACCTCTGTTTTTAGAGATAGCCATAAAAATTCTTTTAACTTTATTAGATCTAGCAAGAAGTTTGATGTGACCTTTATCAGAAACAAAAAGAGATGGCTGGATAATGCCTTTTGAATTTTTAGGATCAATAATGGGAGAGCTTTTTGTCCAAGTTTTAGTTTTGTTTTTTGTAATATCCATATAGCAGGCCCAAGCGTCAAAACTTTCTGTAGAAGATGGGCAAAGAAGTATTTTATTATCTAATAAAAGAGGTTTGTTTTTAATAGGGCCATATATTCCGGCAGGAAAGATTTTACTATCCGAAAAGGTTTTTCCTTCATCTTTAGATATTTTTAAAAATCCCGACCAAGATAGTGGATTTGATCCAGCTTTATAAAAAAGAAAAACTTTTCCATCAGGAAATGTAAATAATACTGGATTCCAGCAAGGTTGAGTGCTAGTAGCTACTTCTCTTAGATTTGACCAAATATTTTTGTTGTTTTCAATAAGCCAGATATTAACATCAGGGTGTCCTTCTTCTGTTCCTGCAAAAAAAGAGCAAAGGATTTTTCCTGATTTTGTTTCTGTTAAAGTAGATGCATGGCAAGATTCAAACGGTGGATTATTTAAAATAAACTCACTTTTAATAATACCGTTTGCAAAAGCAGTACTTGATATAAGTAAAAATAAAAGAATTTTGAAAATTTTCATAAAAATACTTAGTTGTAACTATTAATAATGGGGGAAAGTTTTAACTGTTTTATCGCTTCTGCGATTTCTCTTAAAGATTTATCATCTTTTATAGCCGCAACTATTTCTAAAAGAGGATCGATCTGCCTTGCTTCGACTTTAACGTTTCTGTCTAAATTATTTATGATGTAGGGATAGTAGGTGTTATAACTAGTCAAAATTTCAATTCTTTCATTATTTCTCCAAATGCTCTCTTTATCTATTCCAAGCATTTTGTTAACAAGTGTTGAATTGTAATCTCTATTTATCTTCCAATATGTATTATCACTTAGTTTTATATATCTATCCTCTTTATCATAAAAATTTCCAATTATGAAAAGCTCTTTTTCAAAACTATCTGTATTGTTGTTTTTGATAGGTTCATTTTCATATGCTAATAATGTTTGAGAAAATAATAATAAATACAAAAAAAGTATCTTCTTCATAAAAACCTGTAAAAATGGAAAAAAATTAATAGATTCAAATCTTTTAGTCAAGGTGCAAAATTTAAAAATTTTTGGAAAAAATCATTTCATAGTCATTATATGATCTTAATTATTATGGATTTATATTTAATGACGTTTTATTTGCAGTTAATTGTGAAAATTGTTTTTTATTAATAATAATTAATTGTGATATTAATTTTAATTAGGAAGGAAATATAGATAAACGAGGAAATTTATGTATAAAAAATTAATATTTTTTGTCTTGGCCTTTTCTTTTGTGCTTATAGGATGCGAAAAGAAAAATGGACAAAATAGTAATATAAGTGAAAAAGCATTAAATATTTATAATGCAAAAGACTTTGTGAAAAACTATTATAGCACAAACAGATATGAACAGGATGTTGAAGATCAAACTTCGGCTGCAAAGCAATATATCGATAGCAGAATTGAGAATAAAAAAGAAAATGAGAAGCTAGCTGTAGTTTTTGATTTGGATGATACTATGCTTTCAGAATATCAATATCAGCTTAAAAATGACTTTTCTCAAAGTCATGAGCCAAAAATGCTTTGGTTGATGGACGGTAAAATGAAGCCGATCAAGCCGGTTTTAGAGCTTTTTAATTACGCAAAATCAAAAAATATAGATACTATTATTATTACCGATAGAGATAAATCAATGAGAAGATCAACTTTAAAAAACCTAAAAGAACAAGGATATAAAAACTGGTCTCAAATTATGTATTATCCTGAGAAAAATTCTTACTCGAATAAAGAGCAGTACAAAACTGATATGAGAAAACAGCTAACCGATAGCGGATATACTATTATTGTTAATATTGGAGATCAACAAAGTGATCTAAATGGTGGATATAGCGAAAAGACTTTTAAACTCCCAAATTACATATACATTATCGAATAAATTAAAAAGGCCCATATCAAATGGGCCTTTTTTTTATTAAAATAATTCATTGAATTTTTTTTACTTTCTAACATAAGATTCTTTTGTTTTTAATTTTTTTTTGAGGTTTATTATGAAATATTTAACATCTGTTTTATCTTTTTTTATATTAACAGCTGCATTTGCTGAAGACACTGAGTGGCAAATCATTAAAAATAGTCCATTTATGTCTTATTCAGCTGAATTTTTATTCAAAAAAGGTGATGTATCCGATGGCAAAGTAATAAGAACAGGCTTTATGTGTCCTAGATATTATTATGATGTTTATGATGATGTCGGTTATTTTAAAGCTAGAGGAATTACAAGATTTTTCTCTGTTGGATTTATAGCGCCTTCTGCTATGGATATAGATGTATATGACGGGGATAATTATTTAGGACTTATCCAGGGGAAAGTTTTTACAAGGACAATAAAATTTACATTCTTTAATCAATTAGATCAGTTAGTGGCTACCGCTTTTTTGGATGCCAGATCTGCAGATATTTTGATTGTTGAAAATAATAATGTTGAAAAAATAATTGCAAAAATTTCTGGTGAATCATTTGGTGATTATGGATTCTTGAAAGTAGCATTTGAGGCTTTAAACGAAAATATTGATGAGCGTATTTTAAAAGTTTTCGGTGCTTTTATTTCTGATTATCACCAAAGATTTACTCCAACTTTAACAAACTCATCAAATGCTTTGGCTGAAACTGTAGGTTTTACTATTGGTGTTTTAGATGGAATTTTGCGAAGCAAAAATAACTAACATTCTTTTTAAAAATTCTCTAGCTTTTTAGATATATCTAACAAAGCTAGATGAATTTCTTTGTTCTGATTTGAAATTTGATGCTTGATAGCTTTTACACTTGTCATTACAGTAGAATGATCTCTTTGAAAAAATGATCCAATTTTCATATAAGGCATTTTTAAAAGTTCTCTACAAAGATACATTGAAAACTGTCTTGGATAGGTTGATTCTTTTGTTTGAGACTTTCCTAAAATATCAACATTAGTGATACCAAAATAATTAGATACTGCATTAACAATTTTGTCAGGTGTTATTTTTATTTCATTTTCTTCTTTCAAAAGAGCAGATAGATAAAATTTTACACTTTCAAGATCTAGATTTTCTTTAGAATCAAAATGAATATTTAAAGCTAATGTTTTTATAGCCTTTTTTAAAGAGGTGATATTTTTAAAATTATCAAGCAGATACTTTTCAGTTTCCTTTGGAAGCTGAAGATTCAAAAGGCTTAATTGACTTTTTAACAAAAACTTTAAATCGGTTAGTTTTTCAATTGGAAGTGATATTCCCCATTCAAATCTTGATATTAATCTCTCTTCGATATCAATCAATGTATTAGCCGGAGCGTTTGCGGATAAAATTATTGTCTTTCCTTCCATATGAAGAGAATTAAAAGTATGGAAAAACTCTTCTTGAGTAGCAAACTTTTTTGCTAAAACATGAATATCATCGATTATAAGAGCATCCAAGTTTCTATAAGCTTTTCTAAATGATTGCATTTGAGCGGTTCTGATGGCTTCAACAACATGTGATGTGAATGTTTGGGCTTTTATGTAAAATACATTTTTTTTGAGCTCTTTATACTTGTGACAACATGCTTGTAAAATATGTGTTTTACCACTGTTTTTGGGCCCGTATAAAAATATGGGATTAAATGTAGCATTTTTATAGATAGATTCTTTTAAAACCTGGAGGGCCATCATGTTTTTTTGCGTTGCAATAAATAGAGGAAAGGTCAAATGTGAATCCAAAGAATCACTTTTAATCAAAAGCTCTTTTTTCTCTTCTTTTGCCTTTACATTATTGGGGACGTTTGAAACAGAAAGGTGGATTTTTATGGGTCTGAAATTTTGGTTATAAAAACCCTTTTTTACAATTGGTCTAATATGCTCTTCAAACCATTGAGCCTGAAAAAAATTTTCTGCTTCCAAATAAAGGTTGCATGCATCAAATTTTAAAACTTTTAAGTTTGCAAGCCATTTTTCTACAGTATTTGTTCCAAGTTTTTTTTCAAGCTCTAAAAGAAAGTTATACCAAGCTTTCATTAATTTTTGTTTTTTTCCATCATTTTATTTGTATAAATTTGCTGGATAACTCCAAACAACATTGAAAATAAAAAGTATAAGTTCAAACCAGATGGCATTTTATAAAATAATACAGTAAAAGCAATTGGCATTATTGTAGTTAGCATTTGCTGCTGCTTTTGCTGATCTGTCATTTTAGATTTATCGGGTTTTTTAGTCATAAATTTTGATTGTAGATACATGGTTATACCAACAATTATTGGAAGAAGATGAAAGTCTGTTCCAAGTAGTGGAATTGGATATCCCCAACTAAATAATACATCCGGTGAAGTAAGTGAAGTAATCCACCCGGGAACAAATGGAACGCCTCTTAGTTCAAAGGTTGTTTTTAATAGATCGAACATACCTATTAAAAAGGGAAGCTGTATAAAAATAGGGAAACATCCCATTAGAGGATTAGCCCCTTTTTGTCTGTAGATTTTCATCATCTCAAGTTTTTGTCTTTGTGGATCCTTTTCCCATTTCTTTTTAATTTCTTCAATTTGCGGTGCTAGCTTTTGCATTTTAAGATTTGATTTAATAGACCATGCATTTAAAGGATAGAGCATCAATCTTAAAACCAAGGTAAGTAAAATTATTGAAAATCCCCATGAATGGGTGATTTTATAAAAAAGTTGCATTACTAAAAACATAAGTTTAGCAAAAGGCTCGGATACAAATGCAAAAAAACCATGAATGCTTTTAGCGTCAACGTAATCAGGATTATAGCCTGTAATAGCATTAGAATAAGTAGCGTCTATTGCTTTTAAAGTATCTTTTGCAAAAGGACCTGCCACAACTCTAAATGTAGTCTTTTTCCCGATTGATCTAAGAGGAAGAAACATCTCATAGCCTGGATATTTAGCTGCAGGATATAGGTTATATTGAGCATCTATTAATGTAAGTCTTGTTGCTAAAGTAGTTCCTGCGATGTATTTTGTTCTATATCCGGGTGCCAGTTCATTAAGAGGGTCAATGATTATCCCAAAAAAGCCGTTTGAATTGCATATCCAATCAGGAAAAACTGCAGATATAGTAGTTGTATCTTTAGGTAATTTTAGCTTTTCAACAACGCTTTTTTGTTTTCTAAATGTTCTAATTTTTAAAGTAGGATCAGATCTGCCTGATGTATGCTCAACTTCAGGAACTCCAGTTGTCAGCCAAAGATTTTTTGTATCACCTTCTATAGACAGCGTCATATCAAAAGTATAAGGAGCTTCTTTTGCAAATTGGTAGGTTTTTGAAATTTTTCTATTTGCATCGGCATATTCAAAGGTAATGTAGTCTTTACCCATGTCAGTCATTTTAAAATTAGCATTTTCAATCTCTTCATAATCTGAAACTATATTTAATGAATAAAACTTTGGATTAACCTCTTTTTCATCGCCAATTAGATCTCTTCTGATAAGAGGGTAGTAACCTGAAAGGGTAGTTGAATTTTTCTTATTAATTTTTCCATCTTCAAAAACAAAATAAGGGTGAAGCGGAAATGATGCATTTTTAGGAGATATTAACTTTAATTCTTTATCAATTTCAATCGAATTTACAATACTTTCTTTATTGTTTTTTGATTTAAAAGGTAAGTTGATTTCAGCGATTGAGCCGCCTTTTGTAGAAAAAACTAACATCTGAAAATCATTTTCTAATACATAAAATCTTTCTTCTTGAAATTGGTCAAAAGAAAATTTCTTTTTGATAGTTGGGGGAGTGATGTCTTCTTTTTTTTCTGGAACTTGTTGTTCAGTTTGGACAATATCTGGTTGTTTTGGTTTGGGAATGATAAGCTGAATGATATAAAATGATGCTGCCATTAAAAAAACAAATAATATAGTGCGTTTATCCATGAAAATATCCTTAATAACTATTTTTTACTAAGAATAACAAAAAATTTATTAAATTGAAAATTTTTTAGATATTTTGTTTCTTTTCAATCCTATACAAAAATTGATGAAAAAGTTCAGTTTCCCTTAAAGGATCTAACCATTCATCTTCCAGCATTTCTTCTATAGGGGGAAGCATATCCTGATTTTGAGCTTTTTCTAAAAGATCAATACTTTCAGAAAATCTTTCTGTTAAAGAGTACAAACATGCTAAATGATAATAGGCATGCTGATTTCCAAGCTGACCTGCTTTTATGATTTTTTGCTCAGCTTCCAGATAGAGCTGTCTTTGAGGTTCGAATGAAAGAGCTTCATATGAATAAGTCATTAACATCAAACCCCATTCAAGCCAAAGATCTTGATCTTCAATATCTTGTTTGCAGGCTAATTTAAAGCAGTTGTTAGCTTTTTCAAAATACTCAATTTTGTTAGATATTTCCAAGAGGTGAGTAAAACATAAACCTAATTTTAAATGTATTTTTGGGTAGTCTGGATTTACTAAAAGTACGCTATTGAATAGTTCTATCGCTTTTAAATAGTAAGACTCTTTTTCCAAATGATCTGCTAAAAGATCTAATGCTATTGCATAGTAATATAACCAGTCCGGGTGATTTAATATTGCATTTTTCTGTATATTTAAAGCTGTCTCAAAATTTTTGATCGATTCTTCTAAAATTTGCTGACTATCAGTAAATTCACCTAAAAAAGATAGAGCTTTTGCATAGTCAAAAATTAGAGATGGGCAAGCTGGTTTTAAATCAAGAGCTTTTAAATAAAACTTTTGAGATCGCTCTAGCAAATCAATATCTTCAATCTCTTTTCCAAGCTCAGCGTGTGTTTGAGCAAGTTCATGCCAAAGTTCAGCATGAGTTCTATCTATTGACAGACCTATTTGAAATTTTTCAATAGCAAAATAGTTATAATCCATATCCTGGTAATATATTCCAAAAGCCTTTTGACATATTCCATATGCATACCATAAATCAGCTTCTTCGCAGTGTATTTCTGTAGCTTTCATTATCTTGTTTTCTGCTTCAGAAATAAGATCCAATCTATTTGAATAGGCGCCTAGTAAAGAAAGTGATTCAACCCATTGAGCTGTGATTAAATAATCATCTTTGTTTCTTCTATTGGCTCTGATGCATTTTTCTATAGATTCTCGTATTTTTTTAACATCTTTGTTTATTTTTCCGCTTTCACCTAAAAGGTTCGCCCAGTCAAGCCAAATATTATAATCTAAAGGATTAATTTCAGTAGATTTTTCAAAATAAGCATTTGCCAAATTAAAAAATTCATCATCTAGAGTATTAAGATATAACTGACAGTATGTTTCAGCAAGTAAATGATGAGCTTCAATATTTTTTTGAGACTTTAAAATGGAAAGTTTTAAATATTCGATAGCTTGCATATAAATGTTTGTTTCATTGATCAAAAGACCCATTTTAAAATAAGCATTCGCTAAGTCGTAAAAAAAGGATGATGATGGATCTTTTTGATAAGAAAAAGATTTTTGAAAAGCTTCTATAGCTTTTTTTAAATCTATAGCTTCGCCAGAGTGATCAGAAATGTTTGAGTAAATAAGCCCAAAATCCCAAAAAAGTTCAGATAAGATATCTTCAGTTTGATTTTGTGAATGTAAAATAGCGCTTTTATACTTTTTTTTAGCTTCTAAAAAATAGTGATGTTCATTTGTTGTAGCACCAAGAACAAATAAAACATTTCCCCAAGCCCACCAATAATCAAAAACGTTAGAATCTAAACTAACAGCTATTTTAAAATTTTTACTCGCTAAAAGAAAAGCTTTTTCATTGTTAGTTTGAGAGCCATATTCAAAAAAAGCTAGACCTTGTCTATACCATACAAGCGGATTAGAAGGGTCTAATTGAGCGGCTTCATTAAATAATTTTATAGCAGATAAATCTTCATTTTTCAAAAGCTCTTCAGCTTTTGATAAATGTTCATTTGCAAGCTTTTCTTTTGCTTCTTCAGAGAGGTTTTCATGCTCTTTAGATAACTCTGTTAGCTTTAAGCCTCTAGCAAAGCTTTTAGCAAAAAATTTACTATATAATTTTTGAATGAAATGAACTTGATGCATATTTTTTTTATTTTTGTTGTTCTTATTATAAATGCAGAAGCATATTTTCACAAATAAACTTCTGAGTTTAATTACAAAATCTAAAGAAAATTTTTACTTAAAATTTATTTTTTTTAAAGGATAATTTTCAATTATTAAGAATGTTAAAAGAAAATATTTAGAATATAAAAAAACAATTTTTAAACTTCTTTGAATAGAAAATATTGTTATTGTTTGAGATTTTTAATGAAAAATTATTTTTGAAAGTACTTTTATAAATATGGTGGAATATTTTTTTGATGAGATATAGGAACTTCTTTATTTATCTTTGTTAAAATAATTCTTATGAATTGATATGCGCTTTTTATTTGAGGATCTGTGTTTCCTCTTTGAATATAACTTTCTAATATTTGAGCGTTTGCTAAAAGCTCTTCTTGATATGCATCTATTTCAATTAAAATAATATCAAGATGGTGACCTTTTACTTTTATTTCCTCATATATTTTCTCCATACCATGAATTTCGATATCTTCAACTGTGAGCAAAGGGAAATAAATTTTTAAAACCCTAAAAACGCCAAAAGAAATAATTATTGATGGTGAAATAATGCCTTCATAATTAACTTTAGCTAAAATCTTTTTAGTAAGTAATGGTAATTTAAATTCTTCTTCAATACTAGAAGGCGGTTCAACTCCCGCAGAAGATAAATCTGATGTGACTGAACTTGCAGGGCTAACTGAAGTGTTAGATTTGAATAGGTTTTTAATTTTACTAACTAACCCATCAAAACACTTTGGAGTTCTTTCAACCTCCGGGACTGTTTGGGGATCCAAAGGTAATAAAGGACTAGGAATTGGCTGTAATGTTGTCATATTTTATTTAAATTTAAATTATTTAATTATAATTATTATACAATTTAATTGTATTAATTTAAATATTTAAATTTCATACATAACTATCTTGTTTTTAGTTGTTTAAGTTGTGGCTTCATAATTTTTATTAATATTTATAAAATTTTTTTTTCAATTCTCATAAAACTTGCTTGATAAGGTGATTTATATTATAAATTTACTCTACTGAAATTAAAACCATGGGGGAAATATGGGAAATTTGAGAGTAGATTCAGCTCCTTCAATTAGACAAGAAGCATTACCAGAAGATAGTAGTGAAAATCCTGAATTTGGAGACAAGGAGCAACAATTAGCGCTTAGAACTTTTGATTCTTCTGTACTTTCTCGAGATTTTCAACCAAATGCTCAAAAATTTCCGTGGCCTGTTATTCTAATGCAATCTCCATCCGCACCTGTAAAAGCTCCTGAAGTAACTTTACATAATCACGTGACAGTAAATAGTGGCGATAGCTGGGGAAGAAAACTTACTTATTTGGCTGTTGGAGCTGTTGGTGGGACTTTGGCTTTAAAATACGGACTTCCAAGATTAACATCATATGTTATGACATATGTTAAGTCTTATTTTATTCCTCAAATACCAAGTATGAAGGATATAAAAACAAAAATTACAGGCGCATTTTCTAGTTTTATTCCAAAAATTAATATAGTGTTGCCTTTCCATAGAGAGCCAGGTGTAAACCCAGCACCGCAGACAGGAGTAACTGTTCCACCTTCAAGCGATACTGCAACTTCTACTTTACAACATCAAGGTGATTCTGCTCATAACTCTGAAGCTTCTCAAGGATTGCCAACTTATACATTTTCCTCTTATCAAGCTGCAAATGAAACTGATCCTTCCATTGTAACTACAGATGTTCTTTTAACAAATCCTTTCGCATCTAGCAGATAAAAGTTTGTTTTTTAGGTTTATTTAAAAAAAGCTTCATTTATCAAAAATGAAGCTTTTTTATGACTTTTAGCTAAGAGTTAGCTCAAATCTAAGGTATGCAGTTTCTCATTTAATTAAAATTTTTAAATATAATAATAATTATTATTAAATCTGATTTATAACTAACTGTAAGTTAATTACTTGTTTAATAAAAATAAAACTTTAATTTTAATAAATAATTTGTTATAATAAAGGGTAGAATCAATAATAGATTCAACCCAAGGAGGTAAATTATGGCTACTATAAAAGCTAGTTTACAAAAAATTCTAAGCCAAGCAGGTTTAGACAAACTGGGACCTCAAATAAATCCATTGAATAATAAGGTTACAAAAGCAGCAGCTCCCGCTGTTAAAGCTTTAGCTCAATATATCAAAAATACAGGTAACATTGGTCTATATAATCCGGGACTAGCAGCTGGAAAGATTTTTACTGGATTTGCAAGCGCAATTAGCGGTTAAACAAAAACGCAAAAAATTATCGTATAGATTATTAAAATTAGAGAAGTTTTTTTAAGCCCGTCATTTAAAAATGATGGGCTTTTGTATTTATAGATCAGTTTTATTGGCATGAAAAAAATTGGTACAACTGCTGTCAGTATCAGGGTTTTTTTCGTAATAATAAAATAAATCACAGGCACCAAAGACGCCAAAGCTAATAAAAATGAATATTCTATTTTAGTAAACTTTTCTCCTAGATTTACAGCTAAAGTGTTTTTCTTAGCAGGCTTGTCATTATCTATATCTCTAAGATTATTTATTACCAAGGTAGCTGTAGAAATAAATCCAGGTCCAAATCCCGCTATTATTGGTAAAATAGAAAAATTGTTTGTCTGTAAATAGTAAGTTCCAAAGCTTGCAAAAGGACCGAAAAACACAAATACTAAAATTTCTCCCAGTCCTATATAACCAAGGGGTTTTTTACCTCCGGTATAATAGTATCCAACAAAGATAGGTAAGATTGATAAGAGCCAAATTAAAATACTTTTTTTCAGAAAAATGCCAAAATATGTACCAATTAAAGCTCCTATTAAAAATAGGAACATAAAAGCATTTTTAACATATTTAAGCGAAGTTGCATTTGTCTGAATTGTACTAAAAGGAGCATTTCTTTTTTCTGTATCTACTTTATTCAAAAAATCGAAATAATCATTGTTTAGATTGGTAGCTAAATGAAGTGATATTGTATAAACAATCGTTAAGAAAAATATTGTATAATTTAGCGCACCAACACTTTTAGCTATAAAAGTTCCCATAATAACAGGACAGATAGATAAAAATATTGTTTCAGCTCTAGATGCCTTGATGAACGCTTTAATGTTTTGCATAAACATTATTATATTTAAAAACTATTTTAATGTAAGAAGATCTTTTGAAATATAAGTTACTGTGTTTATTAAAGTGTATTTTTCACAAAACGTAGTTTTTTATAAAAGATTTAAACATGTACTTTAAAAAAAAGAAAAGCCACTTAAAAAAAGTGGCTTTTTTTTAGATTAGAAAATCAAAAAAGATTATTCAGAAGCAGTTTCAGTTGAAAAGTCTCGATCTAAAACTGTTTTTCTTTTTGCATTTCTTGCATTTTCGATTGCTTGAGAAATTTCTTTTTCAACTATTTTTGTAAGAGCTTCGATTGCTGAAGCTGATGTGTTCATATCTGCTTTTTCTTTGATGAATTTTTTTACTTTACTAATTACTACTAATGTTTCTTCTGCCATAAAAATTTCTCCGAATTTATTTTCGCTAACATTTATAGCAAAAATGTTTAGATTTTGAATAGAAAATTATTGAAAGAGATAAATTTTTTCTTAAGAAGAGGGGTTATCGAATGTTCAAAATTAAAAAACATTTTATTTAAAAAAATTGTTTTAATATTTTTTTTGATAAAATCATTTTTTTCAACTTGATGTATATAAAATACCTATATATATTCTAACCTTCAATCCTATGGGGTGTTTTATGCAGACACAACTTCTAGATGAAAATATTGCTAAAACCGGTAGCGTTGTAGATAGCAAAACAACAAATTTAGATGATATTTTAAAAGAAAAACTAGAAAACGCTTTTCATAATAAAACTTCAAAAGTTATGCTTCATGACATAGCAAAAATTGCTATAGAACACAGCCCTATTGATTTGGCATATGCTGCGAGTCATTTGCCTTCAAATGCAAGACCAATTTTATTTGATAATCTTCCTTCATATGATGATAAAATTAAATTTATTGTTAATACTTCTGCTGATACTAGGCTTATTATTTTTAGATATATTAAAGAACAGGATGCAAAAAAGATTTTTGAAAAGATGTCAACTAGTGACGCTGTTTGGGTATTGGATGACATGTCGGAGAGACGCTATAGAAGGTTTTTAGAGCTTTTAAGTTTGAAAAAAGCACAAGAGATTAAAGATCAAAAGAAACATAAAAGAAATAGCGCCGGCAGATTGATGACAACAGAATTTTTGTCATTTAATAAGGAAAAGACCATTAAAGAAGCTGCTGAATACATACACGACCATCCAAAAGCTGACTTTTCAAAGGGCATATTTATTACAAATGATGAACTGGAACTTCAAGGATATGTACCTGCTAGAAATATCGTAGTAAATCCTCTTTCTTCACAATTGAAGCAGGTTATGAGAGAGGTAAACCACAAAGTTAAAGCAGAAATTTCTAGAGAAGAGGTAATTGATCTTTTCGAACGATACAAACTTTCTTATCTTCCAGTTGTTGATGATTTTGATAAATTAATAGGTGTAATTTCACAAGAAGATGTTTTAGAAGCTATGGAAGATATGGCAGATGAGACAGTTTTAAAAATGGCAGGTACTGCTGAAGACGTTTCTACTTTCGAGCCGCTTTTGACAAGGTTTTTAAAAAGAGCTCCCTGGTTAATAGTAACTCTTTTAGCCGGGCTTATTAATGTTGGTATTATGTCTTCTTTTCAGAGAAAAGAGGGTGTGTTTTTGACTTTTGTTTTGTTTTTTGTTCCATTAATTACTGGAATGAGCGGAAATATCGGAATTCAATGTTCGACTGTGTTGGTTAGAAGTATGGCGATTGGTCTTGTTTCTAAAAAAAGTAAATGGGATGCGATTTTCAAAGAACTGAGAACCGGTATTACAACAGGGCTTGTTTTTGGAGTGCTTTGCGGAATTATTGTTTATTTTTTAGATCTTGTTATTAAAATTAATGTAAATCCACTTGCTTTATCAACATTTGTCTGCGTTGGACTTATTGGTGCTTGTTTAACGGGAACTTTTTTAGGCGTGTTTTCTCCGATCTTTTTTGAAAAAGTTGGAATAGATCCAGCCATTGCATCAGGTCCAATCGTTGCAGCTTTTAATGATGTTTTGTCGATGACAATTTATTTTGTTATTTCTTACGGATTATCTTTATTGTTTTTTTGATTTATCTTTTCTTGTTTATTGAAACTAAATAAAATAATTAATATCTTTTATTTATTTAAGTAAATTTTAGTAAAATAAAACAATAAGAATAATTTTTAAAATCTATCAAATTTCATTTTTTTTGCTCGATTTTTCCTGCATTTATTTCTTGCTAAATTGATACAAATTCTGATAAACTGAATAGTGGCGCAATACACCTACCGCATATGGTTTAAAATGCAGAAATATGGCAAGAAAAACATCCTTAATAAAAAAATTTCAGACATGTTGCCTGAGTTTTTTTCAGATATCGAAAAAAAATATACAAAACAACCAGATAAAATTTTAGAATATTGGCCAAAAGTTATAGGAAAAAAATTATCTCCGCTTACGAAAGCGGTATCATTTCAAAATAATGTTTTATATGTTTTAGTAAAAAGTTCTACCTTATATAGCATATTGGTTCAAACGGAAAAGGACAAATTACTAAAACATATGCAAAAAAAATTTGGAATGGATTCTATTCGACAAATAGTATTTAAAAGCGGATAGGAAAAAAAATATAATAAAACTTAAACAATGTGAGAAGGCATGACTACGATGGCAGATGAAAAAAAGTATACAGCTAGTTCAATAACTGTTTTAGAAGGGCTTCAAGCAGTAAGAGAAAGGCCCGGGATGTACATTGGTGATACATCTAAATCAGGGTTGCATCAATTAGTATATGAGGTTGTTGATAACTGTATTGATGAAGCAATGGCAGGATATTGCTCGGAGATTACAATTGTCTTAAATAAAGACGGTTCTGTATCAGTAGAGGATAATGGAAGAGGAATACCTATTGAAAAACATGATAAGGAATCTTTAAAACAAAATAGAGATGTAACTGCTCTAGAAGTTGTAATGACCGTTCTACACGCCGGTGGAAAATTTGATAAATCTACATATAAAGTGTCAGGTGGTTTACACGGAGTTGGTGTATCTTGTGTTAACGCTTTATCCAAAAAGTTTATATCACAGGTTTATAAAGATGGATATGCATATGAGCTAGAATTTTCTAAGGGTAAAGTTGTTAAACCTCTTGTTAAAATCGGGCCTACAACAAAAAGAGGAACAAAGCAAACCTTTTATCCGGATGATTCAATTTTTTCTGTAACGAAATTTGATTATGATACTTTGCTACAAAGATTTCGTGAGCTTGCTTTTTTAAATAAAGGAATCAATATAAACTTTATTGATGAAATTGATGAAGACAAAGAAGATGTTCATTTTAACTATGCAGGGGGATTAGCTTCGTTTGTTGCCTATCTAAATGAATCTAAAGGAGCTTTATTTCCAACGCCAATTTATTTTCAAGCTCAAAAAGAGTCACATGATGGATTTATTGAAGCTGAAATAGCAATGCAATGGAACGATACTTTTAATGAGACAATTTATACATACGTTAACAACATTTCTACAAAGCAGGGTGGAACTCATTTGACAGGGTTTTCTACCGCTCTTACAAGAGTTTTAAATAATTACATTAAAAAAGCTAACATTGCTAAAGCTGACAAGATATCTATAACAGGCGATGACATGAGAGAGGGGCTAACAGCTGTAATATCTGTAAAAGTACCCAATCCTCAATTTGAAGGACAGACAAAACAAAGGCTTGGTAATTCAGATGTCGGTTCAGTAGTTCAACAGATAACTGGTGAAGAGTTATCAATCTTTTTTGAGGAAAATCCGGCAATTACAAAACAAATTGCAGAAAAAGTAATGGTAGCAGCTCAAGCTAGAGAGGCTGCAAAAAAAGCAAGAGAGCTTACAATTAGAAAAACTGCAATGGATTCCGGAAGACTTCCCGGAAAATTAACGGATTGTCAAGAATCAAATCCTGAAGCTTGCGAGATATATATTGTTGAAGGGGATTCTGCGGGCGGTTCTGCGAAAATGGGAAGAGATAGACGTTTTCAAGCTATATTGCCAATCAGAGGTAAAATTCTTAACGTAGAAAAATCCAGATTACAAAAGATTTTGAAAAATACTGAAGTGGGAGCAATGATATCAGCACTTGGCTGTGGCATTGGAAAAGATAATTTTGATATCACAAAACTAAGATATCATAAAGTTATTATCATGACCGATGCTGACGTGGATGGATCTCACATCAGAACACTTTTATTAACATTTTTCTATCGTCATATGCCTGTTTTAGTTGACAGTGGTTTCATCTACATTGCACAACCTCCTTTGTACAGAGTAAAAAGAAAAAAAACGATAAAATATATTCATAGTGAAAAAGATATGGATAAATATCTTTTAGAGCTTGGCATGTCTGATGTATTGATCAAAAGACCTAATGATGAAAATTCTTTAGATCAGGAAAATGTTCAAAATCTTTTAAATACTGTTTTAGATGTTGAATCTTTAATTAATACTCTGGATAGAAAATGCGTTCCATTCAAAGAATTTATTAATGCAAGAATAAATGGTGTATATCCAAAATTCCAAGTCTCTGTCGGAGGTAAAACAAGATTTGTTTATACCGAAGAGGAACTTGTGGAAATTAAAAAAGAGCACCAAAAATTGCAACTTCAACAGCATGAAGAAACAATTAAATCGATACCTGAAGAAGAGCTAACTGAATCTATGAAAAAATTTATACCAAAGAGTCTGCCTTTTATAGAGCTTTATGATCCGAAAAGCTTTGAAAATCTTCATAAAAGTTTAGCTCAATTTGATTTAGAATTAGATCAGTATATTAAAGCAGACGGAAACCTTTTTGAAGTTATTGAAGAAGGGGATAATAAAACCTATGTTACAAACTTAAAAGAGCTTATTCAGTTTTTAAGAATTAATGGAAGAAAAGGTATAGAGATCCAACGTTATAAAGGTTTGGGAGAGATGAACGCTGATCAACTTTGGGAAACTACTATGGATCCATCTAAAAGAACTCTTATAAAAGTTACTCTTCCTGATGCGATAGCGGCAGATCATATGTTCTCTATGCTTATGGGAGAAGATGTAGAACCTAGAAGAGCTTTTATTGAACAGCATGCACTTTTAGTTAAAAACCTAGATATATAAAAATTAAAAAATTTTTTAGGAGAAAATATGACAGAACAGATGAATGACCATATCGTCCCAAGGAATGTTGAAGATGAAATGAAAGAGAGTTATCTTCGATATTCAATGTCGGTGATTATTTCAAGAGCCCTTCCTGATGTAAGAGATGGACTAAAGCCCTCCCAAAGAAGAATTCTTTTTGCAATGAGACAGCTTAATTTATCACCAGGAGCAAAACATAGAAAATGTGCGAAAATTTCAGGGGACACTTCTGGAGATTATCACCCACATGGTGAAACTGTTATATATCCAACTCTTGTTAGAATGGCTCAAGATTGGAATATGAGATATACACTTATTGATGGACAGGGAAACTTTGGATCAATTGATGGAGACCCCCCGGCGGCTATGCGTTATACTGAAGCTAGACTTACATCAGCTGCGATGCAGCTTATGGAGGATTTAGATAAGGATACTGTAGATCTACAACCTAACTATGATGAAACTAAATTTGAACCTGTAGTATTTCCTTCGAAATTCCCTAACCTTTTATCTAACGGATCTTCAGGTATTGCGGTTGGTATGGCTACTAACATACCTCCTCATAACTTACATGAGCTAATTCAAGCTACTTTGTTAGTTTTAAAAGATCCTGTTGTTACAGTAGATGATATTATGAAAGTTATGCCGGCTCCTGATTTTCCAACAGGAGGGGTTATCTGTGGATATAGAGGAATAAATGAAGCTTTTCATACAGGAAGAGGTAAACTTCTTTTAAGAGCTGTAATGGAAGTAGAAGAAAAACCAAATGGAAGACAGCAAATAGCTGTTAATGAAATTCCATATGGTGTAAATAAATCACGACTAATAGAGCATATTGCAGATCTTATAACAAACAAGATTATTACCGGAATATCTGATATTAGAGATGATTCGGATAAAGATGGTCTTAAAATTGTTTTAGAGCTTAAAAGAGGTGAAATTCCTGATGTAATTATTAATCAGCTTTATAAATTTTCTGATATGCAGGTGACATTTGGTTGTAACATGCTCTCTTTGGATAAAGGTCTTCCAAAAATCATGAATGTTAAACAAATGATTTCTGCTTGGATAGATCACAGAGTGGAAGTAATTAGAAGAAGAACCAGATTTGAACTTAATAAGGCTGAAGCTAGAGCACATATTTTAGAAGGTTATTTAAAAGCTTTAGAACATTTAGATGAGATAGTCAAAATCATTAGAGCTAGCTCAAATAAAGAAACTGCTAAAAAAGATTTGATGACAAGATATGCATTTACAGAAAGACAAGCCAATGCTGTGTTAGAGCTTAGATTGTATCAATTAACTTCATTGGAAGGCGAAAAAACTGAGAAAGAATATAGAGAGCTTTTAGAAAAAATAGCTCACTTCAAAGCAGTTTTAGCTTCTGAAGAAATGGTAAAAGATATTATTAGAGAAGAGTTAGATCAGATCGATAAAACTCATAAATCACCTAGAAAGACTAGAGTTATAGCTGCTGAAGGTGAATTTAATATGGAAGATCTGATAGCTGACGAGCAGGTTGTTATTACTGTTTCTGGTGATGATTATATCAAACGTATGCCAATTTCTGCATTTAGAGAACAAAGAAGAGGCGGAACTGGCGTTATCGGTTTGGAAATGAAAAGGGAAACAGATATTTTAAAATGCATATATGTTGCCACAACTCATGACTATTTGATGATATTTACATCACTTGGAAAATGCTATTGGCAAAAAGTTTGGCAAATACCAGAGACAGGAAGAAGAACAAAAGGTAGACCTTTAGTTAACCTACTTCCTTCTTTGCAAAAAGATGAAAAAATTGCAGCTATCTTAAAAGTAAAATCTTTTGAAGAAGAAAATACATTTATTTTACTTTCTACTTTAAAAGGAGTTGTGAAAAAAACATCTCTTGCTCAATACAGCAATATTAGAAAAAAAGGTATCAATGCAATAAATATTGATGAAGGAGATCAGTTAATTGCAGCTCATCTAGTACATACCGGCGATCAAATCATGCTATTTACAAGAAATGGTATGGCGGTCAGATTTGATGAAGCATTAGTTAGATCAGTAGGTAGAGTAGCTAGAGGAGTTAAAGGCGTAACTTTAAAAGATCCAAAAGATTTTGTTGTATCAACAGTAGTTGTGAAAAGTGATGATACAATTGTAGTCGTTTGTGAAAATGGCTATGGAAAAAGATCTAAGGTAGATACTTATAGACAAACTAACCGTGGCGGAAAAGGTGTTAGATCAATTCTTACAAGTAAAAGAAATGGTCTAGTTGTCGGAGCGCTCGAAGTAAAAGATGAAGATGGTATATTTTTAATGTCTCAGTCTGGTCAATCCATAAGAATCGGAATTGAAGATTTAAGAGTTATGGGTAGATCAACGCAAGGCGTTAGACTTGTAAATCTAAAAGCTGATGATATTTTAATAGCTATTCAAAAAATTGACGCTGTTAAAATAGATGTAGATAAAACTGATTTAGTTAAAACAGTTTCATATAAAAGTGAATCTGATAAAACTGAAGAAGAGATTTTTGACGAAGAGACAATTGAAGAAGAACCAATTGACGAAGATAAAACTGAAGAAGATATAGAAGAATAAAAATGTTTATCACATTTGAAGGTGGTGAGGGTAGTGGTAAAACTACCCTCATCAGCTCAATTAAAGATTATCTGGAAAAGAAAAATTTAAAAATTTGTCTTACCCGTGAACCGGGTGGCACAAAATTAGCTGAAGATATTAGAATTGTTGTTTTAAAACCTCGCAACGAACTTGTCTATCCAAAAGCTGAGCTTTGCTTGTATCTCGCTTCTAGAGCTCAACATATAAAGCAGATTATTTTGCCGGCTTTAAAAGAAAATAAAATAGTGCTATGTGATAGATTTAACGATTCTTCTGTTGTTTACCAAGGTCATGCAAGAGGTCTTGGAATAGATATGGTTTTAGATTTTTCTTCTTTTATTTTGGAAGGGTTAGTTCCTAATCTGACTTTTTATCTGGATATAGATCCTAAAATAGGTCTTTCCAGAGTAAAACGTTCTTTAGATAGAATTGAACAGGAAGATATTTCCTTTCATCAAAAGATAAGAGAAGGATTTCATATTTTAGAAAAAAAGTTTCCTCAAAGAATAAAAATGCTAAATGCTGCCAAATCTAAGGAAGATGTTTTTGAGCAAGCTTTAAAATATATTGATCTTCTTTTTTAAATTTCTTTTCTAAAAAAAATCTCTTTTTTAAAAAAGCTGTGCATTTTTTTTCAAAATACATAGAATAATAAACATATGATATTTAATGAAATTATTGGAAATGAAGCTGTAAAAGCAAAACTAAAACATGCTTTAGAAAAAGAGACAGTTTCAAATACTTTTTTGTTTTCAGGACCGGAAGGTGTTGGGAAGTCTTTATTTGCGAAGGAGTTTGCCGGATTTATAATGCATCCGGAAAAAGATATTGATCCTGAAGCCTTGAAAAAGATTAAATCTAACAATCATCCGGATTTGCATATTTATGAGCCTGAAGGTAAAACTTCTCATCACACTATAGCAAGTATGAGAGATTTGATAGAGCAGGTATTTTTTGCTCCATTTGAAGCAACTTCAAAAGTGTTTATTATAAATGATGCTGATCGTCTTCCCGTAGCTTCAGCTAACGCTTTACTTAAAACTTTGGAAGAGCCGACTTTGGATAGTTACATTATTTTAATATCTTCAAAGCCGGAGAATGTTTTATCAACAATACTATCAAGATGTTTTAAGGTGAAATTTTTAAAAATTGAAGAGGATAAAATTGTTTCGTATCTTCAAAATAATTATCAAAAATCTTTGGAAGATGCAAAAAAAATTGCAAAGATTTCTTCCGGATCCATAGGTAAAGCCATTGAAATTGCAAAGGATCCCGGATACATTGAAAAAACAGATCTTTTATTAAAGATTCTTTCTAAAGAAGATATTTCATCATATGTTGAACTTACCGATGCTTTATCGAAACTTGAAGATATTTATTTAAAAAGTTTTTCGGATGTATCTTCAAATAAGCTTTATCAGGAAATTGATCTTTTATATGAAAAAATATCTTTCTGGTTTAGAGATCTTTATCTTTTAAAAAATAATATCAATGAAGAATTTTTGTTTTTTTCAGATAAAAAAGAATTTTTAGAAAAACAGGTTTCTGACAATCTCCCGCCTTTAGATAAAATTTTAACTTATATTGAAGATATAAAATTTGCTATTTCTAGAAATATTAAATTGAAATATGCACTGGAACATTTCTTTTTAAAAATTAATTTTGTTTGAATTTAACTGTGTCAATTGATCTAAAGTTACTTTATAAGTTATAACAAAAACTTTGAACTCTAATGCTAAGTCATTTTTTTACGATAGTACAGTATAAAAATTACCTTGACGAATGCATAATGAAAGATAAATAGTTTTCAGTGTTTATAACTTCAAATGAACTATTAGGATAATTGTTTTTCCATTCAATAGGAGAAGAAATATTTTTTACAGAAGATTTTATTTCATATGCATTTATAGAATTATTTATAGTCTCAATCAAATCAATTTCCTGACCATCGTAAGTTCTCCAAAAATAATTTTCTCCATAAAATTGTTTATAAGAGTGTTTTTTCATACGTTCCATAACAATAAAATTTTCAAACAATTGTCCAAAGTCATTACGATTATCAAAATCATTAAATTGCGATATTATTCCATTTCTAATACCGTTATCCCAAAAATAATATTTTGATTTAGTTGTAATTTCTTTCCTTAAATTTTTGCTAAATCCAGATAGTTTGTATATGACAAAAGATTTTTGGAGAATATCTAAATACCTCCCAACAGTTTTTACATCAATATTTAATTGTGTAGCAAGTTCACTTAATGATACAAGCTGGCCTACTTGAAATGCTAATAGTTTAAGTAAGTTAAATAAAACTTGAGGACCTTTAAGTTTTTCGTGAGCTAATATATCTTTCAATAAATAGGATTCAACAAGCTCTTTTAAAATAGTGATTTTTTCTATTTTTGTTTTGGCTATAATAACATCGGGATATGATCCAAATAATAAAAAATCGGATAATTTTTCTTTTAAATCGAATTTATTATATTCATGTAATAATTCCAATTGGGCTAAGGGAAATAATGTTAGAGTATTTTTCCTTCCAGTAAGAGGTTCCCCAGCATTTTGTGATAATTGAAAAGAAGATGATCCAGTTGCTATAACATAGATATTGGGGATTTGATCAACTAGAATTTTTAAGCTTTTTCCTATATTCGGGATCTCCTGAGCTTCATCTATAGCAATCAATTCATAACCTTCTGCGTATTCTTTTATTAAATTAAAGTCTTGAGAGGATAGAATTTGCTGGATACGAATATTATCTCCGGAATCCAGTCTATATTTAAGATTTGTTTTGTTTAAAAAATGGGATAATAATGTAGTTTTGCCTACTCTTCTAGGACCATAAATAATCAATGCCTTATTTGGTTTAATATAGTCTTGAATATCGTAAAAACGCCATAACATTTTTTTTGTCCTTTTAAAATTAATTTTATATTAATTCCGTGTTTTTGTCAAAAAACAAGGAGTGAGCTTCCGTGTTTTTTGACAAAAACGTGGAATGCAGTGGCTGTTTTTATGAATTATAAGGTTTTGTAAATTAGATATTTAAAAATTTAATGGCAAATGAAAGATATCACTAAATTCATGGTCGTAACATATTTTATTTTTTAATAAATCATTTCAGTGTACTTGCTGCCGAAAATATCCTCAAACAAAACAACCTCTATTTTAGGTTATACAACCTAATGTATAGGTGTTTGTATATTTATAAATTAAGTATTGTTTAGGTTTATTGTAGGGAAATACTATTTTCCAAATTTTCCAACCCAATTAAGTTTGGTTCTAAGAGTTGAAAAATAATCATGTCTTTTTAGTTTTACAAGTTTGAATTGTTTTTGAGCTTTTTTCAAAGTAAAAGACTTACTTGAATTCATTTCAAAGTGAACAAGTCCATCAGCATGAACTTCGATAGGGGGCTTTTTAGATAAATATTTAATTTCTATTTCACTATTAGATGAAAATACAAAAGGTCTATTTGAGATAGTATGAGGACAAATAGGGGTTAATACAAATGAATCTAAATCTGGACTAATAATTGGTCCGCCTGCCGCAAGTGAATAGGCCGTTGAACCATTGGGTGTGGCAATAATAAGACCGTCGGCTAAAAAGGTATTTAAATATGAGCCGTTAATACTCACTGAAAGTTCAATTAATGAGTGGTTATGAGATCTATGAAATACAACATCATTAGCTGCAAAAAAAGTATTTTTATCTGATTTACCTTCTAAAACTATTCTGGATTCGATTTCATATTTTTGGTTTAATAGATCATCTAGCGATTCAAAAATATCATTTTTAGGGATATCTGCCATGAATCCTAAAAAACCTAAATTTATTCCTAATACGGCCGCATCCAAATCTCTATGGGCATGAAGATGTTTTAAAATGGTTCCATCTCCGCCAAGAGTGATCATAAATTTTATATCTTTTTTATTTACAGTAGATATTTTTTCAGCATTAATGAGATCAGCTTTTTCATTATCAGTTACAGTCTTAATATTTTTATCTGTTAAAAATTTTACAATTTTTTTTGCAATTTCAATTGCAGATGGTTTTTCTTCATGGAAAAAAAGAGCTATTATCATAAGAAATTCCCTTGTACATAGCTTTTTAGATTGATGTTTAAAACATTTAAAATCTTATCTGTGACTGATTTGTCATCTAGCTTCATTTCTTTTAAGAGGTCTGAATTTTTACCATGTGCAGCAAAACCATTTGGAATGCCAAAATTGAAAGTTTTGATATGAGAAAGATTATTGCTTATTAAAAAATTATTAAAAATAGATCCAAAACCTGTTTCTTTAGAATGCTCTTCTAGAGTAAATACTGTATCGTGTGTTTTTAAAAGTTTTAAAAGTAGTTTTTCATTTAAAGGTTTAATGAAAATCGGATCTAAAATAGTTGGATTTATATCATGTCTTAAAAGGTTTTCTTTAACTGCTATTGCAGTTTTATACATATGACCAATAGAAATAATTAAAACTTTTTCACCTTTAGAAATAATGTCATAAGAATTTTGATCCAGCTTTCTAATCGGAATATCAATTTCTTCTGTTTCCAGATTTGGATACCTGATAGCAACAGGAGAGTCAAATAAAAAACCTATATTTAAAAGCTCTTTTAAAAGATTTGCATTTCTTGGATTTGCTATAACCATATTAGGCATTGCGTTTAAAAATGATATATCATAAATACCGTGATGAGTTGATCCGTCCGGACCTGAAAGGCCGGCTCTATCTATTGCAAATACAACATTTAAGTTTTGAAGACAGATATCATGAAATAAATTATCAAAAGCTCTTTGTAAAAATGTTGAATAAATGCTTACCATAACATTTAAGTTTTTTTTGTAAGCGAGACCACCTGCAAAAGTTATTGAATGACCCTCAGCTATTCCTACATCAAAACATCTATCTGGAAATTTTATTTTGAATTCATTTAAAGAAGAACCTTGAAGCATTGCAGGATTAACAATGGTGATTGTTTCATCATTTTTTGCCATTTCTATCATGTGTTTTCCGAAAACTTTTGGAAAAGTGTTCTTTTCGGATTTATCTAAAAATTCTCCAGTAACTTTATCAAAAGGTTTTACTCCGTGATAAGATGTCGGGTTTTCAATAGCTTTTGGCATGCCTTTGCCTTTAGTTGTCATAACATGAATTAAAACAGGATGATTTAAGTTTTTTACCCTTTCTAATGTTTGTACTAGCTTTTTGATGTTATGACCATCTATAGGTCCAATGTAAGATAAGTTTAAATGTTCAAAAAATGGAGCTGGGCTAACTAAATTTTTTATAGATTCAGCGACCTTTTTACCCTGCTTAGCTAAAAGTTTTCCGTAGGCAGGTATTTTTGATAGCATCATTTCAATTTCAGAATAAAATTTGAGTGTTTTGGGGTTATTGAGAAGTCTTGAAAGGATGTTTTTTATATTTCCGACATTTTTAGAGATCGCCATGTTATTATCATTTAAAATGACCACTAGATTTTTTGTGTTTTCACTAATATTATTCAAAGCTTCAAGCGTAAGTCCGCATGTTAATGAAGCATCTCCGATGATAGGAATAATATGGTCATCTGTTTTTAAAAAGTCTCTATTTTTTGTAAGTCCTAAAGCTAATGAAAGAGCAGTTCCTGCATGACCTAAATGAAAATGATCATGATCTGATTCATCAGGATTTGAAAAACCGCAAAGTCCTTTGTATTGTCTAATAGTATCAAATTTATCCAATCTGTTTGTTAAAATCTTGTGTGTATAGGATTGATGAGATACATCAAATATTAACTTATCAATAGGGGAGTTAAAAACTCTGTGAAGAGCTATAGTAAGTTCAACAATTCCTAAATTAGAGGCTAAATGACCACCGTTTTTTGAAAGAACTTCTATTATTTTTTTTCTAATATCTTCAGCTAAAATATCAAGCTCTTCAAAAGAAATCGTTTTAAAATCTTTTAGTAGATTTGTATGTAACATTTAAGCCTTATAATTCATTTGAAGATTCAAACTCTTCAGTTTTGGGTTTGTTGTCTTCTAACTCTAAATCGCCATTTCTCTTTTTTATAAGTTTTTCAATTTTTTGCTCAGCATAATTTAATTTATCAGTGCATTTTGCAATAAGAGTGTCAGCTTCTTCAAAAAGTTTTATTGAAGAGTCTAAAGACGCTTTTCCTTCATTCATTTTTTCAAGTATTTCTTCTAGCCTGTTAAAAGCTTTTTCATAGTTTATGTCTTCTGTCATTTTTTTTCTTTTACAACCCCGTAAATTTTGCCGTCAGATAAAAGTACTGAAAATTTGTCACTTTCAGCTATATCTTTTATTGATAGGATAATTGAAGATGTTTTTTCATTAAAGCAAATACTATAGCCCTTTTTTAATAAATTTTTCGGATCTATAGACTTTAAATGGTTAATTAATTTAAAAAATCTCTCTTTTTCAAGATTTATTTTTGCAAATAATCCTAAAATCAGTCTTTTTTTAAAAATTTTTAGTTGATCTTGAATAGCTTTTATCTGGTTTTGCGGTTTTATATTCTTTAGTTGATTTGATAAAATTTTCAAAAGTTCTTTTTGTTTTTGAATATTTTTTTTAATTGCAATTTCTATGGATGGTTTTATCTCATCTAACTGCTGGATTTTCGATCCAAAAATTGTATATGTAGATGAAAGATAAGGATTTTTTGAAAAGTTTTCTAATTTTTGTCTGTAGCTTTTTAAATAGTAGCTGAGGTTTTTATAAAGCTGGTTTTTGTAATTATCAAATGAATCTAGTATGAGCTTTTTTTCTTTTAAAACAATTTCAGCAGCAGCTGATGGTGTCGGAGCCCTTTTATCTGCAACGTAATCTGAAATTGTAATATCCGTTTCATGTCCTACAGCTGAAATGATCGGTATTTTAGATTCAAATATTGCTTTTGCAACAATCTCTTCATTAAATGCCCAGAGATCTTCTATTGAGCCTCCGCCCCTACCAACAATTATTACATCTACAAGATTATGTTCATTAAACTGATTGATAGCTTGAGCTATTTCCTCTTTGGCTCCTTCTCCCTGAACTTTTACAGGATTTAGAATCAAATGAAAATTTGAAAATCTTCTTTTCAAAATATTTAAAATATCCTGGATTGCAGCGCCGGTAGGAGAAGTGACTACACCAATTTTTTTAGGTAAAAGGGGGAGTTTCTTTTTTAAATCTTTTTCAAACCATCCAAGGTTTTTAAGCTTTTCTTTTAATTCATGCAATTTTAATAGAAGCTGGCCTACACCTGAAAAAGATAGTTTTCTAACAATTATTTGATAGTTTCCTCTAGGAGGATAAACAGAAATTTCACCTTCAATAATAACCTGATCTCCATCTTTCGGAAGACTTGCTAAGCTATAGGCATTGCCTTTGAACATAGCGCAAAAGATTTGAGCATTTTCATCTTTTAAAGAAAAATATAAATGTCCTGAAGACTGTTTTTTGAAATTTGAAATTTCTCCTTTCAATGAAACATATCTAAAATTACCCTCAAGTAAATTTTTTATTTCTATTGTAAGCTCGGATACTGTTAAAACTGTATTAGAAGTGGTTTGCATATAAATCTTAAAAAAATTAAATTAATTTAATATATATAACTTGAAATTTCCATTATTTCAATCTATAATGCGTATTTTGATATATTTTAAGGATTTTTTATGGATAAAAGAAACATCATCGCCGGTAATTGGAAAATGTATAAAACTCCAAAAGAGACTGAAGACTTTATTAAAGAAATTACTCCAAAGGTATCTAAAGCCAGAGCTTTAGTATACATAGCTCCGCCTTTTGTCTGCCTGCCTGCAGCCTTGAGAGCTAAACCAGGCTCCAATTTTTTAATTGGCGCACAAAATATGCATGATGAATTGGAAGGTGCATTTACAGGTGAAATTTCTATAAAAATGCTAAAATCAATGAATGTTGATTTTGTGATTTTGGGGCATTCCGAAAGAAGACATGTTTTTAAAGAAGATGATGCTTTTATCAATAGAAAAGTTTTAACTGCGATTAAAGAAAATTTACAACTTATTTTATGTATTGGGGAAACTCTTGAACAAAGAGAAAATAACCAAACGGATGAGGTTTTAGAATCTCAAATTTTAAAAGGTTTAAAAAACGTTACTCCTCAAGATATGGAAAATGTTATATTAGCTTATGAACCTGTTTGGGCTATTGGAACCGGTAAAACTGCAACTCCTCAAATGGCAGAGACAGCTCACTGCCATATTAGAAAATTATTGATTAAACATTTTGATAAAAATATTGCAAATCAAACTAACATCTTATACGGCGGCTCTGTAAAACCTCAAAACGTTTCCGATCTTTTAAATCAAGAAAATATCGAAGGGGTTTTAGTAGGCGGCGCTTCTTTAGATGTGAACTCATTTGCAGAAATTGTTAATAAAGGTTAAAAAAATGTCATTTGTATATTATTTATTTTTATTTATGTTCTTATTTTTATGTGTGCTTTTAGGTCTAGTTATTTTAATGCAGGAATCTAAAGGTATGGGCCTTGGCTCTTCATTTGGAGGAGACGCTTCTTCTTCACTTTTTGGAACTTCAACTGCAGATGTTTTGAAAAAATTCACAGGATATTTAGTTGTTATTTTTATGGCCAGCTGCATAATTTTATCGATTTGGACGGCAGCACTTGTCAGATCACATCAGAAAAGTCCTGCTACAACCATTGAAGAGGTTCAAAGTTGATTCTTCCCTTAGTCTATTATGGAAACTCTTTTCTAAGGCAAAGATGCTTGGAAATCAAGGAAATAACTCCTGAAATAAAGCAGCTAGTTCTAGACATGACCGAAACTATGGACGCTAATAATGGGGTTGGTCTTGCTGCTATTCAGGTTGGAAAACTTTTAAGACTTTTTATTATAAGACCTGTTTTGGAAGATGAAAAAGGTGAAGCTATTCTCGGTGAGGTTGAAGTTTTTATAAACCCTAAAATCTCCAATCCCTCACAAGAAACCGAAATTCTTTCCGAAGGTTGCCTTTCCGTCCCAGGTGTTCATTCCGAAGTAGAAAGGCCTGTTTCCATTCATATTGAAGCTTTAGACCTTGATGGTAATAAAGTGTCAAAAGACATTCAGGGATTCAAAGCTCGCGAACTAATGCATGAAAATGATCATTTAAATGGAGTTCTGTTTATTGATAGGATTCCAACTCAAAGCCGTAAAGAGATCGAGTCCGCTCTAAAAATGATTAAAGAAAAATATAATTCTTAAAAAAAATATAGAGGGCAGTTTTTTTAACTGACCTCTATGATAGTATCCAATTAGGGTAGGGTAAGTTTTTTTTGAACAGCTGTATTTAATTCAGCTATTGCTTTTTTTAAGGTTTTCCTACTTGGAGTGCCCAGTCCGGTTTGTCATCTGCATCAAAAAATTCATCATCTTCTTCTTCTGCTACTGCTTCTGCTACTCTTCTTTCATCTGCTTCTCTTCTTGCTACTTCTTCAGAAGATCCTATTTTTTGAACGTATAACTTTTCTAATTCTTCTAGTAGTTTAATATATTCAAATATTTCATTCATTGTTGCTTTATGATCTTGTGAGGTAATTTCTTGTTGTTTTTTACACACTGCTTTTGTTTTAAGATCTATTTCTTCATCATCTCTTATTTCTCTTTCTAAAGACTCAATTCTAGCTTTTTTAGTCATAATATATGCTATTGCGTTCATGTGTTTATTAGTAACTGGATCTGTAAATCTTACTAAATCTAACAATTTTAATTCTTCAACTGATATTGTTACTTTTAAATTGCCATATAAAGTAACCGTTTTTTCTTCTTTTGCATCAGAACCAGTTAAATATTCTTGTAAGTCTTTATCTGCGGTTAATTCTTTCAATCGTTTTTTTAATTCTTTATTACTTCTTAATAATTCAGCCTCGTCTTTTGCTGTTTGCGAATAAGATGGGAAAGTTACAGAAACTCTAGACAACGCTGCTCTTGCATAAGATTGAAGAGATGAAGGATGTCTAGTCAACGCTGCACGAAGAGGGCTAGCTTTTTCAGCTTTAACTGTTCTTCCTCTTTCTGCTACTTCTGTTCTTATAGGTGCTACTTCTGCTCTTCTATCAAATTCTGCTCTTATAGGTGTTACTACTACTACTACTTCTTCTTCTTCTTCCTCTGCTGCTGCTATTCTATATGATGCTTCTCTATCATCTTCTGTTTTTTTGTTTTTTATCAATTTTTCCATTAGGTCTTTTTGAGCAGAAATAAAACCGAATCCCATAGATCCTATTAATAGTGGTGAGAATAAATCTCCAACAACTGTAGCTTGAGTAGCTAAATGATAAGCTCCATAACCCGCGAATCCAAATGCTATTAGATATCCAACACCTGTTATTATAAGTGTTAACTTTTCAGAGTTGCTTATTTGTTCTTTTTTCTCAATTTTTTTACAGATATTTCTTGATTTCAAGGTTGCAAGACCAAGTAGAGGTAATCCAGCTCCCCAAATTCCGAAAGTTGCAGCGCTTCCAAGCATTGAATGCATTCCATAAAAGGACATTCCTAAAAGCACTAAAACACCGGCTACTTTTAAGGAAGTTAGTATCCATTGATTTTGGGTTTGACGTACTGAAGTTTTTTCTACCCTTCTAGGTAAAGTGCCTCCATCTTGAATTTCTCGTCTTCTTGGTGGGACTCTTGATGCCATAATTTCTTCTCCTTTTAAAATAAAATTTTTATTATTAAT
>JAFGQY010000031.1 GCA_016935395.1 Parachlamydiales bacterium
CTCTTCCATAAGAATCCCTCTGCCATGAGCTTTTCTTATGGATCTAGCAACTTTCAAACCTACTTTTTAACTAGCAATTTGGATTATGTTTATGATATATGATTGAAAAAAATTGGAATTACAGATTTTTATTTTTTAAACGACACCACCTGTCCGTAAGCCATGTCATACTTCTTAAAATTAATATTTAGGAGCATGATATGGTCAAACAAGTAATTGGAGGGGTTGCACTTGCAGTAACCGGTTATGGTTTAAAAAAGTACTTTGATAGCAATAGTAATGAAAATAAAGAAGAGGATGAAGGGCAGAGCTTTTTTGTGGACTTATCAAAAGACAAAGAAGTTTTACCTGAACTAAAAGAAGCTATAGATAAATATAAAGATACTAGAACAAAGCTCTTTAATGGTAGCCTAAGAGAACTAAGAACAGCTCTACTTGAGATAAAAAACTTAGATAAAGAGCTGCTTATTGCAAATATTGAATTTGCAGAAAAATATGACTTTAGATATTTCCATAATGAAACCCTAAAAGATATTGAAAAATTTACTCAAATACTTCAAAAAACCAAATATTATATTGATAAGCACCTTGACAGTCTTGATAGCATTATCATAAGTTCAAACGACTTTAATACATACGGCGATGAAGATAAAAAGTTTGTTGAAAACATTGCGTATCTATGTACTATCCTAGATAAAATTGATAATTCTAAAATGACTTATGACAAGATGACTATATCAAGAGAAGTTAAAAGAGGATTTGGAAAGATTGAGACGATTATAGATTAAGATTCGGGAGTAAAAAAATCACATAGATCTACTTCTAGTATCTGTGATATTTTTAAAAGTTGTTCGAGGTTAAAATGTCTGTTGTTATAACAAATTTCACTTCCAGATACGACTGAAACTGACTTGTAGCCCATTTGTAAAGATAGGTCAAGCTGAGATAAATTTTTAGCTTTCCGATATTTGGCAACATTTTTACCAATGATTCGGTAAAGCTGTTCAGGAGTTAGTTTTTCCATGTGTACAACCTACTAATAGTGATAATTTTCTTGTAAGTCTAGCTGTTGTACAATCTAATCTCAATCTGTTTTAATACAGTGTATAATAGTAGATAATATTATTGAAGATATAAAATGAAAATAGAAATAGGAAAGAAATATATAGATAAGGATAATCAAATATTTATCCTTACTGATGATGGGCTAGTTGATGAAGATAATAAAGTAGTTTATAACTACAAAGAAAGTTTAAAAATTTTAAAAGATGGTGGTTTATACACTGGTTTAATAGAAAGTAGCTCAAATTATGCTGATAATGTTGTAATGGCAGGAAGGCAAGGACATGGATTTGCAGGTGAGAAGATAAATCATCTGTATGATACATTTACTGGTCAAGATGCTAAAATTATAGGTAGTGACAATGCAAAAAATGGTGCTGATAGATTAGTAGATGGTATCAACATTCAAACCAAATATTGTGCAACAGGTTCAAGATGCATAAATGAATGTTTTGATGAAACAACTAAGCAGATGAGATACATAAATCCTGATGGAACGCCTATGCAAATTGAAGTCCCATCAGATAAATATGATGATGCTATTCGTGCAATGGAACATAAAATAAGTAATGGTCAAGTTCCTGGGGTTACAGATCCACAAAAAGCAAATGAAATAGTTAGAAAAGGAAAATTTACCTATCAACAAGCAGTTAATGTTGCAAAGTTTGGGACAATAGAGAGTTTAACTTATGATGCTATTAATGGAGTCAAATTAGCAGGTATAAGCATGGGTATATCTTCTGCTTTATCCTTCAGTATTGCAGTTTGGAATGGTAAAAAGTGGGAAGAAGCTCTTAAGGACTCTGTGTACTCAGGGCTTAAAGTAGGTGGTGTAGCTTGGGCTGGAAGTATAGTTGCCGCTCAACTTGGAAGAACAGGAATGGAGCAAGCATTAAGAGGCGCTACAGACTATTTGGTTAAAAATATGGGTTCAAAAGCTTACCATCTTTTGGCAAATGCTTTAAGAAGTAGTGATAAATTTATATATGGTGCAGCAGCTATGAATCATGCAAGTAAGCTACTTAGAGGAAATGTAGTAACTGGTGTTGCTACAACATTGGTATTATCAACGGCAGATTTTTATAGATTATTTAATGGTCGAGTATCTGGAACTCAAGTATTCAAAAATGTGACTAAAATTGGTGCAAGTGTTGCAGGAGGTATTGGTGGATGGATGGGAGGTGCTGCGGCTGGAGGTATTGCAGGTAGCGCAATACCTGTAGTTGGTAATGTAACTGGGGCTATTATAGGTGGTATTGTAGGTAGTTTAGCAGGTGGTACTGCCTCTCATAAAGCTACAGAGATTGCCTTAGATCATTTTATAGAAGATGATGCTATAAAAATGATGAAAATTCTTGAAGAAGAATTTTCTAGTTTGGCTTTTGATTATCTACTTAATGAAAAAGAAGCAGAAATTATTATTGATAAATTTAAAGAAAAAGATATTCCTGATATACTAAGAGATATGTTTGCTTCAAATGATAGAAGAATATTTGCACAAAAACTTTTTGAATCAGATATTATAGAAACTGTAAAAAATCGTAAAAAAATAGTTTTACCAACTAGTGAAGAATTAATACAAGAACTAGGCGAAGTTTTAGAAGAGATAGATGATATACGAGAAAATCTACCAATATGTACAAATTGCAATACTGATGAATATGTAGTTAAAATAATTGCAACTACAATCAATAGAACAAAAACTGCAAGTATCGATGGATTATCAAAAAAGCATAGTACTACATCCATGATAAAAGAAAGTATAAGTGCTTCATTAGGTTTTGCTGCAAAAAGTATACATCCAGAGAAAGATGCAAATAAAGCTAATTTTATTAGTGGAACTTTTTACAAATGTGAAAAGTGTAATTTGGAATTTGAAGACAATGCTTAAAGTTATTTTAATTTTGTTTTTTATTGTATCAATAATTACAAATACATTTACAACTATAAATCTTGTAGATTTTACGATAGCTTTTTGTATTGCTGTTGCAGTATCATTTTTTATAGAGTACACTAAAGTACAATCAATATACCTACTTTTTATTAGGAAGTACTTTTAATACATGGCAAAATCACACGATACATTAGCTCAAAGGCTATCTCTAATCCTTACAAAACTCAATAGCGGTGAAAGATTC
>JAFGQY010000032.1 GCA_016935395.1 Parachlamydiales bacterium
AAATCTTTATTTACCAAAAAGTATCATTTCTATTTGTCTAAAAGGTGTCATTTCTAAAAAACGCTAACAAGTAATTTTTAATATTGTATTTTATATTCATAATGAATTATGATGATTAATCATTATTTCAAATATGATGAATGGAGGTCATATGAGTACAATTTTTTATAATTTTGCATTTATCCTTTTTCCTTCCAGTCATCATCATCATCATAACCATATATAATTTTTTTAAACTTAGCTTATTTTAATTAGTTATCCTGATTTTATACTTAGTTAACTTTTGAGGAATTTATGAAAAAAATTATTTATGTTTGTGTAATATTGTTTTTATTTATGACCAATCTTACTGCTTTATCTGAAAAAGAACCAGAGCTTGTTGTTGGTACAACAAGTGGATATGCTCCTTTTGTGAGTTTGAATGACAAAGGGGAATATGAAGGGTTTGATATCGATATGGCACAAGATCTTGCAAAAAAATTAAAATGCTCTTTTGTTATAAAAGATTGCGGCTGCATGCCCGGACTCATGCTTGCACTGAAACAAAAGAAAGTTGATTTAGTTATCTGGGCAGTATCTATTACTGAACAACGTCTAAAAAATATGGAGATGGTATATTATCAAGGGGATAAAATTGATAAAATGCCGATTGTTTTTTGGGGGAAAATTCCTAAAGATATTAAATCATTTCAGGACCTGGCAAAAGATCCGGAAAAAATTGTTTGTGTAGAGGCGGGATCCTATCAAGAGCAGGTATTAAAGGCTTATAATATTCCATTAAAATATCTGGATAAGGTAACTGATGTTATCTTAGATCTCAAATATGATAAGTCCTTTGCTTCAGCAATAGATCCTGCACTTGTTTTACGTTATAAGGCCAAATATCCAAAACTTCAAGTTTTATACTTAAGTCTTCCCGATGATTATCAATCATTAGGAAATGGGGTCTGTATTGATAAATCAAATCGGGAGTTGACGGAAAAAATCAGAAAAGCTGTTCAAGAAATTATTGATGAAGGAAAAATAAGAAAACTTGAAAAAAAATGGGGGCTTAAATAATGGGTACTAATTATTTTAATCTCATTATTAAATCTTTGCCCTTGTTTTGCAAGGGATGTGCAGTAACCCTTCAGGTATTTCTTATGGCTAGTTCCCTTAGTATCATTTTAGGGAGTATCTTGGGAGTTTTTTCATGCAACTGGATTAAAATTCCCATTCTTTCAAAAGCTATTGAGACAATAACCTTTATTGCAAGAGGTATTCCCTTTTTTGTTCAACTTCTAATTGTTTATTTTGTGATTCCTGATTTTTTAAATTTTAATATTAGCCCACTTACAGCCTCTGTGATAGCACTTGGCGTTTGTTCATCAGGATATGTAGCTCAATTTATTCGGGGTTCAATCAATGCTATACCAATTGCGCATAGGGAATCTGCTTATGTATTAGGGTATTCAATGACAAAAACTCTTTTTTGCATTGTTTTACCGCAAGCTTTTCGCTTAGCACTTCCCTCAATGAATAATGAACTTGATGCTCTTTTGAAAAGTACAGCTGTAATTTCTTCAATTGGAATGCTGGAACTTACTAGGATAGGAATGAATTTGGTCTCGCGGGAAATGGAGCCAGTTCCTATTTATCTTTTCATTGCTTTTATCTATTTATGTATGTCGGCTGTTCTTAATATTATTACAAAAAATCTAGAAAAGAGGTTTTGCTATGTTAAGTGTTAAAAATCTTTATTTATCAAAACTTTCCAAAAAGATTGAACAGCTTATTTTAAAAAATATCTCTTATGACTTTCCTGTGGAAAAGATAACTTTTTTATTGGGAAAAAGCGGTTCGGGTAAAACTTCACTGCTTCGTTGCATCGCACAGCTCGAGAAAAAATATCGAGGGGAAATAACATATTTTAATCAGTTATTGAAATCTCTTTCTTTTAAAAAACGCAGTCAAAGCATTGGATTTGTAACTCAATCGTATGATTTATTTCCTCATATGAATATTTATAAAAATTGCGCTCAACCACTTTCTAATTTATTAACATTTAATCGTAAAGAAATAAAAGATAAAGTAGAAAATATTCTTTCGACATTTGATATTGAACAATTTGCTTATTCTTATCCCCATGAATTGTCAGGAGGTCAACGACAGCGGGCAGCAATTGCCAGATCAATTATTCTAAATCCTTTTTTTCTCTTATTAGATGAGCCTACTTCAGCTTTAGATCCTGAAAATACGCAAATTTTAATTAATATTCTTCAAAAACTTAGAGATAAAGGAATGGGATTAATTATTTCTAGTCAAGATATGGAATTTGCAAAAAAAGTTTTTGATAGGATGCTTTTTTTAGAAAACGGCTGTTTAATAGAATGCTACAATCGTTCAGATGAGACTGATCTTTTGACAAATAGTAAATTGAAACATTTTGTATTTAATTAAGTGTCTATAATCATAAAACAAAAAGAAGCATTCAATAAAAGTTTTAAATGATTTAATTCACTTTATTCTTATAATTTTTTTGTGCTCATCTTACTAGATGTTTTTTTTAAAATTAAGTGCAATAAATTCATTAAAAATTATATATAAAAATTAAGAAGAGAAATTATTAGAAAACTATTATGAGCATAAATCTAAATGAAGATAAGAGAAAAATTGGAATAATCAGTACTACTGCAATAGTAGTTGCCAACATGATGGGATCAGGCATTTCATTATTACCTGCAAGTTTTGCAAGCATAGGCTCAATTACAATAATTTCTTGGATAATTACTCTTTTTGGAGCTTTATCATTAGCATATGTTTTTGCAAAACTGGGCTTGAAAAATCCAGAGCAAGGAGGTCCTGTTGCCTATGCAAGAAAGGTATCTCCAATTTTAGGCTACCAAACAGAAATTTTATACTGGCTTGCTAATTGGGTAGGAAATTTAGCAATAGCAATAACAGGCGTTGAATATTTATCCGTATTTTATAAGAAATTATCTGAACCAATTTTTGAAGGAATAGCAACAATTTTAATTATTTGGATTTTTACAATTATTAATTTTTTTGGAGCAAATAAAATTGCAAAAATAGTCTCTTTCACAGTCTGTCTGCTATTAGTGCCTGTGATTGGGACAGCTATTTTTGGATGGTTCAAATTTTCATCTACACAATTTGTTAATAATTGGAATGTATCTTCTCATTCATCGCCATATGCAATTTTTTCAGGAATATTACTTGCTTTTTGGGCTTTTATTGGAATAGAATCCGCTTCTGTCAGCGCTGAACTTGTAAAAAAACCAAAAGTGACCATTCCTTTTTCTACATTGCTCGGAGCTTTTATTGCGGCGATAGCTTATCTAGCTTCTACAACAGTAATTTCAGGGATGTTTAAAGCAAATGTTATTGCAAAATCCGGAGCTCCGTTTGCTATTTCTTTTGGAGCAATTGTAGGTAATTGGGTACAGCCTTATGTTTCAGCTTTTACAGCGATTGCCTGTTTGGCGTCTTTAGGAAGCTGGATGATGATAGTAGGTCAAGCGGGAATTGTTGCAGCTAAAAGAAAAACTCTTCCATCAATTTTTGCAAGGGTTAGCAAAAATAAAGCTGTACCTATAGCCGGACTTACAATAAATAGTCTTTTGATGAGTATATTAATGCTGTTTATTATGGTTATTAATTATTTTACAAAAGAAACAGCTATACAATCTTTTAGCATGGTTATTTCGGTTGCAGTATTATTAACTTTGCTTCCATATCTTTATAGCTGCTTACTGTTGATTAAAATAGATAAAGTGTCTAAAAAAACATTTTTTTCGTTCATAGCCAGTATTTTATCAATAATATTAATTTTTATAGCGTTATCAGGCGCTCAAGCACAAGAAATGATAGCAATGATAATTATTTCCTTACTATGTTTTGTTTTTTTTGTATTAAAAAGAAATTATGAGGGAGAGATAAAATGAAAAAAACTATTTTGATGTTATATCCAAATGATTCAGATGGAAAAGATAAGATATTTCATGAAATGAAAAATGAAATTGAGAAGAGAGCTAATCTGAATTTAGAATTGGTTAATAATGTTGTTGATATAATACATAGATTAAAAATAAATGTGCATATTTGCGCTTTGATTTATGATTGGGATAGTATGGGAATGAAAATTCCTCATTTAGTATCTAAAATAAATGATTTTTTACCAATTTTTGCTTTAAGTTTAACGCATACTGCAAAAGATTTGAATTTATCTGATTTAATGTTAAATTTACATTTTTTTGATTATATTTCATATGAAGCTGAGGATAACATAAATAAAATTGAACAAGAAATTAATTCTTATTACAAAAAAATAATTCCTCCATTTACAAAAAAATTAATTCATTATACCGATACCAATAATTATGTATATTGTACCCCCGGACATTTAGCAGGATCCGCTTTTTTAAAATCTCCGGCAGGGGCGTTTTTTTATGATTTTTACGGTCCAAACATTTTTAGAGCAGATGTTTCTGTTTCAATGCAGGAACTTGGTTCTTTGCTAGATCATTCAGGTCCTCATAAAGAAGCTGAAGAGTATATTGCCCAAGCATTCAAATCGGATAGATCTTATATAGTAACCAATGGTACTTCAGCAGCAAATAAAATAGTAGGAATGGGACTTTTGAGAGAAGGTGAAACAGTATTGATAGATAGAAATTGCCATAAATCCATTACTCATCTTCTGATGATGTGTGATGTTAAACCTATATATTTATTACCTACCAGAAATGCTTACGGAATTATTGGGGGAATACCTAAATCGGAATTTACTACTAAAACTATTCAAGAAAAAATTAAGAGAGCCAACAAAGTTTTAAAAAATAATCACAAAAATTTTAAAAAATTTAAATGGCCAATCTATGCAGTAATTACAAATTCTACTTATGACGGACTTTTGTACAACACAAACTATATTAAAAAAACACTTAATGTAAAAAATATACATTTTGATGGTGCCTGGATTGCTTATGCGCCATTTAGTAAAATATATAACGGATTATATGGATCTTATGGAAAAGCGCTAAAAAATAAAACTATATTTGAAACGCAATCTACTCATAAATGTTTAGCCGCTTTTTCTCAAGTATCGATGATACAAATTAAAGGTAAATATGATGAAAGCAACATGAATGAAGCTTATATGATGCATACAACAACTTCTCCTCAATATGCATTTGTTGCTTCAGCTGAAATGGCTGCGGCAATGATGAGGGGAAATCCAGGGAAATTCTTAATGAGTTCCTCTCAAGAAATTGCAATGAACTTCAGGCACGAAATAAAAAAATTAAACCGCCAAAATCAAAAAGGATGGTTTTTTGATGTGTGGCAACCTTCAAAAATTGGGGATCAAGCCAAATGCTGGCCTTTAAAAAACAATGAAAAATGGCATGCATATAAAAAGGTTGATTCAAACCATATGTTTTTAGATCCGATAAAAATAACTATTTTAACTCCGGGATTACAAAATGATAAATTAACAAAATTCGGTATACCGGCTTGTATTGTAGCTAAATATTTGGAAAATCAAAGAATAATTGTAGAAAAAACAGGACCTTATAGTTTGTTTTTTCTTTTTTCTATAGGAATAGATAAGGCGTTATCATTAAAACTTTTATCTGTTTTTTTAGAATTTAAAAGAGAATTTGATGCCAATTTAAGTGTTGAAAAAATGTTACCTAACTTGTATAGCATTGATCCTGTATTTTATAAAAATATGAAAATACAAGAACTTGCAAAAGGCATCCATGCAATATATCAAAAACATCGTCTTCCGGAGTTTATTTATAAAGCTTATGACGTACTTCCCGATCAACATTTTACGCCATATGAAGTATATCAGCATCGACTAAAAGGTAATATTAAAAAATGTAATTTGAAAAATCTTATTAATGAAATATGTGTTGAAATGATTTTACCTTATCCTCCCGGCATTCCAGTGATCTTACCAGGAGAAAAGGTTACAAAAGAAAGTGAAACTATTTTAAAGTTTTTACTAACTCTTTGTGAAATTGGTAAATATTTTCCGGGGTTTGCAACAGAAATTCATGGTGCTTGGAGAGAAGATGATGGGGAATACTACACTAAAGTAATAAAAAAATTAGACTGATTCTCTATATTTTTTGAGGTATTATCAAAAGTTGTGTTTTAGAAGTTGAAAAAAGATGAGTGTTCATCCTAAAATTTTTAGTTAACAAAAAATATAAGCAGAACATTCATGAAAGATAACATGATTACAAATTTTGATATTAAAAATTCAAATAATTTTACAAGTTCTTTAAAAGAAATTATAAGAGATGAAGCTAGAAAAATGCTTCAATCCCTTATTGAAAATGAAGTGATAGAAATTATAGAAAACAATTGCAAAGCTAACTTAAATCCTCTGCAAAAGAAAGTCTTGAATTTGCAGATGAAGCATGCTATTTTATAGGTAGCTTCTAAATCATGAACTAGTAAAAAGTATTATGAGTAAAAAAATTTTGGTAATATCGACAAGTTTGCGCAATAATTCCAATACTGACATACTCGCTGATGAGTTTATAAGAGGGGCTATAAGTAGTGGACACGAAGTAG
>JAFGQY010000033.1 GCA_016935395.1 Parachlamydiales bacterium
AAAATTAAATAAAAAATAAGTTATTAAAAAAAATAACAAAAATAAGAAAAAGAAATTTCCAGCAACATCCTCATTTATTGCAAAAAAAGGCTCATATTGAGGAGCACAAAAAGTAATAGCTTTTTCTTGTGGAGAAATTTTTAAAACTTTTTCATGAAACACGATGACGCTTTTATTCATCAATCTATTTCCCAATGGCAAAGCAAGGTGAGTTGCAATATTTCTTACAACATTCGAAACAAAAAATGGAATTGTAATATAATCATTTTCCGTCATATTAACAACGGCTTTTTCACCCAAAATATTACCTGTCAAAGAATAATTTCTTGCCCAAAAAGAAAAATTAAAAATTAAAATGGAAAATACATAAATTACCCCAAATTTCCATGCTTTAAAACCATAATCCCGCAAAAAAACATAGGCAAAATATAAAGCAAATGGAAATGCAAATATGGCACAAGTTGCTTTAGTCAGAAAGCCTAAGCCTAAGGCAATTGAGCTAAAAAAAACATCCGAAAAGACGGTAGTGCCATTTTTTTTGATTGCTCTTAACCCAAAAAACAGGAATGCTAAGAAAAAAAATGTTGCAACATAATCATTTTGAGTCGTTGTCGATTGCAAAATACCCATCGGAATAGATAAAGCTAACAAGGCAGATAAAAGTTGATATCTATAATTCAGTCCAAACATTCGAGCCAATAAAGTTACAATAACTACAGAACCTACCATTGCAAAGAATTGAACTAAATTAACCCATAAATCGCTAGCTGAAAGCAGCTTTATATGCAAAATAAAATGTTCTGCAAATGGTTGATAAAACAATTGCCTTGCATCACTTGTTATATAATGGTTTAAATTTTTATTTTGTATCCAATGCATAACCCTTGGAAGATGATATCCCATAGAATCCGCATTATTAGGAGGATAAAAAAGCGCAATAAAAAATAAGGGTAAAATGATAAAAATTAGTGCAAAACCCAAAATATAAATTTCGTTTTTATATTGTTTAGAAATGGTTATTTTTTTTTCTAAAGTAGGCGTACGTTTGAATAACAATAAAGTAATCAAAAATAATAAAGCCGCACTCCAGTAAAAAACAATATTTGAGGAATTAATTCCATTAAAAAAAGATAAAATTTCCGTAGGGAAAAAGACTAATAAAGAAAAAATTAAAATGCTTTTGATAAAACTGGTTCGTATTTTTGTTAAAAAATCTTCTTCAGACTCGATAGAAAAACAATAAAAATTCAAAAAAACAATATTAAGGAGTAATAGAATAACCAACATTTTTAACCTTTCGTTTTGAAAAGGTTTTAACTTTAAAATATTCTATGGTCTTTCTTAGACCATCTTCTAAACAAATCTTTGGTTCCCACCCCAACTTATTTTTAGCCAAACTAATATCCGGTTTTCGTCGAGTAGGATCATCCTGCGGTAATTTTTCAAAAACAATTTTAGAATTACTTTGAGTCAGCTTTAAAACAAGATCCGCAAGTTCCAATAAATTAAATTCATCCGGATTTCCTAAATTTACAGGTCCCAAGAATTTTACTTCAGACTCCATCATTTTTAAAAAACCGTCAATCAAATCATCAACATAACAAAAAGATCTGGTTTGAGTTCCATCGCCATAGATAGTTAATGGTTCATTTTGTATTGCTTGCATTATAAAATTACTAACAACACGTCCATCTTGAGGATCCATCTTCGGACCATATGTATTAAAAATACGTCCAACTTTGATTTCAATTCCATACATCCTGTGATAATCAAAAAATAAAGATTCCGCGCAACGCTTACCTTCATCGTAACAAGATCTAACTCCAATTGGATTTACATTACCACGATAACCTTCCACCTGGGGATGAACATCAGGATCTCCATAAACTTCACTTGTTGACGCTTGAAAAATTCTGGCTCCATTTTTTCTTGCAAGTTCAAGCATATTCAAACTTCCCAAAATGCTTGTTTTTGTTGTCTGTGCAGGATCCGCTTGATACCTTGGAGGTGATGCCGGACAGGCCAAATTAAAAACTTGATCAACAGGTAAATCAATCGGATAAATAATGTCATGCTTTATGAATTCAAATTTTTTATTTTCAAGCAAATTTTGAATATTTGACATCGAACCTGTGCTTAAATTGTCTAAAGCAATTACATAAAAGTTTTTTTCAAGAAGTTTTGTGCACAAATTACTTCCCAAAAACCCTGCGCCGCCGGTAACTAAAATTTTTTTCATAAAACACTTTTCATTTTAAAGGAGGATCTAAGATCAAAAATTTCTGATTTTTATAATTCCAACTAATAAAAACTGGATTTTGATCTAAATATTTTTGATCAAAAATTAGTTCAAAATTATATAATCGTCCGAGATTTTCATCATATTCATTAAATTTCTTTTTCCCCATAATTAATGTCATTCTGTGTGGATGTGGAAAAATTTGGAACCACATTTTTGCGTTATTAAGAGAAACAAATCTATATCCATTTTTTATCGGTTCAATTCTTAAAAATTCTCCCCAAACATCATCTATCACCCAAGTAGAATCATCATAATAAATTGGAAGCGATAAATTCACACCTTTTAACCAAACAGCTTGCGCAACAGAATTCCAAAAATAATATGTAGGTAAACCGATAAAACACAAAATTCTATTTTGAATATTCTTATTTATCGCTAAAGAATCAAATGCTTTATTAATCACTGTAATTTGATTTTCAATTTTTTTCATCCCCCTCTGTAAAAAAATAAAATTACAAAGCACACCAATAAAAATAAATATTGGCAAAATTTTTTTCAAAAAGATAGAAACTATTCGATTCTTATTATT
>JAFGQY010000034.1 GCA_016935395.1 Parachlamydiales bacterium
AATAATAAATAGGGTAATTCCCAAAGATTACTTTTAACATAGAACGTTTAATTTTTTATCCAAGGAGGAAGTGCTATGTTAAAAAGAAGAAAAACAAGAAAGGCAGCTAAAAAAGCTCCAAAGAAAAAAATCGTAAGAAGAAAAAAAGTAGCTAAAAAACCTGTAAAAAGAAAAAAAGCTAAAAAAGTAAAAGCTAAAGCTAAAAGAAGAAAAAAAGCTAAAGCATAACTTTATCTTTTCGATTTACTGATAAATCGAGCAAGACCGCTAGGTTAAGCTCGATTTTTTTTTTATTCCGGACCAATCACATAGGTTGCTTTTAACAATTCTATTATAAAAATAAAAAAAGAAATTCCTGCCATTATGACATGGAAAAATTCATTAGTTTGATAAACAAAATATCCATAAAAGATTGTAAGTAAAAAAGATATAACTAAAACAGTATAATATGAGAACTTTTTTTCTTTCATCATAAAGTAGATATTTGAAAGAATTATTACTCCCGCAAATACCTCTACAAATAATGACAAAATGCTGTTGGCATATGTAAATGACATGATGCCGCCAATTAGAACGATAATCCCATATAAAAATGATACGTAAGAAGTAGTCTTCATATGATCTCCTTTATGAAAATAAGGTAGTTACATTGATATTTAATAAAATTGTATATAATAAAAAAAGTGTTAAATAAAACGATAAAATTGAAGCTGTTTTTACTTTTTTCCAATAAAGGATGTTCAGGCAAACTGAAATTACAAGCAAAATTATTAAAATAGTATGAGCTAAGAAAAAAGAGTTTTTTACATAGAAAAAGTAACACCATATATCTAAAAGAACAAGTGAACTTAAATAAAAGCTCATTTCTAAAATAACTTTTTTAAATAAGTTGTTTTTCCATATTAACCAAATAGAAATTGTTGAGACTATAAAAAAAAAAGTGATAAAAATCAGAGCTATATTAGTCGAAATCCAGCTAAAAGAAGGTATCTTGGAAAAACTTGAGTAAGAAAGAATCCAAACTATAAATGATTCAATTGTAAGACTTACTGATAAAAATATGAAAAAGCCCAAAATTTTTTCGAAGAAATTTTTTTGAGTTTTTGAATAATTTAAACATGTCATAAATATTGTAAAATTTTATTTAATCTTTATTAAAGGAGATAGTCTATTTCTGTTTTTTTCACAACACACAAAAACAAAAATGGTGTAAAATATCCTCAAAAAAAGATGTTTTATGATTGAAGTTCTATCAGATCAAAATGAAAAAAATATTGAAAGGGCTGCAAATTATATAAAAGCTGGAAAAGTTATTGGATTTGCTACTGAAACTGTTTATGGACTTGGAGCTTCTATTTATAATGAAAAAGCAATAGATGAGATTTATAGATTGAAAAATCGAACTCTAACCAAAGCCCTAATTGTTCATTTAGGTAAAATAAGCGATGTATTAAAAGTTGCTATTGATATACCTGATGACTTTTATATTTTAGCAAAATTTTTTTTTCCGGGACCACTCAGCGTTATTTTAAAAAAGAGAAATGATATTGCAAAAAACATATCTTTAAACGATACAGTAGCAGTTAGAATGCCAAATTTTCCAACTACTCTCAAAATGATTAATTTAATAGGTTTTCCTATAGTTGGAACTTCAGCAAATATCTCAAATGAGAAAAATCCCATAAGTGCTCAAGATGTTTTGAATTCATTTAATAATAAAATTGATCTTATTTTAGATGGAGGAGAGTGTTTATTAAAGCTGCCTTCTACCATAATCGATCTTACTCAAATACCCTATAAGATATTACGCTACGGTAAAATTTCAAAAGAAGAGATTGAAGAAGTTTTACAAAAAAAAATATTTACTTAAGAGCAGTTTAGATTTATATCTAGAATAAAAAACAAAATTTAAAAGTTTTATATTATGAAAGATTATAAATTTGACCCTTCTTTAAATATTTTATACAAACAGCATCATAAATTAGATTATATTTTTTCTCCTGAAAATGTTGCCTTAATTGGAGCTAGTGAAAAAGAAGGTAGTGTTGGAAAAACAATATTATCAAACCTGTTAAGCTCTGACTTCGGTGGAAAAGTTTTTCCCGTTAATCCAAAAAGAGAGTCTGTTTTGGGTGTCAAAGCCTATCCAAGTGTAAAAGATATAAAAGAGAAGATAGATTTAGCTGTTATTGCAACCCCCTCACACACTGTTCCTAAAGTTATTGAGCAGTGCGTGAATGCAAATATTCCAACCGCTATTATTATATCTGCCGGATTTAAAGAGTTGGGTGAAAAAGGCAAAGAATTAGAAAACGAAGTTTTGAATCTAGCCAAAAAAGGTAAAATGAGGATTGTTGGCCCTAACTGCTTAGGAGTCATGAATCCTATTAAGGGACTAAACGCTACTTTTGCATCCGGTATGGCTTTAAAGGGAAATATTGCTTTTTTGAGCCAGTCGGGAGCTCTTTGTACGGCTGTTTTGGATTGGAGCTTTAAAGAACGAGTGGGATTTTCAGCTTTTGTATCTATAGGTTCAATGGTAGATGTAGATTGGGGTGATCTAATAGCTTATTTTGGAAACGATCCCAATACTAAAAGTATCTTGATCTATATGGAAAGTATTAATGATCCAAGAGCATTTTTATCAGCAGCGAGAGAAGTCGCTTTATCAAAACCAATAATTTTAATTAAAGCCGGGAGATCTGCTGAATCTGCTAAAGCTGCAGCTTCTCATACAGGAGCATTAACAGGTAGTGATGATGTTTTAAATGCAGCTTTAAAAAGAGTGGGTATTTTAAGAGTTGAAACGATATCAGATCTGTTTTCTATGACGGAGGTTCTCTCAAAACAACCTAGACCTAAAGGACCGAATTTGGCTATTATTACTAATGCTGGTGGACCTGGAGTTATTGCAACAGATGCACTTATACAAGAAGGAGCAAAACTTGCGAAGTTAAACGATAAAACTATTCAAGAGTTAAATTCATTTTTGCCCGATGCCTGGAGTCACAATAATCCAATAGATATTTTGGGAGACGCAACTGTAGATTTATATGAAAAAACTCTAAGTATTGTAGCAAAAGATCCTAATGTGGATGGAGTTCTTGTTATTTTAACTCCTCAGTACATGACAGATCCAACCGCTGTAGCTGAAAAAATTAAGAAATTTTCTAAAATTGATCAAAAACCTATTTTTGCAAGTTGGATGGGGGCGAAAAGCGTGGAAGATGGTTCTAAAATATTATCTGATTTTCAAATTCCTACATTTGAATATCCTGACACAGCATGTAGAACCTTTGCTTATATGTATAAGTATAGCTATAACATCAAAGGCATATATGAAACTCCTTTGCTTGAGGTAAAAATTGATAACGAAAAAGTAATATGTAAAAGACATAAAATCATTTTTGATATTTTTAAAAAGGTTAGAGACGAAAAAAGAACACTTTTAGACGAATATGAATCTAAAAAAGTTCTTGAAGTATATGACATTCCAACTGTTATAACTAAAATTGCTAAAACCTCAAAAGAAGCTGCAAAAATTGCAGAAGAAATGGGATATCCAATAGTTTTAAAACTTTTTTCTAAAACTATAACCCATAAATCTGATGTTGGGGGAGTAAAGCTTAATTTAAATACAGCAAAAGATATTGAAAAAGCATTTTTAGAGATAAAAGAATCGGTATCAAAAATATCAAATCCAAAAGACTTTGAAGGTGTTACTGTTCAAAAAATGATAAAACAAAAGGGCTATGAACTTATTTTAGGCAGTTCTTGTGATCCTCAATTTGGTCCTGTTTTGCTTTTTGGGACAGGAGGTCAACTTGTCGAAATTTATAAAGATAAAACACTAGGTCTGCCTCCTTTAACGTCTACTCTATCTAGAAGGATGATAGAAAGAACAAAAATTTTTGATGCATTAAAAGGAGTTAGAGGGCAAAAAGCAATTGATTTTAATGAACTTGAAAAGATTTTGATATCTTTTAGCTATTTAATAGCTGAATATCCTGAGATCAAAGAGTTTGATATAAATCCTCTTTTAGCATCTTCGGATGGTATTATAGCATTAGATGCTAGAATAATATTGCACGATAAAAATGAATCTTATCCTGAGCTTGCAATAAGACCTTATCCATTAAAATATGTAAAGGATTGGAAATTAAAAAATGATGCATCTGTAATAATTAGGCCTATTTCACCAGAAGATGAACCTCTAATAATTAGTTTTTACAAAGATGTATCTGAAAAATCTTTGAAACAAAGATATTTTAAAGTTCTTCATTACCCTGAGCTTATAGCTCATGAAAGGTTGGTTAAAATCTGTTTTAATGATTTTGATAGAGAAATAGTATTGGTAATTGAACATAAACAGAGTAATAATTCATCTGAAATATTGGGTCTTGCAAGACTCACAAAACTCGAAGGTACTAATGATGCTACTTTTTCAATTCTTGTAAAAGATAAATGGCAAAATCAAGGTATAGGTAAAAAACTGTTAACATCATTAATCAAAATTGCTAAAGATGAAAAAATAGAATATCTGCTTTCACAAATGTTCAAAGACAACATCGGAATGAAAAAAATGTGCAAAGATTTAGGTTTTTCTTTGGAAGAATCCAAAGAATATCCTGTTATATTTGCTGAGTTATATTTGGATGGTATTGGTAAATAATATAAAATAGTTTAATTTCAGATTGTTTTGCATTTTTTTTTATTTTCTTTGTTAAGATTTTTATGAAAAATTAAAAAATCAGAAATATTTATCGCAGCTATAGTCTCAGACTCTTTAAGTGAAACTACTAAGATATGTACTTTCACAAAAGCTTTTTTTAAATCAAGTTCAAGACTTAATTAATTTTTTGTTTTTTCTATTTTCAAAAGCCAGATAAAAAGGCCTATTAAAATAAGCGGAAAAATAACATCTTGATAAAAATATATTCCTGCATTTCCGGATGCAAAATCGCCAGTGATAATCATTTGTCTGATATGGCCGACCGCATCTCCCCATAAAAATACTGTGTAAGCTATAATTATAGCCATCCAAAAGTGTTTCACTCTTATAAAAACAGACAAAATAGCTAAAACAGATAGAGCTAGATTGGCAATTCCCACTTCGAATTGAAAAGGAGAGCCACTTTGCCATCCAATTAAAGCTGCAGTCTTATCCGGGAAAAATACGTGCGCAAAAAAGGCTATAAAGCTACCTATTCCACCAACAAAAAAAAGAAAGTATAATAATAAAAGTTCAACAGTGCGTTTTTGGCTTTTTTCCTTTTTTGTAAATAAAAGATGAAGAACAAAACCTAAGATGGCTAATATTGCTAAAAAAATAGGCATTAAATTTTTTCCTTTGTTTTTTTATATTTAACATGTATAGATTTTTTTTTAAAATATTTTGATACTTGATTATAATTCAGAGCTTTATGAAATATTTTTTTTCCTATGGAAAGAAAAGAAAATGAGTTTATAATCGATTTTAGATTTATTATAGGAATAATTAGTATATGAAAAGAATTTATTTAGATTATGCTGCTACAACTCCTGTACTAAAAGAAGTTTTAGATGAAATGCTTCCATATTTCTCAGAGAATTTTGCAAATCCTGCCACTTTGTACGCATCTGGAAAAAAAGCAAAAAATGCATTAGAGGAAGCAAGACATGTAATAGCAGATTTTATAAATGCTAAATCAGATGAGATAGTATTTACTTCAGGAGGGACTGAAAGTAATAACTTTGCTATAAAAGGCTTAGCAAGTGCAAATAAAGACAAAAATCACATAATCACAAGTTCAATAGAACATCATGCCATTTTAGAACCTTTAAAATTTTTAAAGTCTCAAGGATATGAAATAACTTATATACCAGTAGATTGCGATGGCCTTGTTAATCCCAAAGACATTGAAGAGGCTATCACAGACAAAACGCTTTTAATTTCCATTATGCATGCTAATAATGAGATTGGAACTATTCAGCCGATTGAAGAAATAGGTAAAATTGCTAAAAAACATAAAATCTATTTTCATACTGATGCAGTCCAGACTTTAGGCCATATTGATATCGATGTAGAAAAATTAAATGTTGATCTTTTAAGCGCCTCTTCTCATAAAATATATGGTCCAAATGGTGTTGGATTATTATATATTAGAAAAGGAGTGAAAATTAACCCTTTTATGCATGGTGGAGAGCAGGAATTTAAAAAGAGAGCTTCTACTCATAATTTAGCTGGTATTGTTGGTTTTAAAAAGGCAATTCAAATAGCAAAAAATGAAATGTATAGTGAAGCCAAAAGATTAACTTATTTAAGAGATAAATTAATAAATGGAATTTTAGAAAATATTGAAGAGACCAAATTAAATGGACACAGACAAAAAAGACTTCCTAATAACGTAAATATTTCTCTATCACATATTGAGGGTGAATCGATTCTTTTGAGTCTAGACATGTTCAATATTGAGTGTGCTACCGGATCTGCTTGTACTTCATCAACACTTATGTCTTCGCACGTTATTTTAGCAATAGGTGTTCCTGCAGAAACTGCACACAGTTCTATAAGGTTCACATTAGGTAAATTTACAACTGAAGAAGATATTGATTATGTTTTAAAATCACTTATCCAAGTTGTGAATAATTTAAGATTAATGTCTCCTCTAACAAACTAAGGAGGAAAGTATGGAAGATTATTCAGAAAAAGTTATGGATCATTTTAAAAATCCAAGAAATGTTGGAAAAATTGAAAATCCAAACGGTGTTGGAAGAGCTGGAAATGCAAAGTGTGGCGATGTTATGGAACTTCAATTGAAAGTTGAAAATGAAGTTATTATAGATGCAAAGTTTAGAACAATGGGATGTGGAGCGGCTATAGCTACTAGCTCAATTTTAACTGAGCTTATTATCGGAAAAACTGTTAATCAAGCTTTAGAAATTACTAATAAAAAAATTGCTGAAGAATTGGACGGACTTCCCCCTGTGAAAATGCACTGCTCAGTTTTAGGGACTCAAGCTTTGAAAAAAGCAATTGAAGACTACAA
>JAFGQY010000035.1 GCA_016935395.1 Parachlamydiales bacterium
AACTTTTTTATTAATCTATTTTATAAATATTAATAAAATTGAAAAAAAGGTTGAAATATCAAAAAAAGAGATTTTTGAAAAAAATCATTTACATGTAAGACTTGGCTATATTTTTTCTGAGATTAAACCAAACAATCTGAAAAATGCTTTTTATTTAGAAGAAGAGAAAAACAAAAAAGCTCTTTTTGTAATATTTGATAATAAGGTTGATCCCGATCCAAATTTTTCAGGGTATATGCAGGGCAAAATTTTTATAAACGACAAAAATGATTTAATGCTAAAAATATCTTCACTTGAAGATGAGAATATTAAACCTAGAGAAGAGATTTTATATAAAAATGTCAAAAAGCTTGAATATAGATTTTTAGCAATTAGCGATAATAAACTTAAAACCTATCTTAAAGAAGATGTTACAAAAAATTTAAGCTGGTATAACTTTTGGCCAGAAGATAAAAAATCATTACCATCTAGTATATGCATAAAAGTAAATGATGCAGATTTTGCTTTTTTTACCTTTGATACAAATGCTATAATAACCTACAAAATTAATGGGTAGATGTGAATATATATACATTTGTATTAGCATTTTTAATGATATTCGCAGTAATAACCAATACTCTTATTTTCAAAAAAAATACCTCTAAATATATTTCTAAAAGCTACGTTGGATTTATGAAGTCAAATAGAAAGCTTTTAAATAAATATGAAATGAATTTTTATAAAAATATTAAAATTGACCCAGCAACTGTTGACCATAAAAACAAAAAAAATACAGATGAAAATAAAACAAGAACCATCAATATTGAAAACGCTAAACTAAATATTTTTCCACTTTTTTCTGAAGATGCAGATTCAGCTAAAGAGCTTTTTAAAATAACTGCAAATTTAATAAAAACTCTTTATCAAAATAAAAGTTTTTATAAAAAAGGGCTTGAAGTTGAACTTTTAAATCAGATGATAACAAGCTATAAAAATTTAGAAAAAAAACCTAAAAACATCTTTTTAGAAAAAATCAAATTAAAAGATCAAAATTATCAAATGACCTATTACAAGATTTTAAAAGGTACAAAATTTTACAATTTTGAAAAAAATATTGGGCATGGCTCTTTATTAGATTTTGTAACAGTTGATAATTCAAAAAACAGCAAAATACCAATTATCGATGCATCAAATGAGCTTTTAACTTCTCTTTTCGGCAGCAGCATAGCTAAAAAAATAGCCCTTTTACAAACTCAGAATCCTCCGGAAAAATTAGCTTTCGAAAATATTTCAAATATTGTTGATAAAAATAAAAAGTTTTTAAACTATTTTGATTTTTCTTTAAAAAATTTAAAAAGTGATTCTCAAAGCATTTTTGCAATAGATGAAGACACTCAAATAAAAAGAAAAAAAACCATATAATTTTTTAAATCGAAAAATAGTTTGTAAAATTATCAACATTGACTAATTCGGCATTTTTAAAGTTTTTTAAATACAAATAATTACCTGCTTCCCAAAAAGGAATACCTTTTATTAAATCTTTTTCTTTTTCTTCAGAGTGGATAAGTGTTTTTCCCCTAGCTACAGCCAAAAGCTCTAAAATAGTTGATCCTCCAGATCTTGTAATTGTAACATTGCTTCTGAAAAACAAAGGAGCAATTGTAGTGTCTTCTTGATAAGACATGGGAATTATTTTTAAATTTTTTGGAAAATCTTTGAAATTTTTTAATTTTTCAAAAATCTTTTCAAAAAGTTTGTATTCATTAGAAAGAAAAATAAAAAGGTAAAAGGCTGTTGAACTTTTTTCTATTTTTTTCACATATTCAACTAAATTATCAAAATACTTCTCAGTAGCTAAAAGAGCGGGCTGAGATCCCAAAAGTATAGTTATACAAAAATCATTTTTTTCGATTGGGAATATAAAGTGATCTTCTTTTTTTAAAATTTTTGAATTTGTTAAGGGTAAAATTTTTGATAAAAGATTTTCTTCTTTTGGATTATTTGTTTTAACTTTGATCTCAATTAATGAATCATCGATTATTTTGTTTTGAAAATTTTTAAATGCGCTTCTTATAAAATATTTTTCATAGATCACTTTATCTAAAGAAACTCCACAATTTTTTTGCCAAAATTCTTCATCATTTTTTTCATCTTCTAAAAGAGGTTCTATTGAATAGATTTTTAAAAACTTTTTATCTTCTTTTGAAAGCCTTTTGATATTTTTAAAAAAATGTGTAGTTCTTTTCGTGGGAAGATCTACGATTATTTTTTCTAGTATGAGATTTTTATTTTTTTTGAAATTATAAAGCCTGATGGCTTTTATTACCGCTGAGGTTCCAACAGGTTGAGTATCGATTATCCTATCAAAATTATGTTTTTTTAAAAAAAGATAAATATGAAATACAAATTTTGGCCAAAAAAATATATCTGCATAAGATTGCATTTGAACTATTTTTTCTTTGGAATTTTTAGATCCTACTTTTTGAATTTTATCATAAGTATGAATACCAAATTTGCATATCCTTTTAAACCCCCAGGATAAAAAAATCTCTTTTTGAATTATTATTGTATTTTTGTCTTTCAAAAGCAGATCTTGCGAAATGGCTTTAGCAGCCTGAATGTGTCCCGCTCCTCCAGAAGTAGTAATAATTAATACTTTTTTTGGCTTTTCCACTTAAAAAAAATCTCCCCCTATCGATTTTCCTTTTAAATAACTAAACTAACTTTGTCAATAGAATTTAATTTAAATACCCTTGTAATTAATTAGTTATAATTATTGTTTATATTTAATTAATTAACTTAATTAGGTATAATCATTTGTGAAAAGAAATTTTTGAGGTTTTATGTTAAAAGACAAAGATAAACAAAAATCTTTAATTACATTTTTCAAAAAAAACGTTTTGTTGGTTTTATCGTCAGTAATTATTTTAACTGGGTTTAAAGGGCCAATCAAAGAGTTTTCGTACATACCTCAAAAAATCACTAAAAGAGCTCAAAATGAACAAAACAGGCCTATTGAAGTGCTGCTTTTGTTAGCTCTTCCGGCTGCCGGTAAATCCGAGATAAGAAATTATCTGTCAAGTATTTCCTTAGAAGAAAGGATTAATAATTTTAACGTATCTGAAATGGTTGAATTGGATGATTTTCCTTATGTCTTTTTTATGAGAAGAATATCTGAAGAGCTTGAAACAATGGGAATGGATCCCATTTATTATCAATCAAAAGCACTTCCATTAACAGAGCCAAATGACTGGAAGACGTTGATACATTTAATTAATGAGGATTATGAAGATATTATAAATCAATATGAACCAAAGCCGGGCAGCGCAGCTATGTACTTATTTGACAGACTGGATAGAGCTAGAGCTAAGGTAGGACTTACTCCCTCTTTATCAAGATTGCCAAATTTAACAAAAGTTCAGTTAGCAGAAATTTTAGAAAAAGAGGCACAAAAAATTTTAGATGAAAAAAACTCTCAAACTAGAAAAGGCCATCAAAACAAAACCGTAGTAATAGAGTTTTCAAGAGGAGGAGCAAAAGGATCAACTTTTCCCCTTCCATCCCCTTATGGCTATGAAAATTCATTGAACGAACTTTCAGATGAAATACTTCAAAAAGCACACATTTTATATCTAGATGTTTCTGAAGAAGAGTCGCTTAAAAGAAACGAACAAAGGTTTGATCCTAACGATCCGGGATCCAGCTTGCATCACTATGTTCCTGAAGTAGTGATGATCAAAGATTATGGTGTAGATGATATGAAGTATTTAGCCGAAAAATCTAAAAACTTAAATAATCACATTAAAGTTACAAAAAATAAACATTCTTTCTACCTTCCGATTAGTATACTAGATAATAGATCTGATAAAACTTCTACTTTCCGAAAAGAGTCTAATGAATGGAATGAAACAGAAAAGAAACTATTTGAAAAAACCTTAAAAAATGCATTTGACACATTAAAAAAATAAAAATTAATCAAAATATTTTAAGACCATAAAAGACGAAAATTCTTTATCTTACGATTAGTATATTAGATAATAGATCTGATAAAATATCTACTTTCCAAAAAGAGTCAAACGAAGGGAATGAAATAGAAAAGAAACTATTTCAAAAAACCTTAAAAAATTCATTTGACTCCTTAAAAATATAAAAAATTAATTAAAATATCTTAAAAATGTTTTTTACATTTATATTTTTTATGTTTCTTATCTTCTTTATGTTTTTTACCTTCTTTATCTTTCTTGCCCTTTAAATCGATTTTTAATTCATCTGCTAAATGAGTTACATATTCAAAAATTAATTGTAGCTTTTCTTTAGGATCTAACTCTTCTTCCTCTTCACAACAAGCATCGTCCTCACTTGACACTTCATCATCACCAGATTCTTCTTCTTCTTGGGAAATCTCTTCTTCGATATCTGAATTTAAAAATTCTAAAGAATTACTTATATAGTTGGCTTCAGGAGTTTCATTTTTATAAATTTCTTTATATAGGCTTATAATTGGATAAGCTATATCTTCTTCGAAGTTTTCTAAAAAGAATCTTTTAACAATTTTTTTGTCTGAAAGATCTTTATCATCATTTTCAATACATTTTGCAATGTTTTTTAAAATAGCCATTTTCAAAAGTTTTTCAACGTTTAGTCCACTTTTTATCAAATCTTGATCGAAAAATAGAGTTAATAAAGAGGTAATAAAACTATCTTCCAATAAAGAAACTTCTTCGCCCTCATTTTTTAAATTTTTTAATTTATCAGCTAAAATTTTTGCTAATTGATATGGATTATTTGAGTTCATAAAACTTCCTTGCTTATATTTTTCACTGATATAACTTTAATATTAATCTTAAATAAACTCAACATAATTAATTATTTTAAATGATGCGTTTTAATTTATATTAACTTACAATTACAGCAAATAGAAATAATAATATTGATTATTTTATAAAACAAACTTTTTAAGAAAAAAAATGGGATAATAATGGAAAAGTCTTTTGGAAAAATAAGATCATTTTTTTGGCCAATAAAAAGATTTGAGCTCAAAAAAGTACTTCCGATGTTTTTTTTATTCTTCTTTTTTCAATTCAATTACATGATTTTAAAAGACATTAAAGAGCCACTAATTGTTACAGCAAACGGTTCTGGAGCTGAAGCAATTCCCTTTTTAAAACTCTGGGGAGTTTTACCTCTAGCTTTGGTATTTATGTTTGTATATTCCAAGCTTTCTAATAAGCTTTCTAAAAAAGGATTATTTTATTCTATAGTTGGATTTTTTATTTCGTTTTATTTCTTGTTTGCATTTATTCTTTATCCTTTAAGAGATATTTTGCATCCAAACGAACTTGCCGATAAACTTCAAAATTATCTCCCAAGTGGATTTAGCGGTCTTATAGCGATTTTCAGAAACTGGACATACGCTCTTTTTTATTCAATGGCTGAGCTTTGGGGAAGTGTTGGAATATCTCTACTTTTTTGGGGATTTTCAAATGATATTACAAAAATAAGCGAATCTAAAAGGTTTTATACTCTTTTCGGTCTCGGATCCAGCTTTGCAATGTTAGTAGCCGGACCTACAATTATTAAATTTTCAAGTATTAGAAAAGCTCTTGCATCAAATGTTGATGCATGGGGAGCTACACTAAAATATTTAATGAGCACCATTTTCGTAAGCGGTCTTATTATTATGGCAATCTACTGGTGGATAAATAAATATTTACTTACAGATCAAAAATTTTACACACCAAATGAACAGATAAACTTAAAAAAAGAAAAGATTAAAATGCCACTTTCTCAGGCGATAAAATTTCTTTTTAAATCAAGATATTTACTGCTTTTAGCAGGAATTGTAATGGGATATTCGATTTCAATAAGTTTTGTAGAAATTGTTTGGAAAAGTCAATTAAAAATTCAATTTCCTAATCCTAATGATTACTCAACTTTTAGAGGTTATTATTCAACAATAATTTCGATACTTTCATTAATCATGTTATTTATAGGCGGAGGAGTTGTAAGAAAGTTCGGCTGGAAAAAAGCCGCTCTTGCAACCCCAATAATTCTATTTATAACAGGGCTTGGATTTTTTGGATTTTTGTGCTTTAAAACTCAGCTTGCTGATGTGCTATCTCATTTTAAATCAACACCTCTAATTATTGCTATAGCATTTGGAACTGTTCAAAATGCTACTGCAAAAGCATTTAAAAGCTCATTTTTTGAGCCTACAAAAGAGATGGCTTATATTCCCTTAGACTCAATATCTAAAACTCAAGGTAAAGCTGCGATAGATGTTTTAGTAGCAAAATTCTCTAAAGCAGGCGGCTCTCTTTTGCTTCAGGGTCTTATAATTATTTTTGGATCAATAATAGCTATAATACCCTTTATAGGAATAATTCTTTTAGGGGTTTTAACCATTTGGATAATCAGCATCAGTAAATTAAACAAAAGATTAAATCCCAAAGAAGGATTATCTGATAATATGAATCTTCTTATGGAAGAAAAAATTTTAATCAAAGCTCAAAAAGCTTATAAAAAATAAAAAAAAATTATATTGAGGAATAAAAATTTTCATACCCATTTTGGGTTATCAAAATTGTATCTTCATATCTAACTCCGCCAAAATCGGGGATATAAAGACCCGGCTCAATAGTAATCACCATACCCTGCTTTAAAACATCCTCTTTATCATCACCGTCAGACTTAATTCTTGGATATTCATGAATTTCAAGCCCGACTCCATGCCCTAATGAATGCACAAAATTATTTTCATAATTTTCTTCTTTAAAAACCTCTCTGGCAGCCAAATCTAAATCTTTTATTTTAGTATTGGGTCTGCAAAGTGATAAGGCTTTCATCTGGGCTTTTTTAGTAATAGAATAAATTTTTTCTAAAGTGGGATCTGCTTTTCCAAAAAATATTACCCTGGTCATATCTGAAGAATAATTATTAAAAGTGCAACCAATGTCCATTAAAACAATATCATCCAGTTTAAGTTTTGTTAAACCTGATACATGATGAGGTTTTGAAGAGTTTTTTCCAAAGCAGACAATTGGATCAAAAGAGAGTTTTTGAGCTCCATTTTTTTTTACAAAAATTTCATACTCTAAAGCTAGCTGCTTTTCTGTAATCCCTTCTTTTAAAAACTGACATGCATGCTCAAATCCCTTCCAATTCAAAGCAGCCGCTTGTTTCATTAAAGAGATTTCATCTAAATCTTTTATACTGCGAAACTCTTTTAGCGGGTTTGCAATTGGTATTAATTGAAGATTTAATGAGTTTTTAACATTTTTTATTTTTTCAATAAAAGACGATAATTTTTCATAAGAATTATATGTAATTATGCTCGAATCAAAGCCTATTTTTTGAATTTCATTTTCATTAATTATAAAATCAGAAAAGTTTTTTTCTGATAGATTTCTAACTTCTATTTCAGAGTGTTTTTTAGCATTTTCAAAATATCTGCCATCTACAAATAAAACGCTCTTTTCTTTTGATATGAATATTTTTCCTAAACTTAAAGTTAATCCTGTTAGATATAATAGTGATATTGGATCATCCAAAATCAAAAGATCCAACTTTTTTTCAACTAAATAATTTTTGAGATTTTCTATTCTTTTATTAAAATTCATTTTTTTCCTTAAATATTTTTTCTAATATTTTACCGCTCAACATAATAAGCACCCTATTTCCCAATGGATCGAACATAAATTTATTTTCTAAAAAATAATCTATTAAAAAAGCAACTTCCTGATTAGAGAAGCTTTTTTTTGTTTTTTTTGAAAATCTACTCAAACTTTGAGCTAATTTTTTTTCAAAAACATTTTCAATAGCACTTTTTTGAGATGATTTCAGATCATCTAAAATCAGCAAAAAAAGATCTTCTATTTCATCATAATTTAAAAAATGATTTGCGGCATCTATCGAAATAGAGCTTTTAGAAACTCTTCTCACATCAAATCCAAATTCTTTTAGTAAAATAGTATTATTTTCAATAAATTCAACATCTTTTAAGTCTAAATCAATGGTTATTGGATTTATAAGGTTTTGTTTCAAAACATCTTTTTTTTGATTTTTATCTTTAAAAACTTTGAAAAGATAGTGAAAAAAAAGTCCTCTTAAATCTATCACGCTCATCTTTTCACAATTCTCTATATCAATAAATGAGCTTAGATATTTACTATCACAAACAAAATAATTATCTACAATTAAAGCCTTTTCTAAAAGATGAGTCGGCTGAAAAAGATCTTTAAAAATAATCTGTTTGTCAAAATTTTCAATACTTTGATTTTTTTTAAATTCATTTTCTCTTGAAAAATTTTCAACTATATCACTATTTTTGTATTCTCTATCAAAATTTGGATTTTCAAAATTAATTTCCGGTTTTAAAAAGTTAAGATTATCATCAAAATTTTCGCCTCCCAAAATATTTTCAAATGATTTTGAAATAGCTTTTTTCAAAAGATCTTTAATTAAAATTGAGTCTTTAAATCTTATCTCTTTTTTTTGCGGATGAACGTTAACATCTATTTGCTCAGCCGGCAGATTCAAATGAAGTGCGAAAATAGGATACTCTTTTTCAGAAATTCTGGTTGCATAAGCTTCTTTAATAAATTTTGAAATTAAATTGGAATAAACAGCTCTATTATTAATTATTAAGTATTGGTCATTTTTTGTTTTTTTAGATGAAAGAGGATATCCTATCAGTCCGAAAATTTCAAAATTTTCATGCTTAAAATTCACTTCAAAGCAAGATTTTAAAAAATTTTGCCCTAATACATTTTGAATGGTTTGCTTTAAAGAAGTAAGTTTTTCTTTTTTTAAAGCTAAGCTAGAAAATATTTCATTTCCATCAAGCACAAGTTTTATTTTAACATCCGGATTTGCTAAAGCCAGCATATACGAGGTTTTGATTATCTCAAGATTGATTACTGAAATAGATTTTAAAAACTTTTTTCTAACGGGAACATTAAAAAAAAGAGACTTTACTTCTATTGTTGTGCCATTAGTTCTTGCGGTTTCATTAAATGATTCTATTTTCCCTGAATTAACAAATAGATGATATGCTAAATTATTTTGAGATGTTTTTAGCTCAATTTTTGAAATAGCTGCAATTGAAGCTAGAGCTTCTCCTCTAAAACCCATACTATTGATGCTTATTAGGTCTTCAAAGCTTTTGATTTTAGATGTGGCATGTCTCTCAAAACAAAGATGAGCATCCTCTTTTGACATACCAATGCCGTCATCTTCCACTTTAATAAGTTGAAGACCTGCGTTTTTAACTTCTATTAAAATTGAAGAAGCTTTGGCATCAATAGAATTTTCAACAAGCTCTTTAACTACATTTTTAGGATTTTCAACAACTTCGCCAGCTGCTATTTTATTTATTAAATCATTTTCTAATATGTTAATGGTTTGCATATTTCTTAAAAATTTTCCCTTGCAATATTTAACTGTAACAGAAACAATAATTTTTATAATTATAAAATAAATAAATATATGCTTGAAGCTAAGTTAATATGCAAAACTCTTCAAAGTAAGGGATATACTGCTTATTTTGCAGGTGGCTGGGTTAGAGATTTTTTATTAAATCACCCCTCTGAAGATATTGATATTGCAACTGATGCCCCACCGGAAATCGTTGAATCTTTATTTGATCATACAGTTCCTATCGGAAAAAAATTTGGTATAATATTAGTTGTTTTAAATAGTAAGCAGTATGAAGTTGCAACATTTAGAAAAGACATTGAATATAAAGATGGAAGAAGACCTAGTAAAATTGAGTTTTCATCTGCCAAAATAGATGCTCATAGAAGGGATTTTACAATTAACGGAATGTTTTTCGATCCTTTAACAGAAGAAATTATAGATTTTGTTAACGGAAAAGAAGATCTAAAAAATAAACTTATAAAAGCTATCGGCAACGCTCATGAAAGATTTAAAGAAGACAGACTTAGAATGATAAGAGCCATTAGGCTTTCTTGTAGATTTGGTTTTGAAATTGAAATAAATACCAAAAGAGCAATCATTTCTCATGCTGAAGAGCTTTTCCCGTCAGTAGCAATAGAAAGAATATGGCAAGAGCTTACTAAAATGAGCCAATATTCCGGCTTTAAAACTGCCTTGATAACACTTCATGAATATAATTTACTTCAAACAATTTTTCCCATATTAAAAAATAGTACTATTGAAGAAGTAAAAGAAAGGCTTTTAATTATCGATGACTTTCCTCATAGAACTCCTGTAATAATTTCAATTTTAGAACTTTTTTTAAATTTCTCATTAGAAGACAAAATTGAGCTTTGTCAATATTTAAAACTTTCCAATCGAGAAACCCAGTTTGTTTCATTTATGCACTCATCAAAAATCATGTTAGAAAATTCTAAACATGTTGATGATTTTAATTGGGCTTATTTTTTTGCAAACCATTTCTCAGAGCTTGCTATAGATATTATAGCGGTTCACATTTCTAAAGACAATAGAGCTCAGTTTTTAGAATTTTTAAATAATAAAAAAGAAAAGCTTTTAGATTTTATAAAAAGAATAAAAGATAGCAATCCTGTGTTAAAATCAGAGAATCTAAAACTTTGTAATATTGAGCCAGGAATATTAATGGGCTCTTTGTTAAAAGAGGGTGAAAAAATATCTATCAATAAAAATCTAACTGATCCTTATCAGGTAATAGAAGAGCTAAAAAAAACAAAGCTTTGGCCAAAATAAAATATAATGAAATTATTTTAAAAAAAGTCTTAAATAATCTTTTTGTGTTTCTCTGACCCTTTGAGAAATAAAATACAAAAAATCACTATCATCTTCATGAGCTTTTTCCAAACATTCAATATATTCTCTTCTGGTAACTAAGGGAATAATTGCAATATTATACTCTTCTTGCAATAAAATTAAATTCATTAATAACCTAGCAACTCTCCCATTTCCATCTATAAATGGATGAATAAAAACAAATTCTTTATGAGCTACGGCTGCAACTTCAACAGGATGCTTTTCTTTTCTAATGTTATTGATTTTTAAAATAAAATTTTTCATTAAAGAACTTAGCTTTTCTGGATTTGGAAGTGAATATTTAGAGCCTGTGATTATCGCTTTATTATTTCTGTAAACACCAGCATTTTGTTCATCAATCCTAAAATATAATAGTTGATGTAAATGCAAAATATCATTTTCGCTAATAGATTTATTTTTTGTTAAAGTTAAAAGAAAATTATAAGCTTCGGCATGACCTACCGCTTCAAAATGATCTTTTAGAGATTTTCCCCCAATTGTTATACCTTCTTCTAAAACAATTTTAGTTTCACTTTCAGTTAAAGAATTTCCTTCTAATGCATTACTTGAATAAGTTAATCCAATTTTATAATATTCTTTAATAAGCTTTAGTAAATGTGAATTCAAAGGTCTATGAGATTTTATTTCCTGATTTAAATCATCAATTTCTTGTAAAATATCTTTCATATTATCTCCTTAGAAACTTAAAAACTTAGATAACTATATTATGGCAAATAATCACAATATTGTCTTTTATAATAGAAGGAAAAAAATCTTTCCTCAAATAAATTATTTATTATTTTAAAAATTTAACACAAAGAATGGTCATATCATCATATTGAAACACATCTTTTGAAAAATCTTTTATCTCATAAAATAAGCTACTTACTATGTCAGATGAATTTTTGGATCCAGTATTTTTTAAAAAATCTAAAAGTTTTTCTTTTGAATAAAAGTGATGCTGAAGATCAATGGCATCTATTATTCCATCAGAATATATAAACAAGACATCCTCTTTTTGAAGGTGTATTTTTTTAATTTCAAAATTTTTTATTTTTTCAAATCCAAGCGCTTTTCCATTAGCTTCAAGTTCAATTAAAGATCCATCTTTTTTTCTTATAATAGCGGGAGGATGACCTGCATTAGCATAAGTCAGCAAGTTGGTTTTCAAATCTAAAATTCCTATCCAAAGCGTTGCAAAAATAAACTCTTTTTCAGAGTCTTTTAAAAATAGGTTATTTGTATTAATCAAAATATCTTGCAAATCAGTGAAATAAGTAGCATATGCTCTTAAAATACTTCTTAAATTTAAAGAATACAAACAGGCCGGTATACCTTTGCCGACAATGTCTGAAACTATAAAAACAATTTTATCATCAATTTTAAAATAGTCATAAAAATCCCCCCCTACTTCTTTAGCAGGAATGTAGCCAGTAGCTATATCTATCTGATTTATATCTAAAGGCTCTTTGGGAAGCATGCTCAGCTGTATTTCTTTAGCTATTAAAAGCTGATCTATATATCTTTGTTTATCTAACTTTTCTTCTTCAATTCTTTTTTGATGACTAATAACCTCTTGCATCATGTCATTAAAAAAAATGCCTAAATTATTTATCTCAAAACCTACCCGATGTTTTTGATATCTAGCTGAAAGGTTCCCCTGCTTAATCTCTTTCATGATGATCAATAAATTATCGATAGGCTTTGATAATAGTTTGTATAAAATAAAGCTCAAAACTAAAGAAATAATAAAAAATATTCCCAGCAGTATTGAGTGTCTTAGTAAAAAATCACTTTTATGATGACCAAAGATAATTCCATTATCTACATCTATTGTTAGATAAGCATCAATGGAAGATAGTTTTTCTTGCACTGCAATAAACTTTTTATCTCTAGAAATTTGATTGAATTTATTTTTTTGAGTTGTAATAAATTTTAACTTTGGATCTGAGCTTATAATTACTTTCCCTGTAAAATCGCTAATAGAAACATTAATAGGCAAGCTACGTTTTTTTCCTAAAGTTTTAGAAACAAGCTCCTCTTTTGAAAAAGAGGCTACTAAAACTCCCAAAAATTCATTTTTTTCTTTTTTTTCAAGCCTTTTACTAAAAAAAACGCAATCTTTGCATGTAATATTTTGATTTTCAAATAGAATAAAGTTTTTATTTAAAAGAATTTTTAAATAAGAAAAGTTATCATTAATTAGCTTATCATTTGAAGCAAAGGTGCAGATCAAATTATTATTGTTTTCAAGCTCTAAGATAAAAAGATCTTTAAAAGAGAACTCTTTAGCTTTTTCAGTTAAAAAACCATTTATCTGATTATCTTTTAGTGAATAAACATACCTTTCTACAGAGCTTAGCTGTTTTTCTTTGAGCTCTAAATCTTGATCAATCTTAACTTTTTTCTCGTCTAATATAATATTTAATTTAACATAAAGGTCTTTAGTCTTTTGATTTAGCTCTGATCTATAAAGCAGTAAGGTATAGATAAAAAGTGGCAAAATCATTATTATTAAAGAGATAAAATAAAACCTGTGAGCAAAATAACTTTTTAGTTTTTTTGTTTTTTGCATAAAAAAGCCGTGTACCATGTTTAAAGAAATTAAAAGCCCTAATAACTTATATATAAAACAATTCATAAAAATTAGAAAAGATAGAAATTTCAGAAATGAGAAAAAAAAAGTTCTATTAATTGGTAAAAACACAATTTTAGATCTTAAAAAACATGGTTTTTCATTTGACAGTTTGATTACAACTAATAAGAAAAACTTTGAAATTTTCAAAAATGCTCAAAATTTTTATCTAGTTGATGAAAATGTTATGAAAAAAGTTTGCGGCGTTCAATCTCCTGAAGACATTGCCGTTATTATCGATATGCCTAATTTAAAAATTTTGAAAAAAGATCTGGTTTTAGTTCTAGATCAAATATCGGATCCCGGAAATTTAGCAACGCTACTTAGAACAGCTAACGCCTTTTCATTTGATCTTGTGATATTAACCAAAAGTTCATGTGACCCTTTTAACGAAAAGGTTTTAAGATCAGCAAAAGGAGCGCACTTTTTTATTCCCACTATGCAAATGAGCGAAAGTGAACTTTTTTTATTTTTTAAAGAAAATAAAAAAATTAATGTTTTTGTTGCAGACATGGAAGGCAAAGATTTTTCAAAAATTAAAATTTTCGAAAAGCCTTTGGCTTTGATACTTGGCTCTGAATCAAAAGGTATTTCAAACACTTTCAAAAATATTGGACAAAAAATTACAATCCCTCTTAATAAAACGCAGGAATCTTTAAATGTTGCAATAGCCGGTGCAATCATAATGCACAAAATGAGGCTTTCATGAGTGATTTTGAAAAATATCTAGAAGAAGAAGAAAGATTTTTATCAAAAGACAAAAAGCGGATTAAAAAACAGAGAAAGGTTTTAGAAAAAAAAGACAGATCAAAATTTAAAAAAACAAATACCCAAAAAGAAAACACAAAAAAACCAATTTCAAAAGAAACTCTTTTAAAAGGAAGGGTTGTTTCAATTCTTGGTGAAGAAATTTTAGTAAATATGGAAAACAAAAATTTCATCTGCACTCTTCGAGGACTTTTGAAAAAGCAAAAAACTCGCAATAAAAATGTTATAGCAGTTGGAGATATTGTCTATTTTTCTAAAAAAAATGAAAAAACGGGAACTATTGAAAATATTGAAAAAAGATATTCAATTCTTTCAAGATACGAAGAGCTTAGAAAAAAACAAGCTATAATAGCTGTAAATATCGATCAGGTATTAATAACTACTTCGGTGGTTTTACCTCCTTTAAAACCGGCTTTAATAGATAGATACATAATAGCTTCTTCTAAAGGAAACATGCAAAGCGTTATTCTAATCAATAAAATCGATCTTTTAAAAAAAGATAAAAAAGCTGAAGAAGAATACCAAAACTTTTTAAAAATTTATGAAGAGCTGGGTTATATAATTTTATCTTTGAGCTGCAAAGATAAAACAGGACTTAACTCTTTAAAAAATCTTATGAAAGGAAAAACTTCTGTTTTCTCTGGACAATCGGGAACAGGTAAATCCACAATAATAAACTCTATTTTAAAAACTAAACTTAAAACCGGCGCAGTTATAAAAAAAACTTACAAGGGCGCCCACATCACCTCAACCGCCTCTTTAGTGCCTATCAAAGAGGGCGGTTTTTGTATAGATACTCCAGGCATTAAAAGTTTTGGAATTTGGGATCTAACTTTTGAAGATTTAAAAAATCATTTTTCAGAAATTTTTGGGAAATATTCAAAAAAATGTAAATACCCTGATTGCAAACATATTAATGAACCAGGTTGTTATGTTAAAACAGCTTTAGAAGAAAATACAATTTCTAAATTGCGTTTTGATTCCTATCTTGCTTTAATTAAAGAAATAGAAGAAAAAAAAAGGACTAAATATGAGTAAAATCAAAAACATTCACGCTCTAGAAATTTTGGATTCTAGAGGGACACCAACTGTAGAAGTAATTTTAACAACTGATGATGATATTCGTGTTAATGCAAAAATTCCATCCGGCGCATCAACCGGTCAAAATGAAGCTTTAGAGCTAAGAGATGGGGATACAAGTCGATATTTTGGCAAGGGCGTTTTAAAAGCTGTTGCAAATGTAAACGGACCATTATTCAAACTTTTAAAAGGCAAATCAATATTCGATCAGCAAGCATTAGACAGTTTAATGATCAAAGAAGATGGAACCGAATATAAATCCAACTTTGGAGCTAATGCAATTTTAGGTATCTCTTTAGCTATTGCAAAAGCTGCCGCAGTATCGAAAAAATTACCTCTTTATAAATATCTAGGTGAAATCCAAGACAAAAAAGCTACCCTTCTACCCTGCCCTATGATGAATATTATCAATGGTGGTCTTCATGGTGATAACATGTTAGATTTTCAAGAGTTCATGATAAGACCCAAAGGTGCTAAAAATTTTAAAGAATCCTTAAGATATGGAGCTGAAATATTTCATACTCTTAAAAAAATTCTAAAAGATAAAAAACTTTCAACTTCTGTTGGAGATGAAGGCGGATTTGCTCCAAATTTATCATCTGATGAAGAATCTCTAGCCTTAATTGTAGAAGCTATTCAAAAAGCCGGCTACGAACCTAAAAAAGATATTACAATTGCTCTAGATCCTGCAGCCTCAGAATTTTTCGATAAAGAAAAAAACAGCTACTTTGAAATGAAGAAAAAATTGGCTAATCAAGACTACAAATACAGATCAGTAGAAGATCAAATAAAGCATTTGGAGAATTTAACAAAAAAATTTCCAATTGATTCCATAGAAGACGGCCTTTCTGAAAATGATTGGGACGGCTGGGCAAAATTAACAAAAGACCTTGGTAAAAAAATTCAGCTAGTTGGAGACGATCTATTTGTAACCAACACTAAATTTTTGAAAAAAGGAATTGAAAAACATGTTGCAAATGCTATTTTAATTAAGCTTAATCAGATCGGAACTTTAACGGAAACCATCCAAGCTATCGATTTAGCCCATCAAAATGGCTATAGATGCGTTATTTCTCATAGATCTGCTGAAACGGAAGATACCTTCATTGCAGACTTTGCCGTAGCTACAAGAGCCGGACAAATTAAAACAGGATCTTTATCAAGATCTGAAAGAATAGCTAAGTATAATAGACTTTTAGAAATTGAAGAAGAGCTAAAAGATAAAGCTGAGTTTTTCAAAGATCTTTAAAAAAAACAAAAAAACTTTTTAAAAAAAAAGATACAAGTTATTAAGACTTGTATCTTTTTTTTAAAAGGTTAATTTTCTATACAAATAAATTACTTATACCTTAGTCCAATAATGAAAATCCTACAGAGGGTCCGCCTTGAGGTCCTAAAGGCACATCTCTAAACTCCTCTACTTCTTCTATTCTAACCCCGCCTGTCCTTCCACGAGCCTGTTCTCTTCCTTCGGTTAGCAGCCTGACTGCCGGAGCTAAAATTTGAGCTCTCATATCGACTGGACTTGCATCTTTTTTCATCTGTAATTCTAATAAACCGCCATATACTTGGAAAAAAATGGCTCTTTGCTCTTCAGACATTCTCATATCAGCTAATCCACCTAAAAATTCTCTATGATGTTGAATTTTTTGCTTTCTTATAAATAGTTGTAATTGCTCAGATGCCGATTTATATCTTTGTTCTACTACAGGCCTTTTTAACTTTTTATATAGATTACTTAATTCTTCAAACGCCCGTTGAGCTCTTGTGAAAATTTTTATATCTTGAGGTTCAGTAATAGTAAAATCCTGATTCAATTTATATGCCCAATCGTAAGCTATCTGAGCTACAGTCTCACCGGTTGCATTAGTATATACACTACCCTTTACACATCTAAAAGCACCTTGCAAATCTCCAGTTTTATCCCAACCGGGTCCACGTCTATCCCAATGTAATTTTGCATCTTTATACACATCTTGAACTCTACCATCTTCTAAAAAAATCTCTCCTAATTTTCCAGCATCTTCTTTAAACAAAGTTAGATCCGTTCTTTCATGAAACTCTTTTCCAAATAGCCAATCTCCTACTTGTTTTGGAATATCTCTTGCATAAGCTCCCGTTGCAGCCATATTTTCCTCCTTATTATTTTTTTATTAATATTTTTACTAAAATCTAATTAAATTAATTAACATTATAACATATAAGCAATTAACTGAATATGAATTAGATATTTTAATTATGATTTAGTTTTATTTAAATAATATTTATTATGAAAATTAATTTTGAGATTTCAATAGGAAGCTATCACTTTTAAAAGGTTAATTTTATCTTTATTCTCATTATAAAACTGCTCTTTAGCCTGATCATTTATATAAATGAAATTGTTAAAAACGTCTAAATGAGAATCATCTGTTAATCTTCCTTCTTTTGCCGGTTTATACATAAAAGCATCAACTCCCTTTTCTTGCAGCATTTTTGACATAAGCAATAAGACTTTAATCTTTCTTCCGATTTTTTGAAATTCATTGCAAATTTTAACTTTACGATTTTTTTCTTCTGATCCTATTTCAGCTCTTTGAGCTTCATCTAAATAAGTATCAAATAAAATTTTATATCCAAGATAAGCTTTTTCAAAAAGATCTTTATTTTTTTGAAATGCAAGCAAATTTTCTCTTGTTTCTTTAGGCTTTTTTACTGAATCGCTTTTAAAAAATTTTATAGTATTATTAAAAACTTCATTTAAATATTCGGTAACATTTTCAGAAGAAGTATCAGAGAGCAAAGCAGCGCTTGAAACGGCTCTCATCCAGCCGGAAAAAGGTCCTGCAAAAGAGGATTTTTCCAAAAGTTTCGATCTTGTATTTATTTGAAGTTTTTCACCTTTTTTATGAATATCTCCCAAAGCTTTAACGTCTTGCAATAATTGATCTAGAGATCTTTCAGATAAATATCTATAAGAACTTTCACAGGTAGGCTCAATACTGCTTTCTCGAGAAATCACTTCAACTTTTCTTTGCAAAAACGAGAACTTTGAATCAAAATCTTCTAAAAAACCTTGAAACTCTTTTAATTGTGCATCAACTTGTGAAAGCCATTCTCCGCTAGAAGACCCAGCACAATCAAAATGATCTAAATTTGCGGTGTCCCATAAATACGCATCACCTTGAACTGCTGCCATAATTTATTACCTATTTTATTAATTATATTATAATCAACAACAATTATAGCTAATTGCATTTATTATATAAATATTAAATTAACAAAATAAATAATTATTGATTTAATTATATTTTTATTATAAATATAAAATTAAATAGGAATTATTTTATATGATTAGCAGAATTGTTTTATATGGAGAGAGTGAAAAGGGCAAATTCAACTATCCTTACCTATGTAAGAGCTTAGACGATCTATGCCTGACTTTCGGAAATCCCCCTGAAAACTCGGAAGGATTAAACTTTGCTATTCAGTCACTTATGTATGGAAATGAGGTTATTTTTTTTAGAGTCAAAGAAGAGGGATTTAGTTTTGAAGATTATTTCGTTTCAATAAATTTCTTGATGCAAAAAAACAAAGCTTTTAAAAATTTAACTGCAATAGGACTTCCAAAAGTTGGAAGCCCCGAAGTCATTAATGCTTTTTTAGATGTAAGTAAAATTTTAAATAGCATTCTAATAATCAGCGAAAAAGATCTATTTGACTACTTGATCGCCAGCTGATTTTTAAAATTTTTACTTATTCATTTTCAAAATACTGAGCTACACCATCATGAGATGGTTTCATTGTTTTTTCTCCAAAGTGCCAATTCGCAGGGCATACTTCTCCATTCGTTTCGTAGCAAATGATCCCATCTAAAACTCTTAGAGCCTCATCAACTGATCTTCCTAAAAACAGATCATTGATAAGTTCATGACGAACTATCCCCTCTTTATCTATAATAAATAGACCTCGATATGCAACGCCCTCTTCTTCATTTAAAACTCCAAAAGATTCTGATATCTCTTTTGTGATATCAGAAACGATCGGATATTCAACTCCCTGAATTCCACCTTTCATTTTAGGTGTTTCCAGCCATGCAAAATGTGAATATATACTATCTATTGAACAACCTACAACTTCAGCATTTTTTTCCTTAAAACTTTGAAGTTTTTCTTGAAATGCATGCAGCTCAGTTGGACATACAAATGTAAAATCCAATGGATAAAAGAAAAAAACAACATATTTTCCAAGATATTTGGATAATGAAAAGTTCTCATCGAATTTATTTTTGATAACAGCTTTAGCAGTAAATTGAGGCGCTTTTTTACCTACTAGTGACATATTTTAAATCTCCTATTTTTAAATGAATTCTTCTATTCTATCAACCCAGCTTTCATCTTTCATTGTTGTGGTTTTACCGTGACCCGGAATTACTTTAATATCTTTATCGAGTTTTGATAACTTTTTTAAAGATTTGATCATATCTTTTGGATTTGATGTTGGAAGATCAACTCTTCCATATGATCCTCTAAATAAAGTATCACCGGAAAATAAAACTTTTTCTTTTTCATTTAAAAAACATACACATCCGGGAGTATGACCAGGAGTGTGAATCACTTTAAGTTCAATCTCTCCAATTTTAATTATATCATTATCATTAAGAAAATGATCAGGGTTTACACCCTCAATTTGCAAAACACTCGAAAGGCTGTCTGATCCTGGATTTTTTAAATTTTTAGCATCTGCTTTATGCACATAGATTTGTGATGAAAGCTGGTCTTTAATTTTTTTTACATCTGCTATGTGATCCCAATGAGAGTGAGTTAAAAGAACTTTTTCAAGTTTTAAATTATGTTTTTTCAAAAATTTTAAAACTTTGTCAAAAGAGTCAAAAGCAGGATCTATTACGGCTGCTTTTTTAGTCTTTTCACACCAAATAACAATTGTATTGTTATTTATAGGACCACAAACAAATACTTCTATATGCACAAAAATATCCTTCGCACCGGAGAGGAATCGAACCCCTAACCTCTTGGTCCGTAGCCAAGCACTCTATCCAATTGAGCTACCGGTGCATATGAAACAATTATCATTGATAAGATTTATGTTTTTATCAAGAACTTTCTGTGTTTAAATAAAAAATAATTTTCAATAAAAGCTGAAGATTAATCACTTACCAAAAAACCACAAATTATCAAATTTTTTTTTATCTTAAAAAAAAATATTTTTAGAATCCAATAATCGACAAAAACCAAATTTTAAGTTATATCTTGATATTATATGAAAAGAAGTTTTTATCATGTCTAACACAGCTTTTATAATTTTAGATTTGCAAAATGATATCTCACACAAAGACGGTATTTATAATAAAAATGGACTTGATGTAACAAATGTTTCAAAAATTCTTCCAAATATTGTTGATATGGTATTTTTCTGCAAAGAACATTCAATACCAATAATAGCCACACAATTTACTATCCTTGAAAATTTAAATAAAGAGGCTGTAGGACTTGGAAACTTTTTGAAAAAATCAAGACCATTTTTAGAAAAAGAAGGACTCAGGTTGGGCAGTTGGGGGCATGATTTACTAGATGAAATAAAAAATGTAAATTATCTAATAAAACGCTGGTCATTTTCTGCATTTTATCATACTGAGCTTTCAAGACATTTAAAAGCTCTAAGAATTAATGAGCTAATCCTTGCCGGATTCACTACAAATGGAATAGTAGAAACTACAGCAAGAGAAGCTGCTAGCAGAAATTATAAAATTTTTACATTATCTGATCTGACAGCCAGCTACAGCGAAGAACTTCATTTTGCTTCATTGAATAATTTAAATAGCTTTTCAGAGGTTATCTCATCAAAAACCTGGAAAGAAAATTTTATAGAAAGGCAAGGTAAATGAATATTGTAATTTTAGGAGCCGGAGATATCGGTTCTTACTTAGCTAGCGTGCTTTCAAAAGAGCAGCATAACGTAACTCTTATCGATAAAGATCCGATAAAATTGGAAAAAGTTTCTCAAGAATCTGATGTAGCAACACTTTTGGGATATGGATCTCGCTGGAAGATTTTAGATAATTTAATTGAATCTGAGCCTCATCTTTTCATTGCCATGACAGGCGATGATGAAACAAATTTAGTTTCATGCGTTATTGCAAAAAATCTTGGCTACCCCAAAACAGTAGCAAGGGTAAAAGAGATAGGCTTTTTAGCAAGATCAAGACTTGATTTTGGAAGACTTTTTTATGTTGACCATTTCATCGGCGCTGAAGTTTTAGCTGCTAACGACATTTTAAAAAGCATTATTAATCCCGAAGATATTGCAATCGAAAATTTTGCTCATGGTGCAATACAGATGAGAACCCTTAGTATTCCAGCTTCCTGGAAAAAAACAAACATTCCTTTATCCAATTTAGATCTTCCTGAAGAAATGATAGTGGGTCTTATTAAAAGAAGAAAAAAAGACAGTGAAAAAGAGTATGATGTTATTTTTCCTCATGGAAAAGATCATATTGAAGCTGGAGATGAAATAACAGTTGTCGGTGAGACAAAGTTTATGCAGGAAATCCACAGCTTTTTTAACATCGATCAAAAAATAATTAAATCCATAGTAATTGTTGGAGGAACCGGGGTTGGAGTCAGACTTGCACATATTTTAGAAATTAGAAATATTAATGTAAAAATAATCGAACAAGACGAAAAAAGATGTGAAGAACTGGCAGACCTTTTACCCAAAAGTACAGTTATAAATGAAGATGGAACAAATATGCAGTTTTTAGCATCTGAACAAATACAGGACGTTGATGCTTTTGTTGCTTGCACTAATGAAGATGAGTCAAATTATTTAATTACTTCAATTGCAAAACACATGGGTTGTAAAAAAGCTATCTGTTTAATTTCAAATATTGAATTCGCTCCTGTTATCAGAGCTCATAATATAAAATATTCAGTATCTGAAAGAGTGAATATTGCAAATAGAATTCTTTCAATTATAAATGAAGAAAAAGTAATTTCAATCGCATCTCTTAGCGATGGAAATGCAAAAGTTTTAGAAATAAAAGTTTCAGAAGATTGCGAGCTTGTCGGTATTCCTTTATCTGAACTTTCAAATAAACTACCAAGAAATTTACTTGTTACTGCAATAGAAAACAGAGGAAGAGTAATGATAGGAAAGGGAAATAGAATAATTTCACCCGGCGATACAGTAATATTAATATCAAGTCCGGATATATTTGGTGATCTGCAAAATATATTTTAAAGGAGATGAAAGTTGAGATACAAAGAGGTATTTAAAATAGTCGGTAAACTGCTATTTTATTTTACTTTAATTTTGTTAATTCCCTTAGCTGTTGCGATATATTTTGAATTTGTTTACAAAACAGCTCATCCAAATTCAACAATAGCTTTTTTAAAAACCATATTAGCCTGTTTAATTATATCTGGGATATTTTTATATTTTGGAAGGAATACAAAGGGCGTTTTTTTTAGAAAAGAAAGCGTTCTTATTGTAATTTTGATGTGGGTTGTTGTAACAATTATTTCCGCTATGCCTTTTTACTTTTCAAAAACCTTAAACAGTCCCGTTGATTGTATTTTTGAATCTATATCAGGTCTAACAACGACCGGTGCATCGGTGATGTGTCCAAAACTTTACGACAGTTCAAATAAAGAAAAACAATATATCGTTGAAAACCCTCACTTTCCGCAAAAAAAATATGTTTTTTATGGCACTATCACTCCTGTGAGAGATAAATCCGGAAAAATTATCTATGAAGGCATTGAAGCTACTAGCAAAGCAGTTTTATTTTGGCGAAGCTTTATTCAGTGGCTTGGAGGCCTTGGAATTGTTGTTCTTTTTTTAACAGTTCTTCCGGCTTTGGCTGTAGGTGGTAAATTTTTACTCCAAGCGGAAATGACCGGCCCAGTTAAGGATTCAATAGCTCCTAGAATTAAAGAAACGGCGTCCCTTCTTTGGAAACTTTATCTGGGACTTACTATTTTAGAAGTTTTAATACTTATTATAACAAATGAAAAAATAGAAGTTTTAGATGCTTTTTGTATTACCTTTTCAAATTTATCAACAGGCGGTTATGCAATTAGAAATGATAGCATTGCAGCATACGGAAGTGGACTAACTGACTGGGTAATAATTGTTTTTATGTTTATTGGAAGTATTAACTTTGCTCTTTACTTTCACGCTCTTAAAGGTAAATTTTTTAGAATTTATGAACCTGATTTTATCCTGTTTGTAGCTGTTGTCATTATTGGAAGCGGCCTTGTAATATATAATCTAATTGGCTCCAAGGTATACACATTAGATGGAACAATAACAGGAACTTACGATTTTTCAAGAGCGCTAAGATCAGGTACTTTTCATTCCATTTCAGCTCAAACTTCAACAGGGTTTGTTACAACAGATGTCGCAAAATGGCCCTTTGCCTGTCAGATTTACATGCTTCTTTTGATGTATATCGGCGGTATGTCCGGTGCAACTTGCGGCGGTATAAAAACATCCAGATTTTATATTCTTTATAAAATTTTAAAACACAAAATTGAAGAAATCTTTAGGCCTACAACTGTGCGCCATGTAAAAATTGGAAAAAAAACAATTGATTCAAAAGCTTCAATAACCGTACTAACCTTTTTTATTCTAGCTGGTTTTTTCACTATATTAGGTATAGTTTTTTATGTTTTTGATCATGTAGACGCCGAAACTTCTACTAGCTGCGTTGCTTGCATGTTAAACAACGTTGGGTTTGCGTTTGGCGTTGCCGGTCCTACAACCTCTTTTGCTTTTATGCATCCTTTCAGCAAATTACTCTCTAGCTTTTTAATGCTTCTTGGAAGATTGGAGTATTTTATTATACTGCTTATTTTCGCTCCTTCCTTTTGGAGAGCCAAGTAGAATATAATATTTTTTTTATATTTTTATATTAAAAAAATTAAAATTAATTTTTTAATTTTAATTTTTTATAAGATTCTTAATTTTAATGTTCAAAATTAAAAAAATTACAATTAT
>JAFGQY010000036.1 GCA_016935395.1 Parachlamydiales bacterium
AAACTTTAAAAAAGATAAGAAAATTAATTTTATTTTTTAATGTTGATATTGATATGATATTTAAACTTGATAAAATTAGCTCAAAACATTAAATTTGAACATCGATTAAATAAAATCATTAAAAAAATTATTATTTCTTTAAAGGAAGTTTTATGAAGATAGCAGATAAGATAAAAAACGAACTTTTAAAATTTTTAAAGCAGAACAAAAAAGCTGATCTAATAACTACATACCTTTTTTACTTAGAAAAAAATTTTAATTTAAAACCCGTATTATTTCTTAAAGAAAAAATGATCTACAAAAGCTTAGATGAGCTTATTAAAAAACTTGAAAATGAAGGAACTTTATATAGAGAGACTGAAATAAAAATTCAATTTGGACACCAAGAAGTAAACGAAGAGACGAAAAAGATTTACATATGTCCCTTTACAGGAAAGGTTTTTGGAGATAACACTCATTTAAATCCACAAGATGCTATATATGACTGGGTATCAAAATGCCCTGAGAATACAGAAAGAGTAGGAGGCCTTAGACCTAAAAGATTTTATATTTCTGAAGATCCGGAAATTATAAAAAAATATATCACCAAAAGAAAAGAGCCTATTACTAAAATAGTATTTTCATCTGGAATTACAGGAAAATTATTCAACTCTAAAAAAGCCATCATTGAAGATTTCAAAAAGTCGGTAAAACATTTAACTTTATTTGAAGTTCAAAACCAAAATAAATTTGAAATAGAAGCTACCTTCTTACAATTCATTGAAGAGCAATTAACTGAAGATAATATTAAAGAATTTGTAACTAATTTATCGCAAATAAAAGAATTTGAGCCTTATTTAGAAAAATGGCTGAAATAATTTCCAACTCAGTTACTGAAAGTGAAAAAATAGCGCAAAATTTTGCTAAAAAATTAAAGCAAAATGATGTAGTTGCTTTTTTTGGAGACTTAGGATCTGGTAAAACAACTTTTATAAAAGCTCTTGTTCAAGCTTTAGTAGAAAAAAACATAGAAGTTACAAGTCCCACTTTTATTTATTTAAATATCTACCAAGCAAAATTATTCGACATTTTTCATTTTGATGTTTATAGATTGAAAAATTCAAAAGGATTTTTAGAAATGGGCTTTGATGAATATTTTTCTAAAAACGGCATCTGTTTAATAGAATGGTCTGAAAATATTTTTGATATTTTACCTAAAAATTCAAAAATCATAAAACTGGAATCTCTATCTGAAACAAAAAGAAAGGTCATAATTGATGCTTAATAATTTCAAATTATCGTATAGTCACCCTTTAAAAAGTATAATCTTATTATGACACTAATTAATGAAGATGTATTTATCTGTTTAGATATAGAAGCTACAGGCCTAGATCCTAAAACGGATAGGATAATAGAAGTTGCAGCTGCAAAATTCAATTTTTCTGAAATTTTAGAAGTTTTTGATACATTAATCGATCCTGAAATTCAAATCCCAAAACTCTCCCAAAATATCCATAATATTTCTCAAGAAATGGTAAGCGGCAAACCAAAAATAAAAGATGTTTTAAAAGACTTTTTCAAGTTTTTGAAAAACAAAGTTATAGTTGGCCATGGCATAAAATTTGATATTGATATTATTGATGCAGAAGCAAAAAGAAATGGCATCAATTCCAACATCCAAAATCAAAATTACATAGATACTCTTCGTTTGGCTAGACTTTATGGAGAAAGCCCTTTTAACTCACTAAAAGAATTATCCAAACATTTTAATGTTGAATTTGAAGGAGCTCATAGAGCCTTAAACGACGTAAAAGCAAATATTGAAGTTTTCAAACATTTAAGCAGACCTTTTACAACAACATCTCAGCTTTTCAAAAGACTAGAAAAGCCGATCTTAATGAAAGCCATGCCTCTTGGAAAACACAAGGGAAGACCCTTTTCTGAAATACCTATTGACTATCTTAAATGGGCTGCAGGAAAAGAATTCGACATGGATCTTTTATTTTCTATAAGACTTGAAATCAATAACAGAAAAAAAGATCAAAAATCTTTTGAAAGTGCTTCTAATCCCTTTTCGGCTTTATAAGATTTTGCAACATATTTTTTTTAAAAATATTCAAACGAAAAAATTATACTTGGAAACTTGAGTTTATTTATAATTTACTTTCATTTCACATTTAAAAGCTTCATGCAATTAAAAAAGTTATAATTATTCTAGGAAATTTATTCATAATATGCTTACATAAAAATATGAAGAAAAAGAATTTTTTATTTTTTTTATTTACAATTTTTATAATTCTTTTAGCAAGAGAAGCAATGGTCTTATTACATGAATATACTCATAGTACAGTTGCTTATTTATTTGGATATAAATCAAATCCATTTGATATTTATTATAGCGATCCTTTGTTATTTAATGTTTTTGAAAAAGTTGATTATGATTTAATATTTGCCCAAGGGAAAAATTATATTGTAGGACTTATTGGTATTTCTGCAATAATAACTAATGCTATTTTATTTATTTTAAGTACTATTTTATTAAATATAAAATTTTCAAAAAAATCTCTTTTTGTTTATAGCTTTTTATTTTGGTTTTCTCTTATAAATCTTGCAGAAATTTTTTCTTACATTCCTATTAGGACATTTTCAAATTATGGAGATATATTTCATTTCGTAAAAGGATTTAATATAAATCCTTGGTGGGTATGTTTTTTTGGAACTATTTTTGTATTGATTGGAATATGGTTAGTTTTTTTTAAAGGACTCCCCAAAGTTTATAAAGTCCTGAATTTAAAAACAAAATTTACAAAATCCATATATTTATTTTTATCTCTTTTAGTATTCTTTGGTTATTATGGATCTATTGTATATATCATATACAAAAATTATAAATTTCTTAGTATTTCAATTTTTTTAATCATCGCCTTATTTATTATATTATATTTTAAAGACATAGTAAAAAAACCATCAAAAAAGAACATCTCTTCATAACTAATAATATGAGATAAAGTGATATCTCTAGGCTCCAGTGCTAGTACTATTACTCGTGAATATAAAATTATTTTCTAACAAGAAGCTGGATTAAATTTTAACGTTGTGAAAAAATCATTTTTAAACACGATGAGGTTTTTTTATGGAAAAAATGAGTTTAGAAAATATTGATTTAAAAAATAAAAAAGTTTTAATGAGAGTAGATTTTAATGTTCCATTGCAAGATGGAAAAATTTCAGATGATACAAGAATTAAAGAAGCTTTAAAATCCATAAAATATATCTTAGATAAAAATGCATCTCTTATTTTGATTTCACACTTAGGAAGACCTAAGGGCAAAAAAGATTCAGCGCTATGTTTAAAACCTGTCGCTAAAAGATTATCTGAATTATTAAATCAAGATGTAAAAATGGCTCCTGACTGCATTGGAGATGAAACTCAAAAATTAAAAGACTCTTTAAAACCAAAAGAGATTCTTTTATTAGAAAATTTAAGATTTTATGAAGCTGAGGAAAAACCCCAAAAAGATCCATCATTTGCTGAAAAGCTAGCTAAAGGGTGTGATATTTTTGTAAATGACGCTTTTGGAACAGCTCATAGAAAACACTCCTCTACTTACACTATAACAAAATATTTTCCTAAAAAATCTGTAGCAGGATTTTTAATGCAAAAAGAAATTGATGCATTTTCTCAAATCATCAAAAATCCCAAAAGACCTTTTTATGCAATTATTGGAGGAAAAAAAATATCCTCAAAAATAGGCGTTTTAAAAAGCCTTTTAGAAAAAGTTGATGCGCTTTTTATAGGCGGAGCAATGGCATACACATTTTTTAAATCGATGGGAAAAAATGTTGGAAAATCTTTAGTCGAAGATGATTTTATAAAAGAAGCTCAAGAAATAATGAAAAAATGCAAAGAGAAAAAAATCAACCTATATCTTCCCTTAGATATTGTTGTAGCAAATGATTTTAAAAATGATGCAAAAACAATAATTATAGATACTCAAAAAGATATTCCAGAAGATTTTGAAGGAATGGATATTGGACCCAAAACAGTTAAAAAATGGACTGAGCTTTTAAAAAATGCAAAAACAATTTTATGGAATGGGCCTCTTGGGGTCTTTGAATTTGAAAATTTCTCTAAAGGAACAAATGAGATTGCAAAGGTAATTTCTAAAATAAAATGTATAAGTATTATTGGTGGTGGAGATTCCGTTGCCGCAATAAACAAACTTGGCATTGCTGATAAATTTACCCATATATCTACAGGAGGAGGTGCCTCCTTAGAATATATAGAGTTTGGATCTTTACCGGGAATTGAAGCGCTTAGTGTTAAATAAAAATTATTATTTAAAATAAATAAGTTTTATCTATTGAATGTCCTCATCGAGATCTAAAATTTAACACAAGTATAACTTCTCGAAAATTCACTATCCATCGCGACTTAAGAGCAACGAGGCTGTAAATTTTTTTTAAAAAAAAATATTTTAAAATTTCATATTTTTTTTCTTCAGAATTACTTTTGCAAAAATCACAACAATCAACTATACTCAAGACATCAAGATAAATTGATTGAAAAAACAAAGTGTCTAATAAAAATTTATTCTTGCTAATAGCAAGATTTAAAAAAGTTCTTTACCTTTCAACTAAGTATTTTCTTCTGCGCTCAAAAATAAACAAAAATAATAACATTAAGATGTAATAAACTTATGTCTAGTAATATAAAATTTGGAAAAATCAGATCCCTTTTTTGGCCTATTCATTCAAATGAAATGGCAAAATTTATACCAATGTTTTTGGTGTTTTTTCTAATCGCATTCAACTACAATATATTAAGAGCTGTAAAAGACACTTTAGTCGTAACAGCTCCATCGTCAGGAGCTGAAGCCATCCCCTTTATAAAGCTTTGGGGAATTCTTCCGATGGCGCTTGTAATGACCGTGATTTTCACCAAACTATCAAGTAAATATTCTAGAGAAAAGGTCTTTCATATTATGATGACAATCTTTTTAGGATTTTTTGCAATTTTTACACTATTTTTATATCCACTAAGAGAGGTTTTAAGCCCTAATACATTAGCCGATAGTCTTCAAGGCGTTTTACCGCAAGGATTTAAGGGCTTTATTGCAATGCTGAGAAACTGGCCTCTTACCTGTTTTTATATAATGGCCGAGCTTTGGGGAACTGCTATTTTAACGGTAATTTTTTGGGGATTTGCGAATGAAGTTACTACAGTTGGTGAAGCGAAAAGATTTTATCCTTTATTAGGGGTAGGAGCTAATGTTTCAGGAATTTTATCCGGTCAAACAGCTATAGTTTTATGCTCTAATGGCTTTTTTTCTTTTATACCATATGGTAAAAGCGCTTGGGAACAGTCTGTACTTTTTTTGAACCTTACAGTAATTATTTCAGGGGTTTTAATAATAGCTCTTTTTAGATATTTATCTAAAAAATCAACAGACGTTGACGAACCGACAATATCACAGGTAAAAAAACCAAAAGAAAAAATTTCTTTAAAGCAGAGTTTTATTTATTTAGCTAAATCAAAATATTTAATTTGCATAGCACTAATAGTTCTATGCTATAACCTTACAACTCACATAGTAGAAATTGTTTGGAAAAACCAAATAAAAGAGCTTTACCCAAACCCTTCTGATTTTAATAGTTATATGGGTCAAGTAATGACCATGATCGGGCTTGTTGCAACAGGAATTGCCCTATTTTTATCCGGAAATTTTATAAGAAAATTTAGCTGGTCTTTTAGCGCACTTATTACTCCAGTAATTGTTTTAATTTCAGGTGTGTTTTTCTTTGCCTTTTTCTTATTTAAAGACTCTCATAGCATGACAGGTTTGGCTGCTCTTTTTAGCTCAACGCCTTTAGTCTTAAGCGTGTTTTTCGGAACTGTTCAAAATACCCTATCCAGAGCCAGCAAATATACTCTATTTGATTCTACAAAAGAAATAGCTTTTATACCTTTAGATAAGGACTCTAAAAGAAAAGGTAAGGCTGCAATAGATGGCGTGGGATCAAGGTTTGGTAAATCGGCAGGATCTACACTAATACAGGGATTTTTAATATTATTTTCAACAATTACTGCTTCAGCACCTTACATTGCAGGATTGTTTATTGTGATTTTACTTGTATGGGTTTTTGCTGTTGTAGCTTTAGGTAAAAGATTTAATTTATTAACTGCTCAAAAAGAAAAAGTTATTATTAATGCTATTGAACTAGAAAAAAGCGCTACTCTTAACGATCTAAAAAATAAAGATTTAAATAATTTTTATCCTTTTAATCTTACTAAAGAA
>JAFGQY010000037.1 GCA_016935395.1 Parachlamydiales bacterium
AAGTGTGAAATGAAAAAAAATAAAGAAATTTCGAAATTATCAATTTGTAAACTAATTATTTTAATATGATTTTTTCTTTTTTTTTATCTTTTTTATATTAAGATATTTTTCTAAAAATTTTTTTTTTGAGGAAAATATGATTCGATTTAGCCTTTTATTGATTTTTATATCTAATTTACTTTTCTCTTCTGGTCTTGATTTTTACAAAGTAATGTTTGATGAATATGAACCGTCGAATATTTTTGATGATTCAGTAAACGTTATTTCAGGAAATTATATTTTTGATAATGAAATCAAAGTTTTAGCAAAAGAGCCGATCCAACTTAAAATACATTATATGAATCTTCAGAATTTTGATATAAGATCAAAAGATGAAAAAAATCATGAAGAGTATGTTCAGTCTGGTTGGTCATTTTATGATTCATTAAAGGCTTATTATTATGGTGATAGATTAGATATTTTAGAAAATGGAAATGTGCACTCTTTTTCAGTAGACAATTTTCAAGAATTTGAAAAAGGACTTTTTGAAACAAAAAAAAATAAAAAATTAAGAAAAGAAAGTGAAAAACTTGAAAAAGAAAAGGTTCAATGTTTATCGTATTTAATAACAACAAACTTATCTCTTTATTCAACAAAAAATAATAAAAATGATCTATTAGACCCAAAAGATTTAAAAGTTATATTAAATGGTCAATATGAACTTCTAGTAATGTATCCCGATGGATCCGAAAAATTTTATCAAAGGGATAAAGACGGCAGAAAGCCTTTTTTATTAAAAAAACATACCCTGTCAAATGCAAATATAATTCATTATTCCTATGACTCTTACGATAATCTAATTCAAATAAAAACAACAAATCCCAACAGTGATAAGATCTATGGATGGATAAATTTTAGCTATTCTCATCCCGATCCAAATTATAATGAAAAATATTCAGATAAAAAAAACTTTTCCATAACTACATCAGATGATCAAAAATATTTTTTTATTTATGACAACTATTACCCAATAATTTCAAAAAAAGAAAAATCTCTGCATCCATTTTTCATATTAAAAAATATAAACACTAATCAAATTCCGCTTAATTTTGAATATCATCTAGACTTCAAAAAAACTCATCCTCTTCTAAAACAAATTAACTTTCCAAATAACAAAAAAAGATATGTTGATTTCTATCTTTTAGGTAATAAAAACCCTGAAGTAGGTATTACTATAGAAGATAATCAGGATTTAAGATTTGAAAGAGTAAAAACTGTAAGATATTTAACTAATAATAAAGATTTTGATGTTTCGTATAAATTCATTTACGATCCGGGGATTTTTACAAGAAAAGAAGGTTCAACCAAGATTGTAGATAGTGATAATAACATGATTATCTATCACTATAATCAGGATTTTAAAATTACAAAAATTCAAAAATATAAATTTGAAAACAACCAGCATATTTTATCTTCTCAAATGTTATTTACATGGGAGAAAAATGGTGATTTTTCACTTTTAATCGCAAAAGTATGTTTAGATGAAAATAATAATTGTGTATTTGCTAAAAAATATTCTTACGATAATAAAAGTAGAGTTGTTGAGGAAAAAACATTTGGAAATATCTCTTCTAAATATGAATTTGTCTCTCTTGATTCTAGTTATATACCAAAAGATTCAAGTGAACATTTTACAAAAAGATATTCTTACTTTTCTGATAATATAAGACTTGTTAATGAAGAAATTGACGATAGCTCAGTGAAAATAAAATATTGTTACTTTGAAAATACTTCACTGCTTTCAAAAAAATTAACCTATTTTAATTCTAAAATCAAAAAAAGAGAATTTTTCTTTTATAATGATGATGACATTTTGGTCAAAGAAATTGAAGACGACGGAACTGAAGAAAATTTTGATAATCTGAAAAATGTTACTACTAGAAAAATCAAAAATTATTTTATAAAAAATTCCGATCAATTCATAGGTATGGTTGAAGAATTACATCAAAAGTATTTGGATTTAGAAACTTTTGAAGAAAAAATGATTTCTAAAGAAAAGTATTTTTATTCTAACGTCGGAAAAATTTCTAAAATTGATTTTTTTGATAAAGATGATAATTTTTTATTTTCAAAAAATTATGAATACGATGTTAGGAAAAATCAGATTTCTTACACAGATCCCATAGGTAGAAAATTCTTTTTTGACTATGATAAAAATAACAATTTGATCTATGAAAAAGATTTTTCTTTAAATGAAACTTTTTATACATATGATCCAAATGAAAATCTTGTAACAAAAAAGATAGCTCATAAAAATTTCGATAAGAAAACATCTTATTTCTACGATAAAAATGGTAATAATATTTCATATGTTGATGAGCTTGGCAATACTCACCATTTCTTTTATGGGGCATTTAACAAACTTATAGGCAAAAAACTGCCTAAAATAGTAAATGATGAAATAAAATATCTACAGATTAATTATGAAAGCGACTCATTAGGAAGAAAGGGTAGTGAAACTGTAAATGGCAATACAACTTTTACATCTTTTAATATTTTTAACAAACCCACAAATATAAAATACCCCGACGGCACTGAAGAAAAATTTACATACAACTTAGATGGAACTTTAAATACTTTTATAGATAAAAAACAAAATAGTCATTTTTATGAGTATGACTTTTTAAAAAGAATAGCTTCGAAAAAGATTTATTCTAAATCAGGTAAAATTCTAAAAAATGACATATATAAATATAATCTGTATGGCTTAATTGAAAAGTTGGAAAATTCAATAAAAACTAAATATGTATATGATTATTCTGCAAAGTTAAAAAAAGAAATTATTGAAAATAATGATAAAATTCAAAAAAAAGAGTTTTTTTACGATGCTCTTCAAAGAGTTTGCACAGTAAAACAGGGCAGCGCTATTGAGATTACAAAAAAAGACTTTTTAGGAAGGATTTTTTCAGAAGAAAAGTTAGATGACAATAATCATCTTTACTATAAAAAAGAATATAATTTTGACAAATTTGATAATGTTGAAGTTTTGACTTATTTAGATGATAATACTTCTGTAGAGAAAAAGTTTTTTGACTTTGAAAAAAACCTGATTAAAAAAGTAGATGCTTTTGATAACGTTACTACTTATGATACCTTTATCGAAAACAGCTTTATTCCCAATATAAATCTTTATAAAATTGTTGAAGTAAATCCAATAAATCAAACCATCATTACTTTAAAAGATATTTATGGAAACGTTCATCTGATTCAAAAAATCAATAAAGACGGAATAGTTTTTTATAATGAAAAGAATACTTTTGATATAAACCAAAATATTATTTCAAAAGATATCTTTTTTAGTGAAAAAGAAAAAAATAAGATGATATTTTTCAAATATGATCATTTAAACAGACTCATTTCAAAAAAAGAAAAAAACACTAATCAGGTTAAAGAAACTCAATTTAGATATGATGATTTTGGAAATTTAAAAACTATAATAAAACCGGACACAATTGAAATTGAAAATGAATATGATGAATTATCAAGACTCTCGAAAATATCCGCCTCAGACGGTTCTATTAGTTACTGTTTTGAATATAATCAGTTAAACTTACCAACAATAATTCATAATTTTATTGATAATTCTACAACAATTAGAAAATATGACTCTGTTGGCAATCTAATTGAAGAAAAATTATCCAATAATTTAACTATCAAAAAAGAATATGATGCATCAAATAGAGTTATAAAAATCACCTATCCTGATACTTCTTATACAGAATATGTTTATGACGCTTTTACTTTAAGAGAAGTATTTAGAAAAACTCCTATTGGTGAAACTCTTTATACACATAGGTATAAAAAATATGACCTTTCCTTAAATCTTTTGGAAGAAGAGTTAATGGGGGATCTTGGGATGACTTATTACGATAGAGATAAAGAGGGAAGACTCACTCTTATAGAAACCCCGTTCGGCATTCAGAAAGTAGAAAAATATGATGCTTTGGGAAGAATAAATAAATTAAAGTGGAAAATCTTTTGGGGAAGTGAAACTTCCTCTTTTGCTTATAATGATTTTAATCAGGTGGTTAACGAAACCGGTCTTTTTGAAAATTATAAAAGCGATAATATAAAAGCAAACCTGTCTTTTGATGAAAATGAAAATATTATCGAGAAAAAGGATATAGATAAATCATCAAAGTATACTTATGACGCTCTGGATAGATTAATAAAAGTTGAAACAAATGATGAAATTGTTAGTTTTTCATATGATGGATTAAATAGAAAAATTCAAAAAGATGTCTTTGATATACAAAACAGTAAAAATATAGTTCATATTAATTATCTTTATGATGATTATGAAGAAATTGCAGCTTATGGAGATAAAACGCCGTTTGAATTAAAAGTTTTAGGTCTTAAAACTAAAAATGGTTACAAAGCTGTAGCTTTTGAGCTGAAAAAAGATATTTACGCTCCTCTTTATGATAATTTTGGTTCGGTAAGTTCTTTAATATCTATTAATCAAGGTCTTGTAGAATCATATAGATATTCTGCATCCGGAGAAAATCTTATCTGCACATCTTCCGGAAAAGTAAGAAAATATTCTCAATTTGCCAACCCCTGGCAATATCTGGAAAAAAGGGTAGATGATGATATAAATATGCTCTATCTGGATGATAAGTTTTATGATCCGATTCAGAAAAAATATCTAAATCCGGCTCCTTTAAGCATATTTTTGAAAAACCCACTCAATAATGTAACTTTTCAAACACTTGAAGGTGAAACAAACATTTTAAATAATGAAATTATTAAAGAAGATATTATTTCATTTGAGCTAAAACTTGATCGTCTTTTTGATAGTTTTCCGTTTTTTTCAGACCCATCTAAAAATATAACGCTTAAATTTTCCAAAGAGACCTACCAAAACATTATGAGTAAAGATATTACCCCTCAAATGATAATAGAGGCTTTGAAAAGACCGGTAAACATAGATTATAAAAATAATAATTTCATTGTTTTTGGTAAAAATATTGAAGTTGAAGTAAATTATGATAATAATGAAATTATTTCAGTAAAAAGATTATTGAATTAACATTATAATGTGGATTTATTATTATTGGTAATAATATTAAATCTTATCTTAATGTGTTAGCGACAAATAGAAATGATACCTTTTAGAATTATTTACAAATGATACCTTTTTAATCTGAAAAGGTAGGCATTGTTTAGTG
>JAFGQY010000038.1 GCA_016935395.1 Parachlamydiales bacterium
CACTAAACAATGCCTACCTTTTCAGATTAAAAAGGTATCATTTGTAAATAATTCTAAAAGGTATCATTTCTATTTGTCGCTAACACAAAAAAGAATCTATTGTTTTGAGAATAATCTTTAATGACTCGTTTGTTTTTCCAAATATCTGATGTAAAAATATTTTTCAAAATATCTTCTTTTTGATTATACCCTATTTCAAAAAAAAGTTTGGCTTTTGGATTTAAATACTTTTTTAACTCTTTTTCCAACCTTATATAAAACTCAAGTCCACTCATCTTTGCCACAAGAGCCTCTTTAGGCTCAAAATCTTTTACATCCTTATCTAATAGCTTAAACTCCTCTTCGCTAATATATGGCGGGTTACATACAACATAATCAGCTTTTAAATTAATATAAGGATCTAATAGATCCCCTTGTAAAAAGTTTACCTCTAATGAATTTTTTAAAGCATTTTTTTGAGCTATATTTATTGCTTTATCTGAAATGTCAGACATATAAATTTTTAGATTTTTCAATCTATTTTTAATAGCAAGCCCTATGCAACCGGAACCGGTGCATATATCAAATAATACTTTATTTTCAAAATTATCTTTTGAAATATCCTTTATTATAAAATCGACTAAAATTTCCGTTTCTTGACGAGGTATTAAAACATCTTTTGAAATCACTAATTCTAAATCATAAAAAGTTGTTTTTTGAGTAATGTATTCTATAGGTTCATTTTTTGCTCTTTGTGCTACTAAATCATTATATTCTTGAATTACTTCATTTGAAATTTTTTTTTCATAATTTAAATAAAGATCATTTTTTTTAATCTCTAATAAATGTGACAATAAAACCTCAGCAGAAACTTTTGAGTTTTCGATAGCTTTTTTTTCTAAAAGCTTTTCAGCTCTTTTTAAAACATCTAAAAGTGTATTCATTTAAGATTTTAATTTTTGTTCATGAAAATAGGTAACTAATGCTGTGGTTATTTCGTCTAAATCACCATTGATAACTTGATCTAAATTATAAACCGTTAAATTAATTCTGTGATCTGTCACTCTATTTTGGGGAAAATTATATGTTCTTATTTTTTCAGACCTTTCTCCCGTTCCTACTTGTGTAGATCTAAGTTCCGAGCGCTTTTTTGCTTCTTCTTCCCTTCTCATTTCGGCAACTTTAGCTTTTAAAAGTCTCATTGCTTTCTCTTTATTTTTGTGCTGGGATCTCTCATCTTGACAACCAACTACAATATTAGTAGGTAAGTGAGTAATTCTAACAGCTGAGTCGGTTGTGTTGACATGCTGACCGCCGGCTCCAGAAGACCTAAAAGTATCAATCCTTAATTCTTTTTCATCAATTTTAATGTCATCATCTTCCGTAGGCTCTAATAATACTGCAACCGTAGCTGCTGAAGTATGAAGTCTGCCTGAAGCTTCAGTTTCGGGAACTCTTTGAACTCTGTGTCCTCCCGCTTCATATTGCAAAAACCTAAATACATTGTGCCCGGAAAATGACATTATATACTCTTTATACCCCCCTCTTTCAGACTCAGCAGAAGAAAGAAGTTCAACTTTCCAGCCCTTTTTAGTTGCATAGTTTTGATACATTCTAACAAGATCACCAGCAAAAATCCCGGCTTCATCTCCTCCGGTTCCGGCTCTAATCTCCATGATAATGTTTCTGCTATCTCTAGGATCGGGTGGTACTAAAATAATTTCTAATCTAGTTTTTGTATTCTCATACTCTTGTTCTAAATTCATAATATCTTCTTTTATAATCTCGATCATTTCAGGATCTTTTTCTGAAAGTAAAAGCTCTTTATTTTGCTGAAGTTGATTATAAGTTTTAAGATAGTAGTCCCATTCATCTTTAAGTTCCATTAACCTTGAATGCTCTTGAGTTAATGATTTGTATAGCTTCTGGTCAACAAACGTTTCCGGTTTGCCAATAAGAATTTCAACTTCTTTCAATCTATCAAGAAGTTTTTTTATCTTCTCTTCCATACAAAATTATTTTTTAGAACTTTTTGGTTTTTTAGCTTTTTTAGCTTCTTCTTTTTTGCTTTCTTTTTCGATCTCTTTTAAAGATTCCTCTTTTTTCCTAGCATATTTTTTAGAAAATTTATCAACTCTTCCTTCAGTGTCAATAAATTGTTTACTACCAGTAAAAAACGGATGAGAATATGAAGAAACAGGAACTCTAAAAACAGGATATTTTTTACCCTCAAATTCTTCAGTCTCTTCAGGTTTTAGTGTACTACCGCATACAAACTTATGACCAGTAGATGAATCCACAAATAGTATGTCTTGATAATCTGGATGTGTCTTTTTTTTCATTACAAACTCCTAAATGATAATTTGGTAATAAATTTAATGCTAAATTACTTAAAAAACAAGAGTTTTGAATTATTTGAATGTATTTTAGTAAAAATATTTTTTTTGATTATTTTTTAAAGATCAATTTTTATGCCCTAACCCAAGATTCTTGAACTGGAGAAGGTGTTAATTTTTTTTCTGGTAAACCTTTATAAGGACTATGCCCCAAAGTTTTCATTAATAATGGAGTCAATCTATCTTTAGAGCTTAGACCATCAGAAATTGGATCCCCATCTAGATTGTATTTTTTTAATTGCAAAGGAGGTGGCAGTTTTCTTCTTAATGTAGCTGCGGCCATAATTATCTCCTTATTTGACTTTAATGAACTAGTTAATATACTTAATATAAACACTTAATGTAAAAAGTTTTTTTAATATCTTCGGTATTTCTTTGTACACGACAAAAAAATAATTTAAGGAAAGAAACCCACTAATATGTCATTATATATCTCGTTGAGAATCAATCACCGAGGTA
>JAFGQY010000039.1 GCA_016935395.1 Parachlamydiales bacterium
ACCTCATTAGACCTAGAAATATAACTGGATAAGTCATTCATTTTTAGCTCTTTTTGAGAAAGCAGGGCCATATCGTATATTATATTAGATAATTTTTTAGCCAATAGGGGGTTTTTAGATTGAATTTCAAATATTTTCTTTACAAGCTTGTTGTTAGTATTTAAGACCAGGGTATGTTTGATAGGAAGGGATTTTTGACCATATATGCTCATATAATCGTTAAGCCTTCTTTGATCTTCTTGAATTAATATAAAAGAAGATAACTTTTCATTATTTAAGCTTTGAGCCTCAATATCAACATCTTTTTCAATCGAGCTTTTAACAAAGTCGCAAAGTTTTGAATTTATTGACTTTCCGTCGCTGTCAATAAGGGTGTTTTCTTTTGATTTATCTAATATTGTTGGATCGATAGAACCGTCGATGCGCATGAATTTATAGTTATGTTTATTTTCTAAAAAGGAAATAATGGACGGATCTAAATAGGAGTTAGTGAAAATAACATCTATCTGCTTTTCTTTGAAAAGGTTTAATAAAGAAGAAGAAAACTTATCTTTTATCGCATAAAAGATTTTACTGTCAGTATTATTTTTGTGTTGCTCCAAGTACTCTTCAACAGTTATCCATTTATTATCAAAAGTTTCAAAGAGTAAAAATTCTTTAGATCTTTCGTAAAATTTCTCATCATTTAAAATACCCAACTTGATAAATGGTTCAATGCTTTTATAAATGGAAGTAAATTTATCCTTGTCTTCCAAATAGATCTTTTTGAGTTTGTCGGTTATTTTTTTAGAAATGTGAGAGCCTAACTGCTTTATTGTTTTGTCAACTTGCAGATAACTTCTAGATACGTTAAGAGGAATGTCAGGACTGTCTATTGCGCCTTTTAATATTGATAGATATTCAGGTAAAATGTCTTTTGCACTCTCAGCTACAAAAACTCTATTCGAATAAAGCTGTACGCTGTTTTTATTGATATCAAAATTTGTTTCAATTTTAGGGAAATACAAAATACCTTTTAATAAAAAAGGAACGTCTACATCTAAATGTATCCAGAAAATAGGCTCCGGCTCCATTGGATATAAAAGATTGAAAAAATTTAGATAATCTTCATCTTTCAAATCTTTTGAACTGTTTAGCCAAAGAGGCTTTTCATTGTTGATATTTTCACTATTTAAATAAATTGGATATTCAAAAAATCTGCAATATTTTAAAAGGATTTTTTTTATGTGATTTATATCTAAAAACTGCTCATCTTCATCATCTAAATGAAGTGTTATTTCTGTTCCGGAAGCTACTTTGTCAATTCTGTCAATTGTATATTTTGAAGAACCGTCCGATACCCAAAATACACTGTCTTCATCTTCTTTGTAAGACTGGGTTTTAATGTCAACTTTTTTAGCTACCATGAAAGATGAGTAAAACCCTAGACCGAAATGGCCGATAAATTCTTCTTTAATTTCATGTTTTTTTACAAAATCCTCAGCTCCGGAAAAGGCTATTTCAGAAATGTATTTTTCCACTTCTTCAAAACTCATTCCAATTCCGTTATCTTTTACCCGGATGGTTTTTTTGTCTTTGTCTAAAGAAATATCAATTCTAAAATCATCTTTTTTTGGATTTAAATATTTTAGTTTTAAAATAGCGTCCAAACTATTGGAAACAAGCTCTCTTAAAAAAATATCTTTTTCGCTATAAAGCCACTTTTTGATTATTGGAAGAATATTTTTAGAATTTATTGTTAAATCTTTTTCCATAAAACCTTTTTTTGTAATAAATTATGCGTTAAAGTTAGACTGAGTATACATTAAATAAAAATAAGTTTCAAAACTTAAAATATCTGTAAAAAACCTCAAGATAAATTTTTTTAAAAAAATCAAATCATTTAATTTTAAATAAATTTATACTATAGATAGCAAGTAAGGAAAAGATATGAAGATTTATGTAGCTCAGCTTAATCCAAAAATTGGCGATTTAGCTAGAAATACCGACAAAATACTAAATTCTATTGAAAGAGCAAGGCTTGAAAAAGCAGATGTTGTTGTATTTCCTGAGTGCGCTATTTCAGGTTATCCCCCTGAAGATCTTTTACTGTTTGATAGTTTCATTGATGAGATGGAAAATCAATTACAAAGAATAATTAAATCTTCAAAAAATATTTTTGTTGTTGTTGGAACAATTAGAAAAAGTGTTAATAACAATCAAAAAAATTCTCTTTTTAATACCGCTGCTGTTATTTCAGATGAAAAACTACTTGGATATAAAGACAAAACCCTTTTGCCAACATATGACGTTTTTGTTGAAAAAAGATATTTTGAATCAAATGATCAGCAAAAAGTATTTGAACATAAAGGTAAAAAAATCGGTATTTTAATCTGTGAAGATGCTTGGGCCCACGTAGAAAAATTAGCTATTTATGAAAAAGATCCTGTTGTAGATTTAGAAAAGTTAAAGCCTGATCTGGTTTTAAATTTATCCGCTTCTCCTTACTACTACCAAAAAAAAGATAAACGAATCGATATCTTTTCAAAAGTTGCAAAAGATTTGAACTGTCCTTTGATTTTAGCAAATCAAGTTGGCGCTAACGATCAGTTGGTTTTTGATGGACATAGCATGTTTTTTGATAAAAATGGAGATTTGACTGTTGTTGCAAAGGGATTTGTAGAAGATCATCTGCTCATAGATTTGAAAGCTTCGTATACTAAATATAGTTATGAATTAGATCATTTAAAAGATTTATATAGCGCTCTTGTTTTAGGAGTTAAAGACTATTTCAGAAAATTAAATCTTTCAAAGGCATGTTTAGGATTATCCGGCGGTATTGACTCTGCTTTGGTTTTGTGTATTGCAGTAGACGCTTTAGGTCCTCATAATGTTTTAGCATTGAGTATGCCCTCTAGATTCTCTTCACTTTCTTCTTTAGAAGATTCGCATAAAATTTGTGATAGTCTAAGAGTTGAACTTATGGACATTCCAATTGATCACCTATATCAACAATATTTGGATCTTTTAAGTCCTTTTTTTTCGGGAAAAGCTTTTGATACTACAGAAGAAAATCTCCAGGCTAGAATCAGGGGAATGATCTTGATGGCTCTATCCAATAAATTGGGAAATATTGTTTTATCTACAGGAAATAAATCGGAAATGGCTATGGGGTATGTTACACTGTATGGCGATATGTGTGGTGGTTTGGGTGTTTTGAATGATGTTTCTAAAACTTTGGTTTATAAACTTGCAAATTGGATAAATAGAAAAAAAGAGATTATTCCAAATAACATTATCAATAAAGAGCCATCAGCAGAACTTAGAGCTAATCAAAAAGATTCAGATACTCTTCCTTCTTACGATATTGTTGATAAAGTTCTGCAAGGTTATGTTGAAGATCACTTATCTTTAGATCAAATAGTAAAAAAATATCAGTTAGATTCAATTTTAGTTAAAAGTCTTATCGAAAGAATTCATCTAGCTGAATATAAAAGAAGACAAGGACCTCCGGGTATTATAGTTTCTAAAAAATCCTTCACAAAAGGTAGATATTTTCCAATAGTTCATAGCTGGATGTCGTAAAAACATTATTTATAAAAGAGCTATTTTAAGTACTGTTAAAAAATCAAAAATAATGTTTCTTAAAACTTTCTTAATTTAGTTAAATTAAATATTTAATTTTATATCAAAATTTAATACGCTTCAGATAATAGAGTAAAATATTTTAGGAGAACTATTGTGTCAAATAATCCACATTTAAAAAAAGAGCTCGGTCTAATTACTATGCTAGGTCTTGGGATAGGTAGTATTTTAGGATCAGGGATTTTCGGTCTTCCCGCTGTAATGGGCGCTGTGGCAGGACCATCACTTATAACAGCAATTGTAATTGCTGCAATTATTACATTCTTTTTAGGTATGCCTTATGCAGAACTTGGAGCTACATATCCAATGACAGGCGGACCATACTCATTTCCTAGAAAAGCTATGGGAGATTTAGGTGGCTTTTTAATGGGATGGGGATATTTTTTATATCTTTTCATCGGAACTGCGGCAATCATTGATATTTTTGTTATGTATTTAGGATTCTATATTCCCGGACTTGCAGTTGGTGATACACTAACCCCCTTGGGAATAACTATTGCGGTAGCTTCCATTTGGATTTTTACATTTATTAATATTTTTGGAGTTAAATGGGGCGGTATCTATGGTGTTGTTACAACGATTGGTAAATTAATTCCACTAGCTATTTTCTTCTTTGTTGGGTTAGCTTACATAAAAGGTGATAACTTTATACCTTATATGCCATTTGGTTTTACAGGAGTAACTTTAGCTGTAGCTCTGTTTTTCTGGTCTTTTACAGGATTCGAAGCGATTACAATTCCCGGTGAAGAAATTAAAAATCCTTCAAGAACAATTCCACTTGCTATGATATTTACAATTGTAATTGTAGCAATAGTTTATTGTCTTATAGCATTTGTATTTGTTGGCATTATCGATTGGGCAAGTTTAGGTGTAAATCCCGGCGATTGGAAAGCAATTGGAAAACTTGCATCTCCAATAGCAGACGTTGCCAAAGCTATAAAATTACCATGGCTTGCTGCAATTGCTGCAATCGGTGCTATCATTGCAACCGGCGGAGCAGGCGGAAGCTGGGTTCTTTTTCAAGCAAGACTTCCATACGCAATGGCTAAAGATAAACTTTTTTGGGCTCCGGTTTCAAAAGTAAACAAGAAATACCACACTCCTATTATTGCACTTGTTTTTACATCTGTTTTAACATCAATAATTTTAATAGCAATTCCAAATTTTGCATCTGTTGCACTAATCGCATCAGTTACCGGCGTTTTACCATATGCTGCAGCTGTGCTTTCAGTAATTATTTTAAGAGCTGTTGATAAAAAAACTAAAAGACCGTTTAAATTGCCATTTGCAAAAACTACAACCCTGATTGGTTTTATACTATCTACTTTTATCATATATTGGGCTTCTTGGCCCTGGACAGTTATAGGTTCAGTGCTTTTATTAACCGGATTTATTGCTTATCTGTTTGTAAAAGTAAAAAATTGGGAAATAAAAAGAAATATTTGGATAATCGTTTACCTTTTGGGAATAATGATAGTCTCTTATCTTGGAGATCCAAAATTTGCATTTAATAATTTCTTGCCTGTCAAACCGCTTGGATTATTAATTTTTCCTTATGATTTGATCATATTGACAATATTTTCAATTTTTATATATCTATGGGCATACAAAGTAAATATAAAAGCTTTTAAAAGGGGAGAACAATAATATGTTAGGAAAAATAAGAGCAGAATGGGATCCATTAAAAAAACTGGTTATCCACAGACCCGGTATGGAGATGTTTTTCGGTCTTTTAGAGCCGTATAGTTCCCTTTATGAAAGAGCTTTTTCTAGAAGCGGTGCCAGAAGAGAACATGAAATGCTTGAAATAATTTTCAAAAAAGAATTTGGAGTGGAAGTCATAAGATTAAAACAAAAAATTATTGAAGAAGCAAATAAAAGAACTGCTATTAAAAAAGCTCTTGTAGATATGGCAAGAGAAACGCTTGATTATAGCGGTGATGATAAAAGTATTGTTAGAGCTAAAGAAGAATTTGAAAGAAATGTTAAATATTTAGATACAGCTCACTTTTTTAATATTTTACTAATTAATCCTGCTATTAATTTCGTAGTAGAAAAAGGATCTAGAAATGTTCAGTTAAATATTACAAAAAGGCAGCCTTTAGCTAATCTATACTTTATGAGAGATCAGCAGTTTATGACTGATAGCGGAATTGTTTTATCTAGAATGGCTAAACCTTCCAGACAAAATGAATGTAAAGTTACCAAATTTTTCTGGGAAGAAGTTATGGGACTTTCCCTTTTAATGGAGACTCAAGACCCAGGAACTATTGAAGGAGGGGAGTTTATTCCTTTTGGTAAATTTGCTTTAGTTGGAATAGGAGATAGAACTAATAGAGCTGCAATAGATCAGTTGCTTGAGCTTGAACTTGAGATTGAAGAGCTCGGAGTTGTTCATCAGCCGATGCATCCACTTGTATCTTCTGATAAACCAGATCCAATGATCAACATGCACCTTGATACCTATTTCAACGTTGCTTCTTCATCAGTTGTCGTAGGATGCGGAGAACTTATAAAAAATGCAAAAGTTGAGATTTATCACAATGAAGGTATGGGTAAATTTACAAAAGATCCTAAAGATATAGATCTTTATTCTTATATAAAAGCAAAAGGATTTGAAGTAATTGATATTACAACTCTAGAGCAGATGGCTTATGCTTCGAACTTTTTATGTATGAAAGATGGAAACATTGTTGCTGTAGAAGTTGAAAGAAATGTGAAAAAAGTTCTTACAAATCTAAAGGTGATGGCAAGAGAAGATACTAATAGATATGGAAAGCTTTTGGATCAAGCCTTAGCTGACTATGAATTTTTGAAAAATGAGGGCCAGTTCTTCCCTCATAAAAAAGAAATTTATCAATATGGTATAGAAACATACCCTATAAACATTCCTAATTTAACAGGTGGATATGGCGCTGCACACTGCATGACATGTGCACTTGAAAGAGGTTAAAAATTATGGAAAAAGAAAAAGTACTTATTGCATTAGGCGGCAATGCTCTTTTAAGATCTACAGAAAAAGGAACGGATAAAGAGCAGCTTTTACATGTACAAGAAACGGCTAAACACTTTTTAAGTATTATAAAAGAAGGATATTTAATTTCTGTAACTCATGGAAATGGTCCTCAAGTAGGAGCTATTTTGCTTCAAAATGAAATAGCTAAAGATACCATTCCATCCATGCCGCTTGATATTTGTGGAGCTGAAAGTCAGGGTTTTATTGGATATATGATTCAAAGATTGACGTTCAATGAAATAACTAAACAATCAGATGATATTAAAGTAGTAACAGTTCTGACACAAGTTTTAGTAGATAAAAATGATCCGGCTTTCAAAAATCCCACAAAGCCTGTAGGTCCATATTATTCTGAAGATGAAGCTATTCGTTTAAGATCTGAGAAAAATTGGACAATGGTTGAGCAAATTGGTAAAGGTTTTAGAAGGTGCGTTCCTTCTCCTGAACCAAAAGAAATTGTTGAAGCTTTTTCAATAAAAGAACTTTTTTCGAAAAAAGTTATCGTTGTTTCTTGCGGTGGTGGTGGAATACCTGTCATTAAAAATAGCGATGGTACTTTAGTAGGGGTTGAAGCTGTTATAGATAAAGATAAAACAGCTTCTGTTTTAGCTAAAACTATCAATGCAGATGTTTTGATGATTTTAACAGACGTTGAAAAAGCTTTTATAAACTTTCACAAACCAAATCAAGAAGCTTTGGGAAATATTTCAGTAAAAGAAGCTAGAAAATATTTAGCTGAAGATCAGTTTGGAAAAGGATCTATGGGACCCAAAATCGAAGCTGCTTGCAGATTTGTTGAAAGCGGTGGTAAAAAAGCTATCATTACATCCTTAGAAAAAGCGATTGATGCTTTAAAAGGAACAACAGGAACTATTATCTCAAAATAATAGAAGAAAAAAAATTTCAAAAAAAAGACCGATATTTTTATAAAAAAGTTTCGGTCTTTTTATTTATTTTTTAAAAATAATTAATCCAACTACAAATGAAGTTAAAGCAACAGCTGTTGTAATCATACATTGTCTAGAAAAAAATCTGTTACCTTTTTTTACTTCTTTAACTTCTGGTTGAATTTCCTTTTTAATTTGTAAGTTTTCATAACGTTGTTTTAGATGTTTTAAATCTTCTACATATTCTAATGGAGTTTCTACATTGTAATTGTATCTATAAGCTTTGCCATTTGGAAAAATGTATCTCACATAGCTATTGGTTTGTTGAGATTTTCCTCTTTTAGGCATTTCATCTTGAGAGTCTAATTTTTCAAGTTCTTTTACATCAATATTCTCTTTAATAACAATTTGATCACCTTTTTTAAATGTATTTAAAGCCTCTTCAATTCCTTCTTTATCAAGTCTCCAAAGGGGAATGTCAAAAGCGCCTTGATGCCATAAAGAGCAAAAAATGAATGCTATTTTTTGAGCAATCTCATCTCTTATATTTTTTTCAAATTGAGCTTCAACAGCTTCACCTGTTTGCAAATATTGTAAAGTGTATGGTGATAAGTCAGTTGTTGTTTGAACATGTAAAGTAACTGCCATATTTATTACCTCATTTTTTTTTATCAAATTTTTTTAAAATTAAAAAATTTCTATCCTTTTTTTGTTGATAAAACTTTTCCAATCATCAAAGCTGCATAAACAGATATAAACATAGAAATCCAAAAACAATATTTATTACTAAATAAACTTTTTTTCTTTGTCTCTTCAGGTTTAGTGGGCGCTTTATCTGTTTTAATTTCTTCTCTTAGTGTTAGTAATTTTCTATAAAGAATTGAAATATCATTAAATTTTTCCTCATCGTCTGTTCTGAATATTGTGATGGTTTTATCTTTTATAACAGATAAGTTACTAGGTTCTAAAGTTTTAAAGGTGAATTTATCGTCATTACAAGAAATGCAGGTAAATAATAAAGGTTTTTCAATTGGAGAAGATACTGATGATTTTGTTAATAGTATTTCATTGGCTATTTTTCTAATTATTTCAAGAATATCTAAATTTACATAGTGTTTTTGTGTTTCAGAAGGTAAAACATTTTCATATATATAAGGTCTTGTTTGATCATTTTCAAATAAATATTCTTTAGATAGTCCTGTTGCAGATGCCATAAATAAATCCTTTGATAAAAATTTTTAAAAGTTATCATTATTTAAAAAAAATGTAAAAATACAAGAAAAAAAAATAAACCATCCAAAAACATCTTTTTTTTATGATTTGATATCTTTTGAATAAACCTATTTCAAAATGAATATTTAAAAAGTCTGTGTCTAACGGATAAAAACTTTTAATATAAATACAATTTTTTTAGAAAATAAAAAAAGAATTCTATCCCTTTTTAGTTAATAAAACTTTTCTTATCATTAAAGCTGCATAAACAGATATAAATACAGAAATCCAAAAGCAGTATTTATTTCTAAAAATATTACTGCTTGATTTTTTTACTTTTTCTAAATCTCTGAGGTCTTTTACTTTTCTATAAAGAAGCTCAATATCTTGAAAATTTTTAGGTGAATCCGATCTTTTTATATTTTTGGGAAGACGCTTAAAACCTGCACATATAAAAGTGCACTCTTCATCTTGCAATCTGATAAAACTGAAGTTTAAAGGTTTTGGAATTTTTGTCTGTTGTGGTGTTTATTTTTGAGATTTTAATATTTCATTGGCTATTTTTCTAATTATTTCAAGAATATCTAATTTTACTGAATCCCTTTTTTCTTTTGATGGTAAAATATTTTGAGAAATATAATTTTCTGTTTCAGAATTTTTAAATACATATGTTTTAGAAAGCATTGTAGCTGCAGCTGCCATATAATTTTTCCTTTTAATTTGAAAATTGAAGATTATTATTTTTTTTGAAAAATTTTTAAAATACAAGAATAAAAAAAAGTATATTTTTACTTTAGAAATCTTTATATAAAATTACTTAATGCTACTTTTTTTTAATCATATCTAATCTTTTGCCTTAAGAGTACAATGCTGAAGCTATTAAAGCTCCGGCTACTATAATAAATGGCAAGGCAATTTTACAATAGCTAATATGACGCTTCCTAGCTGTAGTCAGTTCATCAGTTAATTTTTTATGAGCAGTTACATAACTGACAAACCTTTGAAAAGGAATATTATGTTCGTCATTATTTTCATCAATATGCAATCTATAAGCTTGAGCATTTATAAAAATATAATCTACAAATTTTACATGCTGAGGGTTTCCTAAAGTTTTTACAACTTGATAAGTTTTAGGCTCTGTTTCAGGCGTAAGATCAATTTTGTCACGAGGGTTAAATTTACTATAAAATAGTTGTGGATAATCAGGTCTTTCAAGTTTATTTAACTTCCTTTTTTCTTCTTCAGGCAATTCTTGGCTAATTCTAATTACAAGGTCTTTAATCATTTTTGGAATTATTTTTTCGCAATCATTAACAATGATACGTCTAATATGTGTATTTAATTTTGTGTGCTCTCCCTCATTGCGAATGTAGTTCTTTGTAGAGACATTTAAATTTTCTAATAAAGATTCTAAATCTACGGTTTTCCATACGGGATTATCGAGTCTTCTATTGTGCTCTTTGGTAAGTGATTTACAAAATCCAGATTGAGGGGGTTGAATTGCAGCTGCCATATTAATCTCCTATGGTTAGATAGATTTTATTAATGTTAATATTTTATGTTAAATCATATTAAAAATAAAGCAATAATATTAATTATAAAGAAT
>JAFGQY010000040.1 GCA_016935395.1 Parachlamydiales bacterium
AAACTTGCCCAAGTCCTAAAACCGCACTAAATGGCAGAAGTCAGGAGGAGATTTTTATCTCAAAAAATGAATTTTTTAGTTTCAAACAAACCTTTTAATGATTTTTGCCGGCTTTGAAAATTAAAAAATTCATAAAAATGTGAGTAATTCAGGGGCGACTAATTAGCAGTTCAAGATCAGATTGCATATCTTCTGCAGAAGCTTTTTTTCATTCGCAAGGTATTATTTGACCTATAATTTGATATATTGCGGAAATTATTGTGGTTGAACTCATATTAACCTACTTTTTTTTATTATGATTTATTGAAAAAAATGTTTTGGAAAAACTATTCTTTTTTCTAAGTTATTTTTAAATGTAACTTTATTTATTTTCAGAGATTAAAAAAGTATTATCAATTAGTTCTTCTAAAGTTATTTTATCATATTTTGATAATAAACCTTCTACAGAATAACAAAAGAATAAAATTTTGTTATCTTCTTTGAAAACTCTTACAGCATACATTAATTGAGTATTTTGAAAAGGTTTGTATGTTGCAATTAAAACATCAGAGTTTTCGTAAGTTTTTTTTATCATATTCTCATATTCTCCTACAACGCCTGAAGAAGGTAATCCATACATAAGCATTTCTGTATTAAGTTGCATTCTTTTGTCATATGTAAGATTAAGATTTGATGAAGATATTCCACATGCGCTTCCTAATTCATTATAAAAACATGTTTGTTTTTCTTGCATGAATGGATAATTGGCCCAATCTTTTGGTATTTTTGAATAAAATCCCCACTGTTCATTAACGACAATCTGTGAATCTTTCTCATTAAAAGAACAGTTTTCTTGTGCATAAATAGAAAAACTAAAAAAACTTAAAGATAAAATAAAGAATATACGAAACATAAAAACCATTTTAAATTTTTAAAAATTGTAAAGCATTGTAGAATAAAAGGTTTTTTTAAAAAAGATTTTTTATAACTCTAAAAAATAAAAGAACGGAAAGAGAGGGATTTGAACCCTCGATACCCTTTCGGGTATGCGTCCTTAGCAGGGACGTGCTTTCGGCCACTCAGCCATCTTTCCAATCTAAAAAATAATGAAAATAAATGATACGATCTTTATTATTTAATATCAATTATTGAATAAAGTAATAATTATTCTAAATGAAGAGTTTGGGACATTTCTTTGCCGTTTAGAGCATTGAAGTGTGTTGTCATTTGAGATCCATCGGGATTTTGTACTACAATGGAATAAACAGGTAAAAATATTTCTGTTTTCTTTCTAATGGCAAAGTTGTTGCCGAAGGCAGATCTTGCAATGTTTTCTATTTGAGATGATCTATATCTTTTTGTGATTCTGGATTCGGATTTAGCTGATTTTGTGACAATTGATCTATCTAATTTAGTTTCGGGCATTACTTGAAGACGGGGATTTTGAAAATGAAGCCTATAGTTATTTCCATTTTGAACAATTAAATTTTTTCTTCTGCAATTATCAATCCAGTTATCTAATACCTCATTATCAACATTCAAAATTTTAGATAAAGAGTCTCGATCTAAAATTCCTCCTCTTGAAGTAAGAGCATTGATTATTTTAAAATCATCTTTGTCAGCTCCATAAGAAATGCAATCTTTAAAACCATGAGTCATATCCCAAGAGTTGGTATTTATTACCATCTCACCATCAACAAGACTCCAAAGAATAATTCCTTCACCAGTTTTATCAAATGAACGGTTAAATTTAACTTCCATTAAAAGATAGGGATGAAATTTTAAGTTAGGCTCTAAAAAAGTATGATGAGAATCTTTCAAAAGAGTTTTTTTATGAGCGTCCATAATAGCTTCAGCTGAATAATTTACTTCTAAAGTATTAAACTTTTTTCTGGCTATGAAATCATTTAAAAATGATCTTGTTTCTGGATAATTAAAATAAACCCAAGATAAAATAAATATTACAAAAATAGCTGATGTAATCATTGAAATAAATCGCATATACAATCAAACCATAAAATTATTTTTAACCCTCTAAGGTTATTCTAATAATTTTAGTTATTCTTTCATAGATAAAAGAAATTCTGTGTTGCTGTTTGTTCTTTTTAATCTACCTAAAAGAAGTTTCATAGCATCTATAGAAGTTAAATCTGAAAGACCCTGTCTTAAAAGATACATTTTTTCAAGTTCTTCCGGATGATATAGTAGCTCTTCTTTTCTGGTACCGCTTTTTATTACATCAATAGCAGGGAAAAGTCTTCTGTCAGCTAAACGTCTATCCAGTATTAGCTCCATGTTACCGGTTCCCTTGAACTCTTCAAAGATAACCTCATCCATTCTGGATCCGGTATCAATTAGAGCTGTAGCAATAATAGTTAAAGAGCCGCCTTGCTCGATATTTCTAGCTGCACCGAAAAATCTTTTCGGTTTATGAAGAGCATTAGCATCAATACCACCTGTTAAAATTTTTCCTGAGTGTGGTTGAACTGTGTTATATGCTCTTGCCAGTCTTGTTAAAGAATCTAATAAAATAACAACATCTTTTCCGCTTTCAGCAAGTCTTCTAGCCTTTTCAATAACCATGTCGGCTATTTGAACGTGTCTTTCAGGAGGTTCGTCAAATGTTGAAGATACAACTTCACCTTTAACGCTTCTGATCATATCTGTTACTTCTTCAGGTCTTTCATCGATCAGTAAAACAATCAAATATATTTCAGGATTGTTTACCTCTATTGCATTTGCTATATTTTGAAGTAAAATTGTTTTACCGGCTTTTGGAGGAGATACTATCATCCCCCTTTGACCTTTACCGATAGGAGCTGCTAGATCTAATACTCTTGTTGATAATTTATCTTTTGAGGTCTCCATTATAATTCTTTCGGAGGGATACAGGGGAGTTAAATTTTCAAACAAAACTCTTTCTTTAAGTTCATCTGGCGTTTTATCGTTGATCTTATCAACTTTTAACATTGCAAAATATTTCTCTTTTTCTTTTGGAGCTCTAATAGTTCCATAAAGAGTATCACCTTTTTTTAGTCCAAATCTTCTTATTTGAGCTGGTGATACATAGATATCTTCAGCAGAAGGAAGGTAGTTGTAGTTAGGGGATCTTAAAAAACCAAATCCGTCAGGTAAAACTTCTAAAACACCTTCTCCATATAAGAGTTCGTCTACTGAAGTTGATATGGTTTTTACAATTTCAAAGACTATTTGAGATTTTGTGAGTGAACCTAGGTTTTGAAGCCCGATTGTGCGAGCATATTCATGAAGCTGTTCAATATTCATTCTTTGAAGCTCAGCGATTTTAGTAACTTTGTGTACTTTCGGTTTTTTTGTTGGCTTTAGTTGTTCAGTCTTTTCTTCATTCATGAAAAGATCTCCTATAAATTTTTTTTGATTTTTTTTGAAAGTTTAATAATGTTTTCCTTTAATGAAATTAAATCTTGATTGTTATCTATAACAAAATCAGAAAGTTGTTCTATTTCCTTTTGTGGAAGTTGTCTTTTTATTCGAAGAACATAATCTTTATAAAAATCGTCTTTTTTTTCAATCTTATCTTTTCTTGAAATGCAAATAACCACGTCAAAAAGCTTTTCAGCACCTATTTCAAAGAGCAGGGGCATCTCAACCACAAATAAATTTTTTGAATCTTTGTTTTTAACTTTTTCATATATTTCAAATATTTCCTTGATGATTTCCGGATGCAAGATCTGTTCATATTGTTTTAAAATTTTTTCATTTTTAAACACAATATCAGCAACTTTTTTTCTATCGATTTTATTGTCCGTTAAAATTTTTTTACCCAAAAGATCTATAACTTGATTAATTATTTCGCTATTTTTCTGCAAAATTTTTTTAGTTATATCATCAGCGCTCAGGGTATAGCATTTTAAACTTTTGAAAATTTTTAAGCTTTCGGATTTTCCGCAAAGCATGTTTCCGACAATGGCAACTTTAAGCATCAGCACTCAGCCCAATTTTTTCCTATTGCAATATCAACAGTTAAAGGAACTTTTAATTTAAAAACATTTTCCATTTTATCCTTTACAATTTTTTTAAAAATATCAATCTCTTTATCAGGGATTTCAAATATTAGCTCATCGTGAACTTGAAGTATCATGTAACCTTCAAGACTTTGATTTTCGATTTCTTTTTGCACTTCAATCATTGCAATTTTTATTAAATCAGCTGCGGTTCCTTGAAGTGGAGTATTGATAGCAAGCCTTTCTGCTGCAGCTCTTATAATTGGATTTTTATTATCTATTTCAAAAATAGGTCTTTGCCTTTTGGTTAATGTGTATGAGACTTTATTTTTTTTTGCATCAACTTTACATTTTTCTAAAAATTCCGATATTTTGGGATATCTTTCAAAGTAGGTTTTTATAAAATGAGAAGCTTCTTTAGGCGTAATATTTAACTGCTCCGATAGTCCGAATGAACTTTGTCCATACAAAACTCCAAAATTTACAGTTTTGGCAACATTTCTCATAGGTTTTGTTACGTCTTCTAATGGCACAGAGTAAATAAGTGATGCTGTAAAGGCATGAATATCTTCATTATTTTGAAAGGCCAATAAAAGGTTGGGATCTTCAGAAAAATGAGCTAAAATTCTAAGTTCTATTTGTGAGTAATCTGCTGCTAAAAAACTCCAGTTTTCAAAAAATTGAGGTTTAAATCCCTCTCTTATTTTTCTGCCCTCTTCACTTTTAATAGGGATATTTTGCAAATTGGGATCTTGAGATGATAGCCTTCCTGTTGCTGTAACAGATTGATTAAAAGTTGTGTGAACTCTATTTGTTTTTGGATTTATCTGTTTGGGGATAGCATCAACGTATGTTGATAAGAGCTTTTGAAGCTCTCTATATTTAATAATATAATCGATGATGGGAGAGTGACCTCTTAATTTTTCCAAAACATCTGCAGCTGTAGAAAAAGCGCTTTTTTTCTTTTTAGGAGGAGTTAGAGCTAAATCAATATATAAAATTTCAGATAATTGTTTTGGAGAATTGATATTGAACTTTTTGCCGGATAAAGAATAGATTTCTCCTTCTAACAGAAATAGCTGATGCGTTAACTCTTTTGACATCTCTAAAAGCTTGTCTTTATCTATAAAAATGCCTTTTCTTTCCATTTTTACTAAAATGGGAAGAAGTAAAAGCTCAATTCCATATAAAACATGATCAAGATCTTTTTTTTGCAGCTCTTTTACAAAAATCTCTTTCAGTCTTAATGTAAAATCAACATCTTCGCAGCAATAGTTAGTTATCAAATCTAATGGAACATCATTCATTGATATTTGATTTTTTCCTTCACCGATAAGATTTTTTATTGGTGTTTTATTTATCCCAAATCTCTCTAAAACAATTATATCTAAATTGTGGCGTCTATTTTGTGGATTTAAAAGATAAGAAGCTAAAAGAGTATCAAATGAGATATTTTTTATTTCAATATCGTAGTTTAAAAAAATATGGTAGTCATATTTTAAATTGTGACCAAAAAAAGAGATGTTTTCATCTTCTAAAAGTGATTTTAGATTTTTTAAAAAAAGATCCTTTGAAATATTTCCATTAAAAGGGACATAAAAAGCATTTGCTTTTTCATAAGAAAAGCCAACACCTACAAGTTCGCTTTGCATAACGTCAAGTGATGTTGTTTCTGTATCAATTGCGATTTCTTTTTGTTTTTTTAATTTTTCGAAAAGATCTAAAAAACTTTTTTCATCGTTTATTAGTTGATAGTTTGTTTCGGTTGCTTCAATTACTTCAAAATTTTCTTTTTCAACAGATTCTTTTAATAAAGAAAGGAAATTCATCTGTTTGAAAAAGTTATCGAGCAGATCTTTTTTCTCTTCTTTTAACTTATAAAATTCCAAATCTTTTGGGATCTTAACATCTAAATGAAGAGTTGCTAACTTTTTCGACATCTTTGCGTTTTCAGTCTCTTTGATTAAAATTTCTTTTTTCTTTTCAGAAAGATTTTGAGCGTTTTCAAGCAAATTTTCTAAAGTTTGATATTCAGTTAGTAGTGCTGTTGCAGCTTTAGGGCCAAATCCTTGAATACCCGGAATATTATCAGAGGTATCTCCAACTATTGCTAAATAATCTAAAAACTGTTTTGGCTTGATCCCATATTTTTCTTCAACTTTTTTCTCATCAAAAATTAAATTGTCTTTATGGACGTTTAAAACAAAAACATTTGGACTTACCATTTGAAAAAGATCTTTATCAGAAGTGCAAAGATATGTCTCCATGCTATTTTTTTCAGAAAAATCGGCTATGGTAGCCATAGTGTCGTCAGCTTCATAACCTTCTATGCATAAGGCGGGTATTCCTGCCATCTGGCAATATTCAAAAGCCATTTCAAATTGAGGAAACAGATCTTGAGGTGCACCTTTTCTATTCATTTTGTATTCAGAATAGACTTCAAGCCTTTTTTTCTTATTATCAGGTCCATCAAAAACCGCTACCATGTATTCAGGATTAAAATCCTTTTTAAGTTTATTTACAGATCTTATAAAACCATATAGTGCAGATGTGGAAATACCTTCCTTGTTGGTCATTGGACCTATTGCATAATACGATCTAAAAAGGTAGTTTACAGCATCAATGATAAAAATCTTTTTCATGTTATTTCTTATTTTGCCGTTTTGTATAGGTAGTATAATCTGTCACTTTTGTCATCTACTTGATCGTTTGAAAATAGATTTGTCAAAATGCCTTTAAAAAACATTTTTGATTGTGCTGAAAATTGCGTAAACCAATTTCTTTTTGGTATAAGAGAAACTACCTGATATGATTTTTCAGGGTCTAGTTTAGCTTCTTTTAATAGTTCTACCAAGGCTTCTTTATAATTTGAATTTGCATTGTCAATATATCCAATTTCTTTTGCTTTTTCTGCGTTAAATACACGAGCGCCATATTCATTGATGATTTTATCTTTATCAATATTTCTAGATGTTGAGATCAAATTAACAAACATTTTGTAATAATGCTCGGTAAGTTCTTCAAATGATTCTCCTTCTTTTTCTTTCCATTTTCTAAATGGAGATAAAGCGTCTTTGTCTTTTCCTTCTGAGATGGTTTTTGCTTGGATTCCGATTTTTTGCATAGTGTCATAAAAATTAAAAAATGGGCCTGAAATAACTCCGATTGAACCGATAATACTTACAGGAGATGAATATATTTTATCAGCGGCGCAAGCTATATACATTCCACCTGATGCACAAAATCCATTAGTATAAGCATAAACGGGAACTTTGTATTTTTCTTTATAGTACATAAGCTCTCGATAAATTGTATCAGCATCGATAACATCACCACCTCTTGTGTTGATGTTTAACAAAACAGCTTTCACTCTATTATTTTTCAAAATTCCTTTTCTGGATTCTAAAAGTTGATATTCTATATCTTGTGATTTAATCCCACCATCTATTCCAATTATTCCGCTGATATTAACTTGCAGCACTGCAGGAGTGGACATGCCAAGAATTTTCATATTGCCTAAGTGATCTGGTAAAATTTCTAGCTTTGTTTTAAAAATATCTTCTTTTCCAGATGAGAACATGGATAGAATAATAAATATTGGAATAAATGCGATGAAAATACCAATTGTTCCAAGTAGAGTAGAAAAAAAAGATCTTATAGAAGAGATGAAAATTGACTCTTTAGTAAATTCCATGAAAATATCTCCAATTTTTATTTTTTATTAAAGAATAGCTAATGTTTTGTTTTATTGTAAACTGTGTAATAATTATATATAAAAAAGCATGTGGATTTTTTTATGAGTTATTTTTTAAATTTGATATTATCTCCAAATCATATCTGGATCTTTAAAATAATAATTTCTTTGATACTTTTAACAATTTTTAATCTCATTTTATCTAAATTTTTAAATATGATCAAAAAAAAATCCAACATTGAAAAATATGATTGGAAAAAGAAAATTAATGATATTTTTTATAGCCCAATAAAGCTTCTTTTATGGATAGTTGCAGTTTTTTATATTTTGATAGTTTTAGCTGAAAGATTTTCTGCAAGTAGCTCTATAATTTATATACACGCTTTTAGAAATGTTCTGATCGCTATTGATGTTACCTATTTGATTATAAAATGGAAAAAAGAAATCGAAAAAGTTTTTATTGTTAAATGGGCAAAAAAAATTGATAGATCTTCTGTAGAATTTATGGGTAAAATTATAACCATTGCCATAATATTTGTAGCTTCTTTGATAGTGCTTCAGTTTATTGGTCTAAATGTTATGCCTTTAATTGCATTTGGAGGAATTGGGGCTGCTGCAATTGGTTTTGCAGCTAAAGATGTAATTGCAAACTTTTTTGGCGGAATGATGGTCTATTTATCAAGACCATTTATTAATGGAGATTTAGTTGAAATACCTGATAAACATATTATTGGCCACATTGAACATATTGGCTGGTATAATACCTTAATCAGAGAGATGAATAAAGTTGCAATATATATTCCCAACTCAACCTTTTCGACTGTTTTGATAAAAAATCTAACTAGAATGACTCACAGACGAATAGAAGAGGAAATTGGCCTTAGATATAAAGATATAAGCAAGGTAGATGATATTGTTAAAGAAATAAGAAATTTGCTTCAAAAGCATGAAGACATTGATAGTAATTACACTCCTTATGTTTTTTTTGATCAGTATTCTGATTACTATTTAAAAATCATCATAAAAGCTTATACAGTTCCTACAGAATTTAAAGAATTTATGCAGCTAAAACAAGATATTTTATTGGAAATTAGAAAAATTTTAGATAAACATGAAGCAGATATTGCTTTCCCAACTTCAAATGTTGAATTGATAAAATAGATTATGTTGTAGTTTTTGTATAAGTTCCTTGAAGAAGTTCTACAAAGGCTAAAACTCCAAGACCAATAAAAAGGCCATAAGTATACCAAGAAAAATGCAGCTTGAATGTAAGACCGATCAACAAGCAAAATTGCAGAGCTGTTGTAATCTTTCCCCATTTGATGGATTTTACTTGATAGCTTTTTAATTTTTTTGAAATAGCTAAGTAGCTTCCAAAAATAAGAATTGAAAAATCTCTTGTAATTATTGCTGCTGCCTGCCAAGGCTGCAGTGATGATTCATATAAAAAGACTCCTAAAACAAAATAAACAAATAGTTTGTCCATCGCAGGATCTAAAAAAGCTCCGAATTTTGATGCAGATTTATATTTTCTCGCAAAATAACCATCTATACTGTCTGTAAACATAGCAAGAAGTATTGCGCTTAATCTTAAATAGACATTTTGTGATAAAAACAAAAATGCCAGGGGAACTCTTACAAAGGATAAAAGATTCGAAAACGTTATCATTACTTTACTTTAGCTTTTTTTCTTTTATAATACCAAATCAAAAAAATTATCGTCACTATAAAGACGCCGAATATTAATAAATTAACTTTTTTCAAATAATTCATCAAGCTTTGATAATTTTTAGACGCTGAAAATGCAATTGTAAAAAGAACTATGTTGGAACAAAAACAGGCAATTCCATCGGAAACTGCAAACTTCATAAACCTCATCCTGGACATCCCGGCTGATAAAAATAAACAGTTTCTCACTCCAAATGGTATAAATCTTCCAATCAATAAGGTAAAAAATCCATATTTTTTATAAAATAATCTTACCTTGGACAGTTTTCTTTTGGGCATGGTTTTTTTAAACCATTTGTATTTATAAAGCTTTACCCCCAAAATCCTTCCAATCCAGTAAACCATCCAGTCAGATAAATATGCCCCTAAAAAAACAGCAGTAAATAATATAATTGTATTTTTGGGTATGACCGTAGAAGCTAAAACAGCGCTCAATATAATCATTAAATCTTCCGGTATTGGAATATTTAATCCCGCTAAAATAAGAGAGCCGAATATTATAAAATGAGCATGCTGAGCATTCTCAAAAATAAAGTTAATAATGGCTGTCATAATATTATTATTAGAGTTCCTTGTATAATTTGCTATATAATATAACGATAATAATTATTAAAGAGAAAATTTAAAATAATATTTAATTAATAATTAAAAAATTAATTTAATTATTTTTTAA
>JAFGQY010000041.1 GCA_016935395.1 Parachlamydiales bacterium
AATAAGATTTATAAAAAAAGTCCAAAATCATTTAGATTTTTTAAAATTATTTACTTTTCTATTTCAAATGCTTTTAAAAATAAGTGCTTTTTAAGAGCTTCTGCTTTGACTTATTATTCATTGATGGCGATAGTTCCCTTTTTTGCTTTGATATTCGGTATAGGTCAGATTTTTGGATACGCAAAAAATTTAGAATCGGATCTTTTAGAAAGATTTCACGAACAACAAGAGCTTTTATCCGAACTTATCAGATTTGCCAATAATTTATTAAAAGAGGCTAGAGGGGGAGTGATAGCTCTTTTAGGCGTCTTATTTTTATTTATTAGCTTAATAAAACTTTTTTCTCATATGGAAGCTAGTTTGAATATTATCTGGAAAGCTAAAAGAAGAAAGCTTAAAAATACAATAGGTCTTTATCTTTCACTACTTTTTGTAATACCTATTTTTTTGGTTTTATTTACCTCGGTTAAGGTATATATTTTTAGTGTTTTTGAAGATAAAACATTGATAGATACTTTTTTAGAGAAATTTGTTTATTTTATTTTTTATTTTTCTCCTTTAATTCTTACATATGCTTTTTTCTCTTTTATTTATTACTTTCTTCCAAATGCAAATGCTCATTTTAAGCCGGCTCTTATCGGAGCTGTTTTTTCAGGAAGCCTTTATCAGATTGTTCAATTTCTTTATGTAAATTTTCAAGCAGGATTTACAAGGTATAATGCAATTTATGGAAGCTTTACAGCCGTGCCGCTTTTTTTGATCTGGCTTCAATTTAGCTGGATAATTTTTTTACTTGGTGCTGAACTGAGCTACGCTATAGATAAAAACAAAGCTTTTAAACTACCCAATTAGATATTTTTTCAAATTTTTAAGTTCTTCCGTAAATATCTTCAATTCTTTCAATATCATCTTCGCCGAGATAACTGCCTATTTGAACTTCAACAATTATTACTTTGCTATCCGTTTCATTTTCTATGCGGTGAATTGATTCTATTGGAATAAATATGTGGTCATTTTGAGAAAGCTTTTTTTTAGTTTTATCTATTGTTACGGTTGGACTTCCTTCAACCACTACCCAATGCTCTGATCTTTTAAAATGTTTTTGTAAAGAGAGCTTGCTTTTGGGTTTTACTTCAATCCATTTAACTTGTGTGCATTTGGACATTTTTAAGGTTTGATATGTTCCCCAAGGGCGGGTATAAATCTTATTTTCTTGATTAATATCACTCATTTTAATTCTGCCTCAGTGCTTTTTTTGCAAGCGCTATTGCTCCTGTTATGCCGGAGTTGTCTTTTAAAAAGGGTTTTACAATATAATCATTAATTTTATCTGTCACAATTTTTTCGCTATGTAAATAACCGTTTAAAATCTTTTGAACATCTTTTCTTATTTTAAAAAGTAAATGTTCATAGTGCATAACTCCGCCTCCAATTATTACAATCTGTGGAGAAATACACATAATCCAATTGGCAATAGCAATAGCTAGATAATAAGCTTCCAAATCCCATGCGATATGTGACATTTCTAAAGTACTGAGTTTATCGACCTTCCATCTTTTATGCATTGAAGGGCCAGACGCCAAACCTTCTAAACAGTTATTTTTGTGATAGGGGCATACTCCTATAAAATCATCATCTTTTCTTTGAGGGATTATTATATGACCCATTTCAGGATGAATAAGGCCATGCATCAAATTACCTCTAACCATCCCTCCAACTCCAATGCCTGTTCCAACGGTTACATAAATAAAAGTATCCAGTCCTTTAGCAGCTCCATAAAAATGCTCTCCTAATGCAGCGCCGTTTACATCGGTATCAAATCCAATAGGCAAATCGAAATGCTTTTTAAATGCTTTTACTATATTGAAATTTTTCCAGGCAAGTTTTGGCGTTGTAGTAATTTCACCGTAAGTTAAAGATTTTTCGTTAACATCTAAAGGACCAAAACAGGCGATTCCAATACCGCAAATAGGTGTGGCTTTTTCTTTTTTAAAAAAATCAATTATTTGAGGGATAGTAACTTCAGGCTTATCAGTTGGAACGATCAGCTTTTTTATAATTTCTCCGTTTTCTTTTCCAATTGCGCATGCAAATTTTGTTCCTCCGGCTTCTATTGCTCCAAAATAGTTCACAATATTTTACCTCTTTTTTTGTTTTGGAGAATATTAAAAATATAAATCTTAGTCAAACTTGTTTTTATTTAAATTTTTTTCCAAAATGTAAAATAAAAATCAATATTATGAAAAAAATATTTTTTTGGATTTTATCTCTAAGTCTAGAAGCGGGTATTTCTCTTGCAACTTTTCTGCTTCCCATTTTTAAAAAGGTGTTTTTTAAAAACAAAAAATCAATTTATCAAAAAACAGATGACAAAACCATTTTGTTAGTTCACGGTTATTTGCATAATGAATACATTTGGTTTTATCATGAAAAAAAACTAAAAGAAAAAGGTTTTTCTGTTTATACAGTGAATCTTAAAAACCCCTTTTCTTCTATAAGAACTCATGCTGAAATTTTAGATAAAAAAATAAAAGAGATAAAAAAAAACACAAATATTTCAAAGATCATTTTAATAGGTCACTCCATGGGAGGTCTTGTCTCTTCTTATTATGCTTTGAATATAGATCAGGATAATTTAGTTACCGATATTTTCACCATAGCATCCCCGCTTTATGGTACTTTAATGGCAAATTTTGGAATTGGTAAATGCGCAAAAGAGATGAAAAGAAATTCAAACTTTACAAATGAACTTACAAAAAAAATTGAAAATGAAAAAAATATTAACTTTTATCATATTGCAACAAAAAAGGATCAGCTAGTTGTACCTTATACATCCTGTCTGGTAGGTAATAATAAAGATAGGCAATATGTTATAGATAATATAGGTCATGCAACTTTATTGTATTCAAAAAAAGTTAACGATAAAATCTTATCCTGGCTTCTCAAGAAGAGTGATAATAGAGTCGATTGCCTTTAATAACTATTCTAATAAAATTATCATTTCTGGATATTTTTATTTTTCTTACATAGTTCATATAGTTTCCCCAAGCGTACCTTTTTGTAGCTACTCTCCACTTGATCGTATAAATACCCGGTTTTAAGGTTAGATACATATCGGCCCTTTTATCATTACTTTGAGCTTCAGTTAAATAGATTCTCTTGTTTGCTATTTGAACATCGACGATTTCTGAGTTAGAGCTATCATATATATCCAAATGAACTTTTACATATCTATTACGATAATAGTCGTTATAAAGGTATCTATCATCCGGATAGTTAAATCTAAACCTAACCCAAGTGTATGCTTTATTAAATGCATTATCTTTTATGGACAGTTCGCTTATCTGAAAAAATAAGATTATTAAAAACAGACTTGCTATTGAAATAAGTATAATTTTCAGTAATTTTTTAGCTTTTATTTTCATGATGTTGTTATAACCGCCTCACCGCCAGTAATTAATATATGTAAATATTTGTCAACTTCTTTGACTTTGATTGTTTTTGTAAATGTTTTGGTTGTAGGCCAACCATTTTTATTAATGGTAATAGTCCACGTAAGAGTATAATCACCGGGCTCTAATTTAGTAAAATAACTTCCTCTTTCTCCATCAGCCGTTGCTTCAATAAGATTTATTTTTTTATTGTTAAAGGTAACTTGTATGATATCATAGTAAGGTCTTTCAGTATCATCGAAAATAGCTATTTTGATTCTGGTTTTTCTATCAGGCTTTTCTAAAGAATATTCGGCGTAAGCTTTTTGAATTTTAACTTCATTTTTTGCTTTTTTATCATTTCCAAAATAGTATTTCGATGAATAAAAAATTCCAAAACACATAAAAAAACTCAAACTAAATATTAAAACCGTTTTAAAAAAACTTTTCATTTAAATGCCTTTTTAACTTTTCGATAGCTGAAAAGAGAATTTTTTTGAAGCAGTATTTAAAAAAAAGTTGAAACCCAAATGTAAAAACGGCAAAATTTAAAAAAAAGGGGATTTTTTTTATGAAATTAGCTTTGAAGATTATTTTTGTGGTTTTTGTGTCTTTGGGTTTTGCAAAACAAAGTGTTCAATTCATTCCTGTTGAAAGATCTGTTGAAAATGAAAATGTTAAAATATATATAGTTTTTCCTGAAAAAGCAGATGTTGAATCAGATTCGGATGTTTGGATACAATTAAGGCTTAGAAACTACTCTCTTGGAGAAGAAACTACTTTGGATAGAGCAAAAGAACTTGCTAATGCTAAATACGGACAAAGTATTCATGTTATTGTCGACAACAATCCCTTTTTCCCAAGAATAGGTCCATCTTTAGCTCCTTATGATGAAGAGGGGCAGTTCAGAGACTCTATGTATAGATTTAAAATTCCTTATCCTTTATCTGACGGGAAACACTTTTTGAGAGTTTTTCCTGCCAGATCTTACGGTGAAAGCTTGAAAGAAGAGGGGTGCTTTGAAGCTAGTTATTTTTATGTAAAAAATAAAAAAGATTTAAATTACCAAAATCTTCAAGATCCTTATCTTACTTACAATGAACCCTCTGGCTATATAAGATATAAAAAGGGTTCTCCTGTCCTTTTAGATTTTTATCTTAATAACTGTCAACTTTCTCAAGATGGTTATAAAGTTCTTATAACTATAGATAATGATATTAAAAGAACTCTTACAAGTTGGGTTCCTTATTATATTTATGGTCTTCAAAAAGGAAAACATACTGTTAGACTCCAACTCGTTGATAAAAATTTAAAACAGCTTCCCGGATTTTTTAATGATAACCAAAGATCGTTTTATATAGATTAATTTTGCTGGCAAAGTTAGAAGTATCAGCTGATTTAGAGAGAAAAAATTAAATATTTGTAAAATTTTTACAAATAACAGCATTTTTAAAAATTTTGATTTTTTCATTATCATTTTCGCGAAGTATATACCCTAAAGTTTTAACTTCATGATAATCTAATGAAGAGGAGATCAATTCAAAAGATTTTATTTTTAATTTGTTTACACTCATTATGATGTCATCAATAACCGCTTTATTGTTTGTAGCTATCATTATAAAAAAATATCCTTCTTCCATTTGAGTTTCATAAAGACATTTTTTTTGTGAAACATTTTGTTTGATTATGTTTAAAAACATTGAAAAGAATTTTTTTAATACCAAACTTTCTAAAATGCTTTGCATAATTCCGGGTCTTATAGAATAAAAAAAGTTCTCAAGCAAAAATTCTTCTGATTTTTTAAGATTTACCATTATTTTTTTTATCTGCTCTAAGGCTTCAGTCTGTTTATTTAGCATTCCACCATTAAAATCTCTAAACTCACCCAAAACCTGCATAAGTTCTGATGCAACAGCAAGTCTGGCTTTTCTAAGATCTAATGAATAATCTCTTCTTAAAAATAAAAACTTATTTAATGAAATTTTGAAAATATTTGCTTCTTTAGGATATTTTTTCTTTAAAATACCAACAATTTTAGATTCATCAAGACTAAATGTTAAAAAACTTTTAGAGTAAGAAAATAAATTTTTTATAGAAATAGATCCCTCTTTTATAAGACGCAGCAAAATCACATTAAATGAAACCTCTTTTTCAGTCTGTTTTTCATATGTAATTATTACCTGAGGGATATCTTTCACATACCTAAGTTGTTTTGATAATACTATAATATTTCTTAAAATCTCTTCTTCATTTCTAGGTAAAAAGATAGGATTTAATACCTTTTTCATCCTTCCCTTAAATTCATCCGGAAGTTTGCTTTTTAATTGATAGATCTCATTAGTTGTAAAATCCTCGTCTTCTTTTGTTTTCTCAATTTCCAAATAAAACGATAAAAGCTTGTCATCTCTATGATCGACAATATAAGAATCTTCAACATATTTAAAATCTTTTATCAAATGAGATATGGATTCGAGAATAAATCTTTTTTCAAAATATTCATTTTCATGAAGTAAATTCATTACAATTAAAATACCCAAAACTTTTTTTTTCAAAGTTTGATGATTTGTTGTTAAAAGCTTTAAATTTACAACTCTTTTTTTAACGTTTGAATTAGTAAGAGAATTCAAAATAGACTTTTTGAATAGATATAAAAGTGCGATTATTCTACTTACATGTTTTGTTGATCTACTCCCGGTAAAACTGCTTTTAAAAAGCATGCTTACATTGTGAAGAGAATCAAAAATCGCTCTGTCATAGATATTGGGCTTTTGTTGCATTAGATAAGCTAGATTATTCTTTATGTCGGTAAGCTTTTTTTCTTCTGAAATTTTGAAAATAAAATCTTCCATCTGTTCAAATGCTGAAACTTTTTTTGATGATTTGTCTAATAATGAAAATATGTTTTCTTGTATCAACAGTGATTTTTGCTCGTCAGATAGTTTACTAATGGAATTAATATGTCTTGCATGCTGAACTGATAAAATTATTAGTTTTAGCTCTTCTGTAAAAGAAGTTATATTTTTCTTAATTAAGTTAAGATCTTTTGTGGTTTGAATATTTATGAAATATTGAGCAATAAAATAGCCCCTTTTTGGAAAAAGTTTGAATTTAAACTCTAAAGATCTTTGTCCATTTATAGGAATTGGTTTGCCAATTGTTAACCATTTGCTTATCATGTCAGATGTAAATCTTCCAACACCATGTGTAAAATCAGCAAAACAAAGAAATGAAAAAGTAAATAAAAATGGTGGATTTTTAAAGTCTGAAAAATGAAACAGGGGAAGTGATTTATTCAAATTTAAAAAAAACTTTTTAGCATCATTTTTATTATCAAAAAAACTTTTGGGAATAGTTTCATTTATCAAATTTTGAATAGATGAAAAATAACTTTCCAGATGAGAAAAATCGTAGTTTGGAGGCATAAAAAATTCAGGCTGAATTTTTAAAAGCTCTTCTTGTGAAAAAAGCTTTTTTTTATTAAGAGTTTGCTCTTTGTATGTGCTCATTTTTTACCTTGAAATTTTAGTCTCGTCAAATAGTAGATCTCCGGCTGCATTGATATAGATTCCGCTTACGTCACTTTGATTTATGATCAGATAGTTGTAAAAATAAAGTGGTGCTATCGGATGCTCCTCTATTAAAATCTTTTCAGCCTCAAGTAAATAATTTCTTCTTTTTTCAAGATCCACTTCCGCATTTGCATTATTGAGCAGTGAAATATATTTTAAATTTTCCCAATGAGGGTAGTTTTTAGGTAGATTTATATCTTTAAACCTTTCAAGGATATTCATAGCATCATCATAGTGCACAATAAGCCTTGCAAGGCCCATTTGATAATCATGCTCAGCAAGTTTTGTCAAAATTATTTTATCTTCACTTTGAACAAGCTTTACCTTGATTTTTAAAGTTTTTTCCAGCATTTGCTTTATACTTTCAGCCTCTTTTTTATGAATTTTGTATGATCCATATATTAATGAAACTGTCAAGTCTTCTGCTTTAATATTGTTAAGTTCGCTAAGTCCTTTTTCTAAGTATTCATTTGCAAGGTTAGCATCAAAACCTTTAAAAAGTTTAATAGTGTTATCATTGTCAATTACCGGAGGTATGCATCTTTCAGCTATCTTTTCTCCTAGCTGAGATATGTTTTTCACTATTGAACTTCTGTCAATAGCTAAAGAAATCGCTTTTCTAATATTTTTATTGTTAAATGGAAATTTTTTAGTGTTGAATGTTAAAAAACTCATTCCGCCAATTGGAATTAAATTTACATCATCTCTTTTTTTTATTGTTCCCAAAGTGTCAATGTCTATGGGTGATGTAAATGAACTTAAAAAATCTACTTCTTTATTCTCATACATCTGAAAAGCTGTTTGCTCTTCTGGAATAATATATATATGAATGCCGTCAATGTTGATTTTGTCTTTGTTAAAATAGGTTTGGTTTTTTTCTAAAATCATCTCTGAGTGATTTGTCCATTTTTTTAAATTAAAAGGTCCGCATGTAACAAAAGATGAGTCTTTGCATTTATTCCATTCATCATCATTTAAATGAGAGGGGATAGGAAAAAAATTGGAAAAGGATGTCAAAAACAGAAAATATGGACATGGATTTTCAAGCTCTACTTCAAAAGTTTTATCATCAAGCGCTGTTATTTTAACTTCGTCTATTAAACACTTTTTAGTCTTAGCCTTTTCAGCATTTTTTATTGGATAAAATAAGCTTGGAAAATGTGCTGGAAAGTCAGGTGACAAAGATGTTTTCCACGACTTTTCAAAATCTTTAGCTGTTATTTTTTTATTGTCGGACCAATAAATATCATCCCTTAAATAAAAGGTATAAACCTTTTTGTCATTGGATACTTTATAAGACTTTGCTAAACAGCATTCTAACTTTTTGTCCGATGTATAATGCATAAGACCTTTAAAAAGCATGAAATGAAGTTGTGATGTAATGTAATTGTCAACTCTTCTAGGATCTAATGAAGTAGGATCATTGTGAAAACAAGTCTTTAAAACTTTTGTATTGTTCTTTTTTTTTGTATCACATGAAATTAGTAAAATACTAAATAACACAAAAAAAGTTAAATAAAATAATTTTTTCATAAATAAAAACCTTATTGATAGGTTTTTTGGTATAGTATTTGTGTGAATTATTTTAAAGAAAAATTTGCAATATGTTAGCGTTTTTTAGAAATGACACCTTTTAGACAAATAGAAATGATACTTTTTGGTAAATAAAGATTTTATTTACTAAAAGGAG